>JBKPDZ010000102.1:0-24457 GCA_046728135.1 Gemmatimonadota bacterium | reverse complement strand
GCCTTCGACGGCGCCGCCCCACGCGGCATCCCCCTCACCCTCGCCGGCCACATCCACGGCGGCCAGTTCTACTTGCCGGTGGTCGGCTGGTCGCCCGGGCGGCTCATCACCAAGTACGTGATGGGACATTTCACGCAAGGGGCGAGTCAGCTCTATGTCAGCAGGGGGATTGGTGTGGTCGGAGTACCGTTGAGAGTGTTTGTGCCACCGGAGATCGCGTTGTTCGAACTCCGTCGTGCCTAGAGTGCGCTACGCGCTAATCGCTCGCCACGCCGCGTCGATAACGAGTCGAACGCCGGTATCTCCCGGTTTCCAATCGCCCGCGACGACTTTTTCGAGCGCGTGTCCGATCGTGGCGAGCCACACCTCAGCCCAGATCTCGACCGCCCCAGTCCGCACGGCGTTCTGAGCTTTGCCTTCGGCCACAACGCGCTCCAACGCTACGCGAAACTCGCGCGCCGTCCTGCGACTTTCCTCGTCGAGCACCGAATCGAGCCGCTCCAACAATCCGAGCCTGACGACTGCCGTGTCCTCAGCCGCGCCTTCGATCAGTCCGTGAGCCACGGCCGTCAGCTGGGCCCGGGCCGCCTTGGCGTCAGGATCTCTCAGGGCTTCCTGCACGGCCTTCGTCGCCCACCGCTGCGCCGCGCGATAGAGCTCGTTCACCAGCTGTTGCTTGCTTGCGAAGTGCCGGTAGATCGTGCCCTCCGCGATCCCGGCCTTCTTGGCGATCTGCGCCGTGGTGGTGTCGTGGTAGCCGCGGGTCGTAAACAGCTCCAGCGCCGCCCGAATCAGGCGCTGGCGCGTGAGCTCGCCGGCGCCGGTATGCGTCGAAGGCTGTGAGGGGTGCAACACGGTGGCGAATCTACTAGCTTTCCGCCGCTTCATCCCCAACCATATCGGAGGCGTAGACTAGGGATGCGCATGCTCGTGCTGGGCGCTGGGCTGCAGGGTTCTGCCTGCGCCTTTGATCTGCTGCGGCACGCCGACGTCGAGCGCGTCACCCTGGCCGACCTGCAGCCTCGCCATGTGCCCGCCTTCCTTCAGAAGAAACGGGACAAGCGGCTGGTCACCGCCCGCCTCGATGCAAAACGTGCCCCAGAGCTCCGCAAGGTGATGCGCGGACATGACGCGGTCCTAAACGCGTTGCCTTACTATTTCAGTTATCCGGTCGCCAAGGCTGCTGTTGCCATGGGACTGCACTGCGCCGACCTGGGTGGCAATACCGAAATCGTCCAGAAGCAAAAGACGCTGCATGCCGCCGCGCAGCGGAAGCATGTCTCAGTGATCCCCGACTGTGGTCTCGCCCCCGGCATGGTCAACATCATCGCAGCCGAGGGCATCCGCCGCGTCGGCGACGTCGAGAGCGTGAAGATCTTCGTGGGCGGGCTGCCGCAGAAACCTGAGCCGCCGCTCAATTATCAGATCGTCTATTCGCTCGAGGGTGCGCTGGACTATTACACGACGCCTTCGTGGGTGCTGCGCGAAGGCCGGCCCGAGCGCGTGGATGCCTTGTCAGAGGTCGAGGCGGTCGAATTCCCGAGCCCGGTCGGTACACTCGAGGCGTTCCACACCGGTGGCGGCATTTCGACCATGCCGTGGGCGTATCGCGGTCGGGTGCGCACCATGGAGTACAAGACCCTGCGCTATCCGGGGCACGTTGCGATCATGCGACCGATTCGCGAGCTGGGATTGTTATCGCTCGATCCGGTGAGCGTGAAGGGCACGAAGATCGTGCCACGCGATGCGTTCATCGCCACGGTTTCGCCGCAGCTCACCAAGCTCAATGGCCCCGATCTCGTCGCCTTGCGTGTCGAAGTGCAGGGACGCAACGGCCGGCGCGTCGCCTGGCAACTGCTGGACTATTATGACGCGGCGACTGGTATCAGCGCGATGATGCGGACGACGGGCTTTTCCCTCGCGATCACCGGCGTGATGCAGGTCGATGGCCGGGTCGGGTCGTCCGGTGTGTACACGCCGGACGACGCGGTGCCATTTCAGGCCTATGTCGACGAGCTGAGAAAGCGGGGTGTCGAGATCCGGGAAGTGACGGCTTAGAAACTCCACGTCGTCGCGAAGGTGACGACCGTTCCTTCCGTGCCTTTTCCAACGAAAAACGTCACCAATGTATTCCGCATGAGCGACGCTCCGACGCCGCCGCCCCACGCCTTGTGCAGGCCTTCGGTCGTGAGCCGGACAGTCTCGCCAGGCCCAAACACGCGTCCCGCATCGTAGAACGCGAACAACTTGACCTCGAGCAGGCGCGGTGCCCACAGCAACCCGTACCTGGCCTCGACGCCGCCCACCAGCTTCCCTGGTCCCACGAACCGCGCGTCGTAATAGCCGCGCAGCGAGCGATACCCGCCGATCGCCACGATGGGACCCTCGCTCGTTTCCATCGTCTGCTGTGCCCCGAGCGGCGGTGTGCCGGTCATCTTTTCACCCCCGACGCGTGCCGCGAGGATCAGGCGTTCGAGCGGATGGACGTACGCCCGGACCGTGGCGCTGGTGCGGGTATAGCCCCGACCTCGGCCGACGAGTGCTTCGGCGAAGACGCCACGGTGCGGGTCCGCCTCGAGATCCCGCGAATCGAACACGATACCGGCCCGCGCGACGGCATCGTTGAATGGCCCAACACTGTCACGTTGATACAGGGTCACGCCGGGGAGCACGCGGAACGCGGTGCGCTCGAGCGTGCCGCCCACTAGCAAGCGCAGGCCCCCCACCACCCTGCGCTGCACGGCGAGTCGGGCGCCGGCGGTTTTGCGGCTCACCCGATAGAAATACGAGCGACCGACGGTACTGTCGCGGTCGTAGATGGTGGTGTTGCCCTGCCCGTAATAGCCAAGGCGATTCGCGCGCGTGAGACTGAGGGTCAGACCGACCCGCCAGCCATCCCAGTAGGCGGGCGCCTGTGCGTCAGCGATGAGGAGATAGCTGCCCTTGGTGCTGGCCCCGGCATCGAACGCGACGCGACCAAAGTTCGGCTCCGGCCGCTCGGCGAAGCCCATGGGACTCGACCAATCATAGTGGCCGGCCCCCCAAACCCCGTCGATCGAGCTGTAGTAGAAGTATGGGTAGAGGTGATCCACCCATTCGTGCTTCGAATTTGCCTCGGTCTGCGCCGCGAGTGGAGACGCCAACGCGACGAGTAGGACGGTCAGGCGGGAGCGCGTGTGAATAGGTACGCCGTGTCGCGGATCTTGGCTTCCGTGCCGTCGTGTACCGCGAAATGGTTGGGATAGAGCGACGCAGCCCCGAATTCGCCGCGCTTGGTGACGGCGTAGAACACCAGGTCGAACTTCGGTTTGCCCTGGGCATCGAGGAGCCGAGTCTCCGTTCCGGCGACGACGCGCTTGAGGGTCTCGAGACACGCGTCGGTGGGCTTCATGCCGCGCCGCATATGCTCGACGGTCAGAAATCCCCCACACACCTTGATGTTCGCCTCGCCGAGTCCGGTCGATCCTGCGGCGCCGATATCGTTGTCGCAATACTGCCCTGCGCCGATAATGGGTGAATCACCCACCCGGCCCGGAATCTTCCAGGAAAGTCCGCTCGTGGTCGTGACTGAGGAAAGGTCACCTTGTGGCGTGACGGCGTCGCAGTTGATGGTTCCGGTCTTCGTGACGACGAGGTGATCGGAGTCGGGGACGTCCAGGTAGTTGTCGTTGGGATTCAAGTTGGCGCGCCAGCGCAGCCAGGCTTCGCGCGAGTGCTCGGTGAGCAGATCCTCTTCTTTGAAGCCGAACGACAGCGCGAATCGCTTGGCGCCTTCGCCGACGAGGAAGATGTGGGTCGTGTACTTGAGAATGAGCTTGGCGACTTCCGACGGCGTCTTGATGTTCTCGAGCGCGCCGACGGCGCCGGCGCGCTTGGTGGGTCCGTGCATGCACGACGCGTCGAGCTGCACCACGCCTTCGGCATTGGGCAGGCCGCCGTAGCCGACCGAGTCGTCGTTCGGATCGAGCTCCTGGATCTTTACGCCTTCGATGACGGCGTCGAGCGTGTCGGCGCCTTGGAGCAGCATGTCGAAGGCCTTTTGCACGGCGCGCAGGCCATTGGCGCTGGCGATCGCGACCGGCTTCGCCGCCCAGCGTGATGGGGGGGGCAGCGGCCGTGGTGGCCGCATCGGATGGGGAATGTCGAGCACCGGGCTCGCGGCCATGCCGCCGGCGACCGAGCGCAGGAAGTCGCGACGCGACCAGAATGCAGGCATGCACGGTTTTACCCACTCGTCTAGCGACTGTCAACTTGCTATCGTTTTCACCCCGTGGAACTTTCGCTCGTGGTGCCCGCGTACAACGAGCGGGAAAACCTCGCGCCGCTGCTCGCCGAGATCGCAGCCGCGCTCGCCGGCCGCAGTTACGAGGTCATCGTGGTGGACGACGGCTCGAGTGACGGGTCGCTCGCGGCACTCAAGGCCCTGCGACAACACCATCCCCAGCTGCGCGTCCTCGCTTTCGAGCGCAATGCCGGCCAGACCGCGGCGTTCGCGGCCGGCTTTCGGGCGGCGCGCGCGCCGGTGGTCGTCACGTTGGATGCCGACCTGCAAAACGACCCTGCGGACATTCCCGCGCTCGTGGATACCTTGCAACGTACCGGCGCCACCGCCGTGGCCGGCTACCGGGCCACGCGGCGTGACACGCCCTGGAAGCGGCTGCAGAGCCGGATCGCGAACGGCGTACGGAACCGGCTGAACGGTGAAGTGATTCGGGATACGGGGTGCTCGCTGAAGGCCTTTCGCACCGATGCGGTGAACGCGGTGCCCCTGTTCACCGGCATGCATCGTTTTCTGCCGACGTTGATCAAAATGCAAGGGGGCACTGTGACCGAGGTGCCGGTCGGGCATCGGCCGCGCCAGCATGGCGCGACCAAGTATGGTATGTGGAACCGCGTGTGGCGGTCGCTGGTGGACGCCTTTGCCGTGCGCTGGATGCAGCGCCGCGCCCTGCGGTACCGGGTGAAAGAGGAGGTCTGATGGCGGGAGCGGACGTCACGCACGAGCAATGGCTCGCGCAGATCGATGCCGAGCTGGATGGCGAACTATCGTTGGTCGAGCGCGCGGCGCTCGCCAAGCATTTGGCGACGTGCGGCCACTGCGCCGGCGCCCGCGCGAGCCACCTCGAGGTGCGCGTCGCGCTGGCCCGGTCGGCCGGCAATCCGCACGCGTTCGTGGTGCCGCGTCCCTCGATTCGCGCCGGCACGCTGGCCCTCTGGGTCGTGATCGCGCTCGGCGCGGGCGTCGTCGGAGGGTGGGTCGCCCACCGCCAATGGGGTGGGCCGGGCAGCGACAGCACGCTCGAGGAATCGCGTGGGACTATCGACGTTCGTTAGCACGCTCCTCGCGGTGTCCGCGCTCCAAGGTCCGGGCACCCGGCTCACCTATCGGATTCGCGTCATCGAGCCGGCGTCCGTTGCCCCGCGCCTCCTCGCGAGCGGCACCGTGAGCGGTCCGCTGGACAGCGACATGCGCCTCACCCTTCGGACCGATACCGCCGAAGTCGAGGCGCTTTTTCAGGTGACGCCGGTCGGCGATACGGTGACCCTCGCCGGCGAATTCTTCATGCGCCGCCAGGTGGGACGCTCGCGGCGAGGATTGCCGTTGTGGGAGGAAGACAGCTACCGACGCCTCGTGCGGCTGGCGTGGAGTGATACGGCGCGGATTTACCCGTTTGGCGCGGGCAAGCGAGGACAAGCGGGGGCAACGAAGGCGCTGCGCGTGGAGCTCATGCTCGAGCGGGAGTTCGCGGGTGGCGAGGCCCGTCCTGCCGAAGCCTTCGATCTCGTCGACTCCACGCGCGACTTCCGTCTCGAAGCGGTCGTCCGGCCCAGGCGCGCCCGCGTCATTTTCAACCTCGTGCGCGGCGACACGGTGAGCGCCCCTCGACCGATGGATCTGGTGCCAGAAGAGTCGCCGCGCCTCGTGCAGCTCGTCTTGCGGGGGCGTGCGACTACGCTGGTGGTCAGTCTCACACGACCCGATCCGGCGCGCTCCGCACGCGAGCGTGCGCTCGCCCTCGACGCGGACGTCGTCTGCCTCCGCGTCGCGCGCCCCGCTGGAACGGAGCCGCTCGGCACGCTCTGCGGACGGCTCAATAACGTCGGACGACAGCTTGCGCTGCCGACGGGCGACACGCTGGTCGCGACCTTTTCCTGGCCGGGCTGGCGCTGAATGGGGGGAGCTCCGCGGCGCAAGCGCCTCGATCCGGCGATCTTCCACCTTCCCGTCGAGAAAATGCGGGAGGGTTACTACTCCGACAAATACTTCGTGCGCGCGCGCGATCTATTACGCAAGGACAAGCATCGCCCGCGCGTAACCATGCAGGTGTTCGGCAAGTCGCACGCCTACCTGGGCGGCATCGACGAAGCGATTGCGATTCTGAAGCTCTGCGCCGAGCGCTGGGATGAGCTGGTCGTGCACGCGCTCTATGATGGAGACGAAATCGAGCCGTGGGAGACCGTCCTGCTCATCGAGGGGCCCTACGACGCCTTCGCGGTGCTCGAGACGCTATACCTCGGCGTGCTGGCGCGACGCACGCGCGTCGGCACGAACACGCGCCTGGTCGTCGAAGCGGCGAAGCCGAAAGAAGTGATGTTCTTCCCGGCGCGCCACGATCACTGGCTGGTGCAGACGGGCGACGGCTACGCCGCCCACATCGCCGGCGCGATCGGCGTGTCGACCGATGCGCAGGCGTCGTGGTGGGGTTCCGAAGGCATCGGCACGGTGCCGCATGCGCTGATCGCCGCGTATCGCGGCGACACCGTGCTCGCGTCTCGGAAGTTCGCCGAGGAGAGCGACCCGTCGATTCGGCTGATCACACTCGTGGATTTCGACAACGACTGCGTCGCAAGCTCGCTCGCGGTGGCGCGGGCACTCGGCGATCGGCTGTACGGCGTCCGGCTCGACACCTCCGAAACCCTCGTCGACAAATCGGTCATTCCGCAGATGGGAACGTTCAAGCCGACTGGCGTGAATCCGCAGCTCGTCTGGAACGTGCGGCGCGCACTGGACGCCGAGGGCTTCACGCAGGTGCGGATCGTGGTCTCGGGCGGCTTCACCGTGGACAAGATCCGGCTGTTCGAGGAGCAGGGTGTGCCCGTAGACGCGTACGGCGTGGGCTCGAGCCTGTTCCAGGGTCGGTTCGATTTTACGGCCGATGTCGTGATGCTCGAGGGGAAGCCGTGCGCCAAGGTCGGGCGGTCGTACCGCCCTAATCCCCGCCTAGAACGTGTTACGTAGGGTGGTGGTGATGTAGGGGCGCAGCATGCTGCGCCCCTACCCGTTGCATCTGGCCCCATTGCGCTGCCTCCCGCGTCTGCATAATTTTCCGCCCAAATGAATAATCATGCATCCATCCCGGTCGGCGTGCTGGGCGCGTCCGGGTATGTCGGGCAGGAATTGCTGCGATTGCTGGACGGGCATCCCGGCGCGACGGTCGCGTTTGCGACCGCCGAGTCGAATGCCGGGGAGTGGGTCGACGGTCACGAGCTGATCAAGGCCGACGACGCCCCTTGGCAGGAGGCGGAGATCATCTTGTCCGCCCTGCCCCATGGGGTCTCGGCGCGCTACGTCCATGAGGCGCGGGCGGGCGGCAAACGCGCGGTGGATCTGTCCGCCGACTTTCGGCTGTCGCCCGACGCCGTCTACGGTCTGACCGAGTTCACGCGTCCGCGTCTCGCCGATGCGGAGCTCGTCGCCAATCCGGGATGCTATCCGACCGCCGCGCTGATCGCGCTGATCCCGCTCGCCCAGCTGGGACTCATCGATCCCTCGCGCGAAGTCATCATCGACGCCGCGTCCGGGGTCACCGGCGCCGGCCGCAATCCCAAACGCGAATTGCTGTTCGGGGAAGTTGCCGAAGACTATCGCGCCTACGCGATCGGCAACACGCACCGCCATCTCGCCGAGCTGAAGCAGTCGTTGTCGCGCGAGGGCGGGTTTACCGGCGATCTCGTCTTCACACCGCATCTGCTGCCGGTGAAACGCGGCATTCTCGAAACCATTCACGTGCCGTTGACCCGGGTGCTCGATCAGGCGACTGCCGAAGGCCTGTATAGCGCGACGTACGATGCTGAGCCGTGCGTACAGGTGATGCATGGCGCGCTTCCGTCCCTCAAAGACGTCGTCTACCGCAATCGCGTCGCCATCGGCGTCGCGGAGGTCGTCGACGTCCGCCGGCCGCGCCTCACGGTGATCGCGGCGATCGATAATCTGGTGAAGGGTGCCGCGGGGCAGGCGATCCAGAACATGAACGTGATGCTGGGGCTCCCAGAGACGGCAGGGCTCTCGTGCTGAACGTCCGCGTCGTCAAAATCGGCGGCAACGAGCTCGATCGCCCCGAGTGGGTGTCGGCGTGCGCCCGCGCATTGGTAAAGCTCGGTCCGTCGGTCGTCGTCCATGGCGGAGGCCAGGCGGTCAGCGCGTGGTCGCAGCGGCTCGGTCTACCGGTCGAAAAACGCGATGGCCTGCGCGTCACCACGCCCGAAATCGCCCAACTTGTTGAAATGGTGCTCGGCGGGCCGATCAATCGCATGCTGGTAACCGCGCTCCGCACCGTCGGCCTCGACGCCATTGGGCTGTCCGGTGTCGATGGTGGCCTGCTGACCGCCCAGCCGCTTCAGAACGGAACGGCGCTGGGCGAGGTGGGCGAGATCGTGAACGTGCGGGCGTCCCTCCTGGAGAGCCTGCTGCTGGCGGGATTGACGCCGGTGGTGGCGCCCGTTGCGCCGTCTCTGGCAGCGCCGGTGCGGCCGCTCAACGTCAATGCCGACCAGGCCGCCGCCGCGATTGCCGCCGCGCTCGAAGCACAGGAACTGCTGTTCGTGTCCGACGTCCCTGGCGTGACGATCGCGGGGGTCACGCAACCCACCCTTGCGGCTGCCGAAATCGAGACAATGATTGAAGGCGACGTCGCGACGGGCGGCATGGCCGCCAAACTGCGCGCCGCCGCGCAAGCCTTGCGGGCGGGTGTTCGGGCCGTACGGATTGGTGATCTCGATATGTTCGAGCATGCCACCGCCGGCACCCGCCTGCTCGCGGTCCCGCCTGCTTCCGCCGTCCAACCCGCGTGACGCTCCCGCTGACTTCGTCGGACGCCACGGCACTGCTCGGCGTCTACGCGCGCGTTGGCCCGCCCTTCGTTGCGGGCGACGGGGCGGAGCTCATCGCCGAGGACGGCACGCGCTACCTCGACTTCGTCGCAGGCATCGCGGTCAACGCCCTCGGATACAACAGCCCCGTTATTCGCGACGCCGTGCTGCGCGCGCTTGACTCGGGACTGATTCATGTTTCCAATCTCTATCGCACCGAGCCCGGCGAGCGGCTCGCCGCGGAGCTGACGAAATCCTTCGCAGGTCAAGCCTTCTTCTGTAATTCGGGCGCCGAGGCGAACGAGGGCGCGTTCAAATTCGCCCGCAAGTGGTCGAAGAAAACCGATATCGTCGCGTTCAGCGGCTCGTTTCATGGACGCCTGTTCGCTTCGCTCGCCGCCACCGATCGGCCCGACTTTCGCCGGCCATTCGAGCCACTGCTCCCCGGCGTACAGATCATCCCGCTGGGCGATGTCGAGGCGACGCTGCGCGCGATCGGCAAAGCGCGCACGGCGGCGATCATCATCGAGCCGGTACAGGGCGAAGGCGGCGTGCGGCCCGTTGGCGACGACTTTCTGGTGTTCCTGCGGGAGCTCTGCGATCAAACCGGAACCGTCCTGATCTTCGACGAAGTGCAATGTGGCCTCGGGCGCACGGGGACGTTGTTCGCGGCGGAACAGGCCGGCGTCGTTCCCGACATCTACACGCTGGCCAAACCGCTCGGCGGCGGGCTGCCGATCGGCGCGATCCTCGTGAGTGAGCGGATCGCGGCGGCGCTCGCGCCGGGCGACCACGCGACGACGTTCGGGGGTGGGCCGTTTGTCGCCACGGTGGCGCTGGAGGTCGTGCGCACGATCGCCGAGCCGGAATTCCTCGCCGCGGTTCGCGCCAAGGGCGAATGGTTGGGCGCGCGGCTCCGCGCGCTCGCCACGCGCAGCGAGCGCGTGCAGGAAGCGAGAGGCCGCGGGCTGATGTGGGGCCTCGAGCTCACTGAAGCTGCGGCGCCGTTCGTCGGGGCGGCCCGGGACCGTCATCTGCTCGTGCTGACGGCGGGCCCGAACGTCATTCGCATCGTCCCGCCGCTCACGACTACGCGTGAGGAGCTGGAGCGGGGCGCCACGATTCTCGAAGAGGTGCTTGCTTGACCAGCCTGTCCGTCGGGAGTGCGACGAAACTTCGCCCCGCCACGCTCGCCGATGTGGCGGCGATGGAAGTGCTGATGGCGCCGTTCGTGGCCAGCGGAGATCTCTTGCCGCGCTCGAACTATGACCTGTGCCGCCACATCAAGGAGTACGTCGTGGCCGAAGCGCCCGATGGCAGTCTCGTCGGCACGGGCAGCCTCAAGGTCTACAGCACCGGGCTCGCGGAAATCGCCGGACTCGCGGTCCGGGACGACCACCAGGGGCGCGGTGTCGGCAAGGCGCTCGTGGAGGGGCTGCTCGTGGACGCGCGCGCGCTCGGCCTGAATGAGGTTTTTGGGCTGACGCGCAAACCCCTGTTCTTCCTGCGACTTGGCTTTCACGTCGTCGAAAAGGAGCAGTTCCCGCTCAAGGTCTGGGCCGACTGCGCGCGGTGCCCGCGCCAGCACGCCTGCGACGAGGTGGCCGTCGCGCTCACGTTGTAAATTCGCTGCTCGGTTGACACCCCCCGCGTCTCCCGGAGAGATTCCCCGGTTGCCGCCCCTTCCTGAGGAGTGCATTGGATGGCTGTAGCATCCCCTCGCGTCATTTTCTGGGACGTGGACACGCAGTACGACTTCATGAAGGCAGACGGCAAGCTCTACGTGCCCGACGCCGAGCAGCTCATTCCCAATCTCAAGAAGCTCACCGACTACGCGCACGGCCATGGTATCCGCATCGTGGCCAGCGCCGATGATCACGTGCCCGAGCACCCCGAGATTTCCGCGACTCCCGATTGGAGGACGACCTTCCCGCCTCATTGCCTGCGCGGGACCCCGGGGCAACGGAAGATCCCCGAAACGACCCTGCGAGATCCCCTCGTCATCGAGCCGGCGCCGCAGGACAGCGCGGCGCTGGCGACGAAGGTCCGTAACCATCGAGGCGATATCCTCTTTCACAAGCACCGCTTCGATGTCTTCTCCAATCCCAACGTGCTTGCGGTCCTCGACGTCCTCAACCCGCACGACATCGTGCTGTACGGGGTCGCGCTCGACGTCTGCGACAAGTACGCCATCGAAGGCCTGCTCCAGCACCGGCCCCAGGTTCGACTGTTCGCGGTGGTCGACGCCATGAAGCCGATCGACCGCGACGTTGCCGAGCATCTGCTGAAGGAGTGGGGCGAGGAAGGGGTCCGGCTGGTGAAAACGAGCGAGGTGGTGATGGGCGGGTTGGTCGAAGAGCTCGAGCGAGCCAGCGCGTGACATCTACGGCATCCGTTCCGACCCACGCGGTCGCCGTACCGACATTCGGCAAGTTCTTCCTCCCTGGACCCACCGACGTCCATCCCGAGGTCCTCGAGGCCATGATCCGGCCGATGATCGGGCATCGCTCCTCGGCTATGGAAAAGCTGCTCCAGAACATCGCCCCGAAGCTCGGCGCGGTGTGTCGCACGACGCGGCCCGTGTTCGTCGGCACCACGTCGGCAACGGGGTTCATGGAGATGGCGGTGCGCAACGGCGTGCGCCGCCGGGCGCTGTCGCTGGTCAACGGCGCCTTCAGTGAGCGCTTCGCGGCCATCGTCGCCGCGTGCGGCAAGGAGTGCATCCGGCTCGACGTGCCGCTCGGTTCCGCGGTCGAGCCGGACATGCTGCGCGACGCGCTGAAGCGCACGCCGGTCGACGCCGTGACGTGCGTGCACTCCGAGACATCGACTGGGGTGCTGCAAGACGTCGCCGGCTACGCCGAGGTGGTCAAGGAATTCGATGGGGTCCTCCTCCTCGTAGACGCGGTGACCTCGATGTGCGGCTCCCCGGTGGAAACGGACGCCTGGAAGCTCGATTTCGTCTTCACCGGCTCGCAGAAGGCGCTCGCGCTGCCGCCCGGCCTGGCGCTCGGAGTCGCATCGGAGCGGCTCGTCAATCGCGCCAGGTCGCTCGAGGATCGCGGGGCCTATTTCGACGTCATCGGTTTCCTGAATGCGACGACGAAGTTTCAGCCGACCAACACACCTGCCGTCTCACTGCTCTACGCGCTCGAAGTGCAGCTCGCGCGCATCGAGCGCGAAGGCGGGATCGAGGCGCGTTGGAACCGGCATGACGCCATGCGCCGGCGCGTCGAGGCATGGGCCGCCGAGCATGGTGTGACGTTCCTGCCGCGCGAAGGCCGGCACAGCTGGACGGTGTCATGCCTGCGACTCCCCGAGGGGAAGCACTCCAAAGACGTGGTCGGCGCGCTGAAGCAACAGGGATGGACGATCGGCGCCGGCTACGGTGCGCTCAAGGATTCGACCATCCGCATCGGTCACATGGGAGACCATACGGTCGCAGCGCTGGATGAGCTGCTGCCGCTGATCGGCCAGGCGCTGGAATGACATGGCGCGTGGTCGTCGCCGACCGCGTGGCGGCTAGCGGCCTCGAGCTCCTCTCCAAGACCCCAGACATCGAGGTCGTCGATGTCGCGGGTAAGCCGGCGGAGCTGGATACGGCCATCGCCGGCGCGCATGCCCTCATCGTCCGCAGCGAAACGCGCGTCACTGCCAGCTTGATGGCGCGCGCGCCGCATCTGCGTGTCGTGGCGCGCGCCGGCACCGGGGTGGACACGATCGACGTGCACGCCGCCACACGACGCGGTATCGCGGTCATGAACACGCCGGGCGCCAACACCGTCAGCGCGGGCGAGCATGCGATGGGCTTGCTGCTGGCGCTCGTGCGCCGCATTTCCGACGCGGCGGCGGCGATGCGGCGGGGGGAGTGGGATCGCAAGCGCTTCGAAGGCACCGAGCTCCGCGGCAAGACGATGGGCGTCGTGGGGCTGGGCCGGATCGGCGGCCACGTCGCTCAGCTCGCGCGCGCCTTCGGCATGCAGGTGGTGGGTCACGATCCGTACCTGCTCCCCGAGCGCGCGGCCGAGCTGCACGTCCGCCTGTTGCCGCTCGATCAGCTGCTGCGCACCGCGGACGTCGTCACCCTGCACGTCGCCCTGACGGACCAGACGCAGCATCTCATCGATGCGAATCGGCTGAAGCTGATGAAACCGACGGCGGTCTTGATCAACACCGCACGCGGTGAGCTGGTCGACGAGGTTGCACTCGCGGAGGCCATCAAGGAGAAGCGCATCGGCGGGGCGGCGATCGATGTGTTTGCCGTCGAGCCCCTGCCCGCGGATGCTCCGCTGCGCGCGCTCGACCGCGTGATCCTGACCCCGCATCTCGCCGCGTCCACCGCTGAGGCCCAGGAGCGGGTCGCGATGGAGATCTGCAGCGCCGTACGCGAGGCGCTCGTTGCCGGCGACCTCTCGTTTGCGATCAACGTGCCGGGGATGGGCGGTGACTTGCTGCGGCGGCTCGCGCCGCTGCTCGATCTGGCACGGCGGTTGGGCCGGCTGGCGCTCGCGCTCGCCGACGGACCGGTGAAGGCCGTCGAAGTCGCCTATGGCGGCAAGGAGGAAGCGGCCCAGCGACCCGTGCTCGTGTCCGCGCTGGAGGGATTGCTCGCGGCCATGAATGCCGGGCCCGTGAGCTTGGTGAACGCGCAAGTGCTCGCTGAGGAGAAAGGCATCAAGCTCGGCACGCGCACCGGCGCGCCGGAGAGCGGATTCGAGACGTCGATCGGCGTCAAGGTCGACACGGCGCGCGGCCGCGTCCGCGTGACCGGCGCGCTGATCGGCGACAGCCACGGACGCGTGATCCGGATCGACGACTTCCATGTGGACGTCGTGCCGGACGGCTGGATGCTCGTGATCCGCAATCGCGACGTGCCCGGCGTCATCGGACGCGTCGGGTCGGCGCTCGGCAGCGCCGGCATCAACATCGCGAGCTATCACCAGGCGCGGAAGTCGCCCCACAGCGCGGCAGGGCCCAGCGATGCATTGGCGGCGATCAACGTCGATCAGGCATTGACCAACGGGGTGCTCGACAAGCTGCAGGGGTTGCCGGACGTGCTGGACGTCCGGCTCGCCAACTTCGGAGACTAGCATGAAGGTTGCCCTGGGTTTGTCGGCGCTGCTCGCCGCTCTGCCCCTTCCCGCGGCCGCGCAGGTGCCGGATCACGTCACCGACATGCTGCGCCGCATCTTCGCATCGGCGGAATTCGCGCCGGAGCGCTTCGGACCGGCGCGCTGGATCGAGAACGGCACCACCTACACCACCGTGGAGAAATCGGCGGCGATCCCCGATGCGTCCGACATCGTGCGCTACGAGACCGCCACCGGCGCGCGCAGTGTCTACATCTCGGCGCGCCAGCTGGTGCCCTCGGGTGCGAGCGAGGCGCTGGACTTCGACGACTACGCCTGGTCCGCCGACGGCAACCTCTTGTTGCTCTTCACCAACACCGAGCGTGTCTGGCGCCAAAATACCCGCGGCGACTACTGGGTGCTCAACCGGAAGACCGGCGCGCTGAAAAAGCTCGGCGGACCGAACGCCCCGCCGTCTTCGCTCATGTATGCCAAGTTTTCGCCCGCCGGCGATCGCGTGGCCTATGTGCGACAGGGAAACGTCTACGTGGAGCGCCTTTCCGACGGCGCACTCACGGCCCTGACGAGCGATGCGGACTCGCTCCACGTGAACGGCATGACCGACTGGGTCTACGAGGAGGAATTCGACCTGCGGGACGCGTTCCGCTGGTCACCCGACGGCTCGAAGATCGCCTACTGGCGGTTCGACATGACGGGCCTGGGCACCTATTTCCTCGTCAACGACACCGACTCGTTATATCCGAAAATCACTCCGATTCAGTATCCCAAGGCCGGCACCAAGAACTCGGCGGTGCGCGCCGGTGTGGTCAGTGCCGCTGGCGGCCCCACGACGTGGCTTCAGATCCCCGACGACCCCCGCGAGAACTACCTCCCGCGCATGGAATGGGCGGGACCGAACGAGCTGATCCTGCAGCGCATCAACCGGCTCCAGAATACCGATCGCGTCATGCTGGCGGATGCGGCGACCGGAGCGACCCGGACAGTCCTGACCGAGCGCGACAGTGCCTGGGTGGACGTGGTGGACGAGATCGAGTGGCTCGCGAAGGGAACCGAGTTCCTGTGGACGAGCGAACGCGACGGCTGGCGGCACGTGTATCGGGTGAGCCGGGACGGGAAGCGCGTCACAAACATTACGCCCGGCGACTTCGACGTCGTCGACGTCGCGGCGGTGGACGAGCCCGGGCAGTGGCTCTACTACATCGCGTCGCCGGACAACGCGACTCAGCGCTATCTGTATCGCACCCGGCTCGATGGAAAGCAGCCCGCGGTGCGGGTGTCGCCCGCGACCGCGGCGGGTTGGCACTCGTACCGGATTTCCCCAGACGCACATTGGGCCTTCCATACCTACTCGCACTTCGACAGCCCGTCGGTGATCGAGCTGGTGCAGTTGCCGTCTCACCGCGTCGCGCGAACCCTCGTCGATAATGCCGCGCAGCGTGCAGCGGTGGCACCGCTGATCAGGCGTCCCGGTGAGTTCTTCAAGGTGACGCTGTCCGATGGAGTCGCGGTCGATGGTTGGATGATCAAGCCGGCGAATTTCGACTCCACTCGCGCCTATCCCTTGTTGATGTACGTGTACGGCGAGCCGGCGGGGCAGACGACGGTCGACTCGTGGAGCGGGTCAAACCTGTGGTATCACCTGATCGCGGATCAGGGCTACGTGGTCGCGACGGTCGACAACCGCGGCACGCCCGCGCCGCGCGGCCGCGCGTGGAGGAAAGTGGTCTACGGTGCCATCGGTGTGTTGTCGAGCCGCGATCAAGCGGACGCGGTGCGGGCCCTCACCGGATCGCGCCGCTATCTCGATCCCTCGCGCGTCGCGATTTGGGGCTGGAGCGGCGGCGGATCGAGCACGCTGCAGGCAATGTTTCGTTACCCCGACGTCTATCAGGTCGGGATGTCGGTAGCGCCGGTGCCGGACGAGCGCCTCTACGACACGATATACCAGGAGCGCTACATGGGTCTCCTGGACACGCCGGCGGACAGCGCGCGCTACAACCGTGCTTCTCCG
Source organism: Gemmatimonadota bacterium (assembly GCA_046728135.1). Taxonomy (GTDB): domain Bacteria; phylum Gemmatimonadota; class Gemmatimonadetes; order Gemmatimonadales; family GWC2-71-9; genus 20CM-2-65-7. Next base: position 8,266 of record JBKPDZ010000102.1, on the reverse strand, counting down.
ATCAATCAGGCGCAGGGACTTAAAGGGCGCCTGCTGGTCGTGCATGGCTCCGGCGACGACAACGTGCATTACCAGGGCACCGAACGCCTGGTGAACCGCCTGGTGGCGCTCGGCAAGCCTTTCGACTTCATGGCGTATCCGAACCGCTCGCACTGCATCTGCGAGGGCCGTGGCACGACGCTCCACATCTACTCGCTGCTCACACGGTACCTGGTGGAGCATCTCCCGCCTTGATCCTCGCGGTGACGCGCGCGGTCAGTCCCACGCTGGCAGATTGCGAGCTGACCCACTTGGAGCGCGACCCCATCGACGTCGCCAAGGCGATCGCCGACCACGAGCGTTACGAGACGGCGCTGCGCTCGCTTGGCGCCAGGGTTGTCCGGGCGCCCGAAGAACCGACGCTGCCGGACGCAGTCTTTGTCGAGGATACCGCGCTCGTGCTCGACGAAGTGGCGATCATCACGAGACCAGGCGCTCCCTCGCGGCGGCCGGAAACCGAATCCATGGCGAGCGTCCTGAGGGCGTACAAGCCGCTGCAACGCATCCAGCCACCTGGCACGCTCGATGGCGGCGACGTGCTCCGAGTGGGCCGAACAATCTACGTCGGTCTCTCCTCACGAACGAATCACGCTGGGCTGGCGCAGCTCGAGACTCTCGTCCGGGGTCGGGGCTATGAGGTAATCTCCGTTCCGGTCACCGGCTGTCTCCACCTCAAAAGCGCAGTCACGCAGATCGCGGACAATCTGCTCCTGATCAATCCCAACTGGGTGCGTCCGGAGTGCTTCGCGTCCATCGAGACGATGACCGTTGCCCCGTCGGAGCCCGCTGGCGCCAATGCCCTGCGGATCGGGACGGCGGTGATCTATCCAGCGCATCATCCAGACACCGCAGAGCGTCTGGACCGCGCCGGGGTGCGTGTGGTTGCCGTCCCCTGTGCAGAGCTCGCCAAAGCCGAAGGTGGGGTGACGTGCTGCAGTGTGGTGTTTGAGGCGGAGTCTTAGTCGGCGGCCTGCGCAGCCTCGTCCGCCAGCAATCGAAACGACTTCACCGCGCCCGTCAGCCGATCCGCCGCCTCGGCGAGCTGATTGGCGGACGACGCGATCTCCTGGGTCGAAGCACTCTGCTGCTCCCCCGACGCGGCCAACTCTTGGGCGGACGCGAGCAGGCTGTCGGTCTGGCCTGTGACGGTGGTCAGGCGGTTGGCGATTTCCTCGACGAGCGCGCGCAGCTCGGAGGCCGACTGTGCGATCTCGCGGCTCCAGGCGGCGTTGGCGTCGGCCTCACCAGCCACGGTCGCGAGACCCTGCGCCGCCGTCTGTGAGGCCTCGCGGACGGCGCTGCCACCTTCGGCGAGGCGCACCAGGCGGTCGCGAGTCGCCTGCACGCGCGCGAGCACCTCCCGCACCGTATCGGCCGTTGCCCCGGCCGCTGCCGCCGCGACCGACGCGAGCTTGCGCACTTCGTCGGCGACGACGGCGAAGCCGCGGCCTTGCGGACCGGCGCGCGCCGCTTCGATCGCGGCGTTGAGCGCGAGCATATTCGTCTGGGTCGCGACGGCCTTCGTTTGCGCCACGAACGTCTGAATCTTGGCGGTGGCCTGCATCAACGTCTCTGCTTCCGCCGCGCCCTTCGCGACTTCATCGGCCACCTTGGCGAGACGCACGGTGCTCTGGTCCAGGCCGTCCTTGTGGCGGCGCGCCAGGGCGGACAGATCGGCGTTCCGGCGCGCGGCTTCTTCGGCGCCCAGCGCGAGCTTGGCGGCAATCTGAAGTATGCGCGCCGCGTCATCGGCCGCGGCTCGGACGAGCTGCGCCTGTTCACCCGCACGCCGCGAGAGGTCCTGCGACGTGGCGGCCATCTCCTGGGTGGACGCGCTCATCTCCTCTGTCGACGCGGAAATCTCCGTTGCCATCGCGGCAGCCTCGTCCGCTGCCGCCCGGATCGCGCCCACGAGCCGTCGCAGCGCCACGACCATCGAGTGCACCGAGGACATCAGCTCCCCGACCTCGGCGGCTTCCGCGCGCTGGGTCGAGACGGTGACCGAGAGATCGCCGCCGGCGACGCGGCTGGCGATCGCGCCGGCGGCGCGCACCGGCTCGGTGACGAGACGGCCGAGCCGTTGGGACAACCAGAACAGCGCACCGACCGCGATGGCGGCTACGAGGAGCGCGCCGAGCCAAACAGCGCGCTGCGTGCTGGTCGCTGTGGCGAACGCGGTCGCGAGCGGCTCGCGATACAAGACCCACCATTGCGTGCCCCCGCCCTCTCCCCCCTGATTCGCGGGTACGCTGACGACCAGCTCGTCCTGGTCACGCACCGTCGTGATGTGCCCGGTGCGCGGCTCCGCGCCGAGCGGCACCCGATCCTTATCGGGGAGCGTTTGCAGCAACAAGGCGGGATCCTTCGTGACCAGCAGGTCGCCTCGGCCGTCCACCAGCTGGAGGTACGCACCGCTCGTCACTTCCTGGGTACTGAGCAACGCGGTCAGCCGGTCGAGCGCGACGACCGCCTTCACGACGCCGATGGGCTGCCGCAGGCGCGGCGCGTGTATGGCGACATCCAGCTCGACGGACGCGGCATTCGCGGACGAATCGAACCCGGCTTGGCCTTCGAAGTGGCCTTCGGAAATCGCGCGCTGCCACCAGGTCTCGTCGCGCTGCACGAAGTCCGACGGCCGGTCCGACGCGAGCACGGTCAACCCGTGGCTTTCCGTCACGATGATCTCGGCAAGATCCGAGGTGGACGGGTAGGCGCGCAGATAATCCCGCAACACCGGATCGCCACCCAGCTGGCGCGTCGCGTTGAACGTGCGCTCGAGGTCGGGGATCGACATGCGGTCGAGGCCGCGCGTGGCCGCCGCCTGAGCGGCCTGCTGGACCGCCGCAATCACCTGCGGCTCGCTCGCCAGCGTGGTCACCTCGCGCCGGCGCTCACGCATGTATTGCGTGACGATGGCGGCGGATCGCGCCGCCACATCGCGCCCGCGCTCGTCGGCCTCGTGCCGGAGCACGGAGCCCACGCGGTTACTGGTGATCCACGCCACGAACAGGACGAGGAGGACCGCGGCGCCCGCCCCTGACATCAGAAAACTCTGCCGCAATTGCTGAGACTTTATGGCCATTCCCGGGGGGTTTAGTTTTGGGCACGTATATGCGCGACTTCCCAAGCTACGATCCAGCCTCGCTCGAAGCAAAGTGGCAGGCCCGCTGGGCCGAGCGTCACACCAACGAGCCGGACCTCGATCGTGCCGCGCGGCCGTTTTACAACCTCATGATGTTCCCCTACCCGTCGGCCGAAGGGCTGCACGTCGGCAACATGTTTGCGTTCACGGGCGCGGATATCCACGGCCGCTTCAAGCGGCTCCAGGGCTACGACGTGTTCGAGCCGATGGGATTCGACGCGTTCGGCATCCATTCCGAGAACTACGCGCTGAACATCGGGATGAATCCCGCGAAGCTCATTCCGCAGAACATCGCCACCTTCCGGACGCAGTTGCGTCGCTTCGGCGGCATGTTCGACTGGCGGCACGAGCTGTCGACGACCGATCCCGCCTATTACAAGTGGACGCAGTGGCTCTTTCTGCAGCTCTTCAAAGCGGGACTCGCCTACAAGAAGCGCGCGGCGGTGAACTGGTGTCCCAAGGACAAGACCGTGCTCGCGAACGAGCAGGTCATCGACGGGCGATGTGAGCGCTGCGATACGCCCGTCGAACAGCGGTTCCTCGACCAGTGGTTTTTCAAGATCACGAATTATGCCGAACGGCTGCTCCAGAACCTCCAGAACCTCGACTGGTCGTCCTCCACCGTCCTGCTTCAGCGGAACTGGATTGGGCGAAGCGAAGGGGCGGAGTTGACGTTCGAAACGCCGATGGGCAAACCAATCACGGTGTTCACGACCCGCCCCGACACGATCTTCGGCGCGACCGGCGTCATGCTCGCGCCGGAGCACCCGTTGGTCGACGTGCTCACCACTGCCGAACAGCGGACAGCCGTGCGCGCCTACCTCCGGGAGGTGCAATCGCAGGATATCGTGTCCCGAAGAATCGGGGGAGACCGCACGAAAACCGGCGTCTTTCTTGGCTCCTACGCGCGCAACCCCGCCACGGGCGAGTCCATTCCCATCTGGACGACCGACTACGTGCTGATGGAGTATGGAACCGGAGCCATCGGATTGGTGCCGGCCCACGATAAGCGCGACTTCGAATTCGCCCAGGCATTCGGCCTGCCGGTTCGTCAAGTCGTTCACGTGGAGGGTGCGTCGCTGCCCGCTGAGTCCAAGGACGGCGTGCTCACAAACTCGGCACCTTTCGACGGCCTCACGTGTCTCGAGGGAGGCCGGAAGATCGTCGCCTGGCTCGCCGAGCGCGGGCTCGCCAGGCCGCGCGTGCAGTACCGGTTGCACGACTGGTGCATCTCGCGGCAGCGCTACTGGGGCCCGCCGATTCCCATCATCTACTGTGAGAAGTGCGGGGTCGTACCGGTGCCCGAGAAGGATTTGCCGGTGGCGCTGCCGTACATCGAGGATTTCCGTCCCGACGATACGGGCGTGAGCCCGCTTGCTCGCCACGAAGAGTGGTACTTCGTGAAGTGCCCGCAGTGCGGCAAGCAGGCGCGGCGCGAGACCGATGTTTCCGACACCTTCCTCGATTCGGCGTGGTACCACCTGCGCTATCCGTCGACTGAGTTCCACGACCGGCCGTTCGACCCCGCGCGGACGCAGCGGTGGCTCCCGGTGAGCAGCTACATCGGCGGGAACGAGCACGCCGTCTTGCATCTGTTGTATTCGCGCTTCATCTGCATGGTGCTGGCGGACCTTGGTCATCTCCACTTCGACACCCCGTATCCCAAGTTCCGGGCGCACGGCCTGATCGTGAAAGACGGCGCCAAGATGTCGAAGTCCCGCGGCAACGTCGTCGTGCCCGATACCTACATCCAGCAGTGGGGCGCGGACACGTTCCGCATGTACTTGATGTTCCTCGGCCCCTTCCAGGATGGCGGCGATTTCCGCGACGAAGGCATCGTCGGGATTCGCCGATTCTTGGAAAAGGTGTGGGCACTCGTGCACGAGCGGGGGACGAAAAGCTCGCCTCACGCCGAGCAGAAGCTGCATCGTACGATCCGCAAAGTGACCGCCGACACCGAAGCGCTGCAGTACAACACGGCGATCGCGGCGATGATGGAGTACGTCAATGAGCTGCGGGAGCAGGGAGCAGGGAGCAAGGAGCTGCTCGAGCCGCTCGTGATCATGCTCGCACCCTACGGTCCGCACGTTGCCGAAGAGATGTGGGGGCTGCTCGGCCACGATTCGTCCGTGTTCGACGCCAGATGGCCCACCTACGACGAGCGGTTGGCCTCAGCGGGCGACGTCGAAATCGCGGTGCAGGTCAACGGCAAGCTCCGCTCTCGGCTCGTCTTGCCGCGCGGCCTGCCCGAAAAAGAGGTGATGAAGGTGGTGCTGTCGGATCCGGTGGTGAAGAAATTCGTCGATGGCCAACCGGTGAAGAAGGTGATCTTCGTCCAGGACCGGCTCGTCAACCTCGTCGTCTAGAGCGCCTTACTGACCAGATCGCCGACGAGATAGCCCACCGCCGCAACCCCCATGCCGATTACGAACATATCGATGCCGCTGCGGATCACCCCGCGGCCGGTGAAGAAGCTGCGTGCCGCGCCCACCGCAAAGTGCGACAGCATGGCAATGATAAAAGCCGACCAGATCGCGATGCGCCCTTGGAACACGAGGAATGGGAACACCGGAATGAACGCGCCGATCGCCGTGGCGAGGCCGGTGATCCACCCTTCGCGGAATGGCGTCGCGTGGGCCTCGCCGATCTTGAGCTCATCGCGCACCTGTTCGCCCAGCGCGCGTTCCGGATCGCGCATGACTTCCTCGGCCATCCGGCGGGCCGTCCGGGGATCCACGCCTTTCGCCTGATACTGAAGCTCCATCTCTTCCATCTCGACTTCCGGCATCAAGCGAATCTCTTCCTTCTCCATCGCGATCTCGTGTTCCCACACCTCCTGCTCGCTCTTCGCCGCCAGATATCCGGAGGAGCCCATCGACAGGGCGTCCGCGATCATGCCCGCGACGCCGGAGATCATGATCACGTGCGGCTGCACCGCCGCGCCGATCACGCCCGCGACGAGCCCGAAGTTCGCCGTCAGCCCGTCGTTGAAGCCGTACACCACATTGCGCAGGAAGCCGCCTGACCCGGTCTTGTGCCACGGCTCGGCACCCTTGCCGGCGAGATCGGCGAGTGTACCGGCGTGCGCGGCCGATTCCTTGGCCAATTGCAGGGAGACCTGTTGCGCGTCGGCGAGCCGGCTCGCCTTGTGAAGGTTGAGGTACCCTTTGACCTCCTCGCCTTCCTCGCGCAGCAGCATGGGCAGCAGATAACGCGTGCCGAAGCGGCGGCCGAACCACGCCCGCAGGCGCGCGTTCGCCGATGGCTTCGCACGATCGACCTCATGGCCGTGTTCCGCGAGCAGCTTGCTCCACACCTGGACGTGGCGCTCCTCAACCCCGGCCAGCTTGATGTAGACGTCCTTCTTGTGGGGATCGGTCTCCTGCCCGGCGAGCGCTAAATAGAGGAATGCAGCGTCGGCTTCGTCCTGCCAGTGGTGGAGCCATTCGTTCACGTCTGGATTTGACATGCCCCAAGATATCCGCTGAAACCTCAAGTGCCTACTCGGTAATTACTTAGGGAGCACGGAGCACGGAGCACCGAGCAGACTGCTCCGTGCTCCCTGCACCGATGCGCGACCATCTATCCCTTTCTCGCATCATAGTTTTCGGACATGACTGTGGCGTTCGCCGTTCCCGATGTCATCGTCGCCCGCGCGCAAGCCGGAGATGAAGCAGCCCTCGAAGCCCTGTATCGGGCCTTTGAGACGCCTGTCTACAATCTCGTCCGGCGGATCTTGCGGCGTCCCGAGGACGCGGAGGACGTGCTGCAGGAGACGTTTCTCGAGGTCGTGCGGAACATCAAGCAGTACCGCGGCGAAGGCCACCTGTGGGGCTGGATCCGGCGGATCGCTATGACCAAGGCGCTGATGCGGATTCGGCGCGACTCCGTACGGGAGACGGAGTCGCTCGATGAAGAGCCGGGAAAGCCGGGGATGCACATCGGGGCGAATCTGGATCTCGAGCGGGCGTTCGAGCGGCTGTCCGAGACGTCGCGGGCGGTTGTGTGGCTGCACGACGTCGAGGGATACACGCACGAAGAGATTGCGGAGCAGATGGGGAAAACGGTGAGCTTTTCGAAGTCGCAGCTGGCGCGAGCCCACACGCGGCTGCGGCGGATGCTCGATGAAGGAGCGCACGCATGATGCATTGCACGATGGAAGATCTGGAGGCCCTGCGGGCAGGTGAGGCGTCGGTCTGGGCGCGCCGGCACATCACCACCTGCGCTGCGTGTCAGGCCGAGCTCGAGATGCTGTACCAGCGCGTCGCGCAGCTCAAAGCGTTGCCGGCGCTGCACCCGCCGCGCGACCGCTGGCCCGTCATTCAAGCGGCGGTGCGCGCCGAGCGGTCTCGGCGGCGCCGGACGTGGGGCACGTGGACCGGCAGTCTTGCCCTCGCCGCCACGATCGCCGCAATCCTGTTGGTTCAACCGTCGAGTGGAGACCAGGGCAAGCTGTACGCCGAGCTGAACCAGGCGAAGCAGCAATCGGCGACTCTCGAAGACTCCCTGAAGGAATATGACACCGATGGTCGCGTGCTGAGCGGGCACGCCGCGGCCGTCGTGGCCGATCTGGAAGATCGCATTTCACTGCTCGACGGCACCCTCACCCAGCGCGCTCAGCGGGTCGAGGACGCCGAACTCGTCAAACTGTGGCAGGAGCGCGTCGGGTTGATGCGTCAGCTGATGAACGCCCGCGCGACCCGCGCTCGCTACGTCGGGCTCTGAGAGCCCTGGAGGAACAACGATGATGCGCAACTTCACTGTGGCAGCGCTTGCCGCCTGTTTCCTGGTGCCGACCCCCGCGACCACGCAAGGGACGGCGCCACGCGCGAGCGCGCGCCCGCGCGTGCGGGTCGAGACGCGCGACGGTCCATTCGGCGTCTACACCTTCAGCGACAAGCGCGGCCGCATCGGCGTGATCGTGGACACGAAAGCCGACGCCAGTAGCGACAAAGTCGGCGCGCGTGTCGAGGGCATCACTCCCGGTGGACCGGCGGAGAAGGCGGGGCTCAAGGCGGGGGACGTGATCACACGCTTCAACAACACCGCGCTGGGTGGCGCGGAGGCGGAGCGGGACGAGGACTC
>JBKPDZ010000101.1:0-41956 GCA_046728135.1 Gemmatimonadota bacterium | reverse complement strand
CGAGGCGCTGGCCCCGCACGTAACGTTCGAGCGCGAAGTTCCGGAACCGATGCGCGTTCTGTTGTTCGATGCGCAGACGTCTGGAGGCCTGTTGATCGCCGTCGATCCCGACCGTGCCGATGCACTGGTGGCTGCCTTGCAGCGCGAGGGGACGCCGGCCGCCGTACGCATCGGCCGCATCGCGCGGGGTGTGGCCGGCGCGGCCGGCGCGGCCGGCGCGATCGCGGTGAGGTGATGGCGTGCCCACCCCACGTGTGCCCGTGATTCCTGAATACCGGTCCCTCACACCCGAGGCGCTCGACGCGCTGGAGCGCGCCGTCCGGGAGCGTCGCCGGGTAGCGCTGCGGCGGCGCGGCACTGAATATGTCGTCGTGGCCGATCGCCTGATAACGAGCGGACGCGACGACATGCTGGCGGGACGGCTCCCCATGACGGGCGAGCTGCTTACGTTCCGGTTGCGCGATCTGGAGAGCTTCGCGGTACTCCCGTAACCACGTGTTCACGCGCCTGCTGGTCGGTCTCGATGGCAGCCCCAACGCCGATGAAGCATTGGAGCAGGCGGTGCACCTCGGCCTGCGGTTCCAGTCCAAGGTCCTCGTCGCGTATATAAAGGAGACGCATGGCCTGGGCAAGCGCGCTTCCGACTCGGGCGTGCTGCTCCAGCGGGCACAGGAGCGCGTCGCAGACGCCGGCCTCGCCGTGCAGACCATACTCCGGCACGGTGAGCCCGATACGGAGCTCGCGACGCTGGCGCAGGACGTCGACACGGTGCTCGTGGGCCGGCGCGGCCGTTCCTCGCATTCCGACGTGCTCGGCAAGACGGTCACTTCGTTGATTCGCATCGCCGCACGGACCGTCATCGTGTGCGCGAGCAAGCCTTCGCCGATGAACGCGTGCGCGATCGCCTACGACGGCCGCGAGACCGCGCAGCGGGCCTTGGCGCTCGTCGCGCGCTTCGCGAGCGTCACGCATAGTACTGTGCACATCATTCACGCGACCATCGATCCGGCCGTGGGTACGATGGTCGTCGGCGAAGCGGAGGCGATGCTCTCGCTGCAGGGGGTCACGTTCGTCACGCACCTCGAGCACGGCACGCCGGGCGAAGCAGTCGCGCGCGTGATCCAGCAGACCCAGTGCGACGCGCTCTTCGCCGGGGCGCACGTGTCTGGTGAGGGCCGACGCAGTGCCGTGACGGTCTCACATGCCGAGGAGATCTTGCTGCATACCGATATTCCCGTCGTGATCCAGCCATGACCGGCCATTTCGTGCTGGTGCACGCCGACGAGAGCTGCCTCGGCAACGACTCCACCAAGCCGAGCCGCGGCGGCAACGCCGCGCTGATCGAAGCGCCGGCGGGCGACAGTGTGGCGCGCTGGGATTTCTACGAATGCTCGCCGCAGACCACGAACAACAAGATGGCGCTGGCGGGAGCCATCGGCGCGCTCGAGTGGATTCGGCGCCAATGGCGCCATGCCCATATCCGCTTCGTGTCGGATTCGGAGTATCTCGTCAAGGGCATGAACGAATGGGTGAGTGCGTGGGAAGCCCGTGGCTGGCGCCGCAAGACGGGAGCGCTCGAAAACGTGGAGCTCTGGCAAAAGCTGGCGCAGGTCGCCGCTATGCACACGGTCGATTGGCGCTGGGTGCGCGGCCACAACGAGCACGTCAAGAATGAGTACGCGAACATGCTCGCCATGCGCGCGGCCGACCGGCAGGAGCGCTCCAACGGCCTGGTCCCTTCGGGCTTCGACACGTGGCTCGCGCAGCAGCACGCCCGCGGCAAGTTTGTCGGCTTCGATCCCGACCAGGAGCTCCATGAGCGCGCCTAAAGACCACGTGGTCGCTTCGGACCAGTCGGTTGCAGTCGACCGCATTCCGTTGTACGAGGTGTACATGCGCATGGCGGAAGAGCTCGCGAAGCGCTCGACGTGCGCGCGGCTGCAGGTCGGGACCGTCGTGACCGACCAGCGGCTCGAGAACGTCCTGGCGATCGGCTACAACGGCAACGCGCGTGGCCTCCCGAACAAATGCGACTCCACAGTCCCGGGCAATTGTGGCTGCATCCATTCCGAGATGAATGCGCTCGTGAAGGCTCCGGGCAGCGTGCGCGACAAGGTCGTGTTCGTCAGCGCGTCACCGTGCGTGATGTGTGCGAAGCTGATCATCAACTCCGGTGTCACGCACGTGTTCTATCGCAAGGCGTACCGCGATCCTTCAGGCGTCGAAGTGCTGCAGCAGGGCGGCGTCGTGCCGGTACTGTACGATCGCTGGATGAGCGCGTGGAGAAACGGGGCATAGTGGACGAGCTCGATCGATTGTTCGGCTTGATCGTCGCCGCGCTGGCGCGCGAAACGCGCGTCGCGGTCCCGTTCGCGGCGGCGGAGATCTATGAACGGCTCGTCCCGTATCGCTCCAACCGCTCGCGCCTGAACGTCGCGACCCATCAGGATTACGAGATGGCGGTACTGCGGTTGCTCGCCGGCGAGCGCGGCTATGTGCAGCTGGAGCCGGACTCGGTCCGCGAAGCGATGCAACGGGAAATCGCGACGATCAATCCCGACCCGGCGTACTTCCGCAGTTTTCCAGAAGCGCAGGTCATGGTCAACGGTCGCGCCGCCGAACGCGTGTTGGTCGCGGAGCGCGCGTATGCCCCGCCGGCGGACGACGCAGACGACCTGCTCGACACGACGGGAGAAAACCCGATCCCGCCGGCGGCGCGGTCGACACCTGCGCCCCAGGTCGCGCACGCGGAGCGATTTCGGATCGCGCGCCCCGCGCATGGCCCGTTAGAAAACCAGTGCGAGTACTGTGGTGGTGTCCTGCCCAGCAATCGCGACGTGCGGTTCTGCCCGCATTGTGGCCAGCCGCAAGAAGGCGACCTCAAGTGTCCCGCGTGTGGGAGTCCGGTCGACGTCGGCTGGGCGTACTGCCTCTCGTGTGGGAAGCCGACGGGCTTCGAATGACGCCCGGACGGCCTGACGGGGGGGGCCGGACGGCAAAAATCGCGGTCATCGCCGGAGATGGAATTGGCCCCGAGGTCGTCGAGGCCGCGATCCCGATTCTCGAACGCGTCGCCACTAAGCACGGACTCTCGCTGCACTGGGAACACCTTCCTTATTCCGCCGACCACTATCTAAGAACGAAAGAAACGCTTCCGGACGCAGCCTTCCAACATCTCCGTGACGAGGTCGATGCCATCTTTCTCGGCGCCCTCGGCGATCCGCGAGTCCCTGATAACGAGCACGCTCGTGACATCCTCCTGGGGTTACGATTCAAGCTCGATCTGTACGTCAATTTTCGGCCGGTCGAGCTGCTGCACCCCGATCTCACTCCTCTCCGCAATCCCGGCGCGATCGACTTCGTCATCTTCCGCGAAAACACCGAAGGCCAATACCTCGGTCGCGGGCGCTCCTCGGGCGACGAGCACATAGCCGAGGAGGTCAACACGCAAAAGGGCGTCGAGCGGATCATTCGCGCGGCGTTCGCGTGGGCCCAGTCACACGGCAAGAGACGCGTCACCATGAGTGACAAGGCGAACGCAATTCCGGCGCATCGCATCTGGCAGGACACGTTCAAGGCGATCGCCCGGGAATATCCGCAGATCACGGCCGAGCACCGCTATGTCGACGCGCTGGCCCTCGAGCTGGTGCGCGAGCCGCAGCGCTTTGAGGTCATCGTAACGAACAACCTCTACGGCGACATCCTCTCCGACCTCGGCGCCGGACTCGTGGGAGGGCTCGGCATCGCAGCCAGCGCCAATCTCCACCCCGGCAGCCACCATGCGCTCTTTGAGCCGGTGCATGGTTCTGCACCCGCCATCGCCGGCAAGGGGGTCGCCAACCCCGTTGCCGCTGTGTTGACGGGCGGTCTGATGCTCGAATACCTCGGGTACCCCGCTGCGGCCGACGACCTCAAGCAAGCGGTCCGCAAGGTGCTGGCGAGCAACGTCCGCACGCCGGATCTCGGAGGTGACGCGAGCACGGCGGCCGTGGTAAAGAAATTGGGGGACCTGGTTTGACTCCCAGTTGACGGCCGTTCACAATCAAGCGATGAGTCTGGGATAATGCCGCCGCTTCCGCTGGCCAAGGTATTGAGCGCTGCGCTGCCTTCGTTGTCCGGGGAAGCACGGGCGGTACTCGACGTGCTCGCCTCCCGGAATGGCCTGCTGCCGCCCGGCAACGATGTCGCCACCTATCTCGGCCTGCGCACCCGTCACCAGGTCGCCCGCAAGCTGCGCCGGGCCAGCCTGCCGCCGTTGGAGGAGCTCGCGGCGTGGACCCGGCTCTTCTATTGGATTCTCCAAGCTGAGGAAACCGGCGCTTCGCTGCTGTCTCTCGCACGTCAGTCGGGACACGAGCCGGCAACCTGTTACCGACTCGTGCGCCGTCTCACGGGCCATCCGTGGTCGCGCGTGCGGCGCGGCGGCATCGCCGGGGCGATCCTACGGTTTCGCGCGACCTGGCGAGGAAGCGCGATGCAGCAGCTCACGCTCCAGCCGTTGCTCCGAGCGGCGGCGATGCAGGAGGCGAAATCCACGCCTGACATCGTGATTCATCCGCCGCAGCCCCTACAGCCGGCGCCGGCGCAAGCGCCTGGCAGACCGCGCGGCGTGCTCGACTCCCGGCTGGCGATCGGCGGTTACCCGTTCGATGTCGCGATCGGACCGGACGGCGTTGCCTGGCTGACTCGGGTCCACGCGGCGGCGTTGGAGCGAGTTGCGCTCCAGCCTCTCGCGACCAGCGGCAGCATTCGCGTCGGCATCGCCCCAACTCGGGTCATTCTTTCGTTGTCGGGCAAGCGTGCGTGGGTGACCAATCAGTTCACGAGAGACGTCGCGGTTGTGGACCTGGTGTGCCGCCGCCCAATCGGTTCGATCGCGATGGAGGGCAATGCACTCGGTGCGGCGTTGTCGCCGGACGAACGGACGCTTTATGTCGCGACCAACCTCGACCAGCTCTGTCTCTGCGCGCTGAGCGACAGCGGTGGGCGGATCGTACGCTCGACAAGCCTGCCGCTCGTATCCACCGAGATCGTCATCCATCCCGCAGGGACCCGCGTGTTCGTCCCGACGTGGAAGGCGGGTGTCATTCTCGAATTCGATGCGCGCACGCTGGCGCTAGTGCGGCGGTATGAGGTTGGAGGCTCACCGCTGGGTGTGGCGGTCTCGCGCGACGGGCTGCGCTTGTACTGCGGCAATGAAGCGGGATGGCTGGACCAGATTCACCTTCCGAGCGGGAAAAGCCAGAGACGCATGCTCGAAACTCCCGCAGACGAGCTCGCGCTCGCTCCTGATCAGTCCGTGGTGTACGTCAGCCTGCGAATGGCCGGTCAGGTCGTCATGCTTGATGCGCAGACGCTGAAGACGATCGGCACGCTCGAGACCGGAGGGCTGCCCCGTCATATCGCTTTCGACAAGCTGGGGACGGTCGCAATCATCGCCAATGAAGCCGGGTGGGTCGACCTCGTGCGCTAACAGCGTCGTCAGTGACGGATAATGCGGCGGACGGGAACAATCCTGTCCGCCGCTTGTGTTTCGGCCTCACGACCTACCGGCGCATCGGCGGCAGGCCCATATTCCGCCCACTTATGATGGAGTTGCTCTCATGAAAACCCAGGGCGCCAATAAAGACGTCGTCTTTCTGTCCGGCGTGCGGACGGGATTCGGCTCGTTCGGCGGCTCTTTGAAGGACTTGTCGGCCATTGACTTGGGCGTCGCCGCCGCCCGCCATGCGCTTCAGCGCTCCGGCGTCCCCGCAAGCGATTTCGGGCATACGGTGTTCGGCAATGCCCTGCAAACGTCGGCCGACGCCATCTACCTGGCGCGCCACGTCGGACTCAAGGCGGGTCTGCCCATCGAGACTCCCGCCGTGACGGTGAACCGGCTCTGTGGCTCCGGCTTCGAGGCAATTACGCAAGGCGCGCAGCTCATTGTGCTGGGCGAAGCCGACGTGGTGCTCGCCGGCGGCGCCGAATCCATGAGCCAGGCCCCGCACGTCGTGCGCGGCGCGCGGTGGGGTCTGCGGCTTGGACCCGCGCCGCTCGAGGACTTGCTGTGGGAAGCGCTGAAGGATCCACAGTGTGGTCTCTCGATGGCCGAGACGGCCGAAAGCCTCGCCGAGCAGTACAAGCTCACACGCAAGGAAGTCGACGAAGTCGCGGTCGCCTCGCAGCAGCGCGCGAAGCGGGCGTGGGACGCCTGCGCGTTTCAGGACGAAGTCGTGCCGGTGATGATCAAGGTAAAAGGAAAGGAAGTCGAGTTCCGCGCCGACGAGCACATGCGGCCCGATACGACGCTCGAGATTCTCAGCAGCCTCAAGCCTTACTTCAAGAAAGACGGGCTCGTCACGGCCGGGAACGCGTCGGGAATTTCCGATGGCGGCGCCGCGACGGTGATTGCCAGTGAGGCGTATGCGAAGGCTCGCGGCCTGAAGCCCCTCGGCCGGCTGGTCGCCTGGGCCTTCGCTGGCGTCGAGCCGAAACACATGGGCATCGGTCCCGCACCCGCCGCCCGCAAGGCGCTCGCGAAGGCCGGAATGAAACTGGAGCAGATGGATCTCGTCGAGGTGAACGAAGCGTTCGCGCCGCAGTACCTGGCGGTCGAGCGGGAGCTGGGGCTGGATCGCAGCCGCACCAACGCCTGCGGGGGCGCGATCGCCATTGGGCACCCGCTGGCGGCCACGGGGACGCGGATCACGATCCACCTCTTGCACGCGCTCCGGCGCGAGCAGAAGCGCTTTGGACTCGGCTCCGCGTGCATCGGCGGCGGCCAGGGCGCGGCGGTCATCGTCGAGGCACTATGAGCGACATTCTCGTCACGGCCATCGGAGTGATCGCCCTTTATCTCTTCGCGGGGCTCCGGGTGCTGCGCGAGTACGAACGCGGCGTCTACTTCCTCCTCGGTCACTTGCGACCCACCAAGGGGCCGGGACTGATCTTCCTGCCGCCGTTGCTCGCCAAAATGCAAAAGGTGTCGTTGCGCGTGATGGCGATCGACATTCCGCCGCAAGATGTGATTACGCGCGACAACATCTCGATCAAGGTGAACGCGGTTCTGTACATGCGCGTGAATACGCCCGACAAGGCTGTGGTGGGTGTCGAGAACTACCTCTACGCCACGAGCCAGCTCGCCCAGACGACGCTGCGGTCGGTGCTGGGCGAAACCGAGATGGACGAGCTGCTGGCGAACCGTGATAAGGTCAACGCGATCCTGCGCCAGATCATCGACAAGCGCACCGAGGAGTGGGGCATCGAGGTTTCCGCAGTCGAGGTCAAGGACGTGGACTTGCCGCCGGAGATGAAGCGCGCCATGGCGCGCCAGGCCGAAGCCGAGCGCGAGCGGCGCGCCAAGGTTATCAACGCCGAAGGCGAGTTACAGGCATCCGAAAAGCTGGCGCAGGCGGCGCACATCATCGGCGCGGAGCCGGCCGCCATTCAGCTGCGCTATCTCCAGACGGTCAACGAGATTGCTTCGGAAAACAACTCGACGACGATCTTCCCCATTCCGATCGACCTGTTCAGAGTCTTCATCGAGAAGTTTGGAGATTCCAGCACGCGGGCCCCCGCCCCCGCCCCCGCCACCGCCCCCGCTGCACTGCCCGCACGCACAGCCGGGGAGTCGCTCCCAACATCGCGCGATAAAGGAAAGGCCAAAGTCTGATGGGGAAGGAGCTCATCAGCCGAGACGCGCTGGAGCGGATCATTAAGCGCGCTGCCGAGCTGCAGGCCGGCGAACGAGACATCGGCGAGGGGCTCACGACCCATGAAGTCCTGGCACTCGGCAAGGAGGTGGGCATTCCCGATCGCTACCTCCGCCAGGCGATGCTCGATGAGCAGACGCGGATCGCACCCGAAGTCGCGACTGGAACCTGGGCCTGGCTGACGGGTCCGCGCTCCGTCGTCGCGCATCGCGTGGTACCGGGTGATCAGGCGGCGGTCGAGCGCGCATTGAGCCGCTGGATGACGGATGAAGAGCTGCTCCAACCCAAGCGACACTACGCGGACCGAACGTCCTGGGAGCCGAAGGCCGGCCCGTTTGCCTCGATTCAGCGCGCGCTCGCCGGGGGCCGCCGCTACTCGCTCGCGCGCGCGACCGAGATCACCGGACAAGTGGTGCAGCTGGAAACCGGATTTTGCCTGGTGCGGCTCGAGGCCGACGTCCGCGAGCAGCGCACCAAGCGGATCACCGGCGCCAGCGTGCTGACAGTTCTGGGATGGGGCATGACGGGAGCGACCGCGCTCATCGCACCGCCCCTGGCACTCGCGCAGGCGCTCATGCTGGTCCCCGGCGTGGGCCTGACCCTCGGCGCTACCCTGGTCGCGCGCACCTACCGCGCCGCGAACGAGCGCGTCCAGATCGCGCTCGAGCAGGTGCTCGATCGGCTCGAGCGCGGCGAGACCCGCAGCGCGGCAAGCCCGGCCGCGCTGCCCGGCGCGCAGGCGTTCGTCCGCATCGCCGAAGAGGTTCGCAAGGCGTTCGAGAATCCGCGTCCGAAAACACGAGGCTAAAGAGGCGATGGCCGATATCAAACGGGTCGGGGTGCTGGGGTGTGGTCTGATGGGGAGCGGGATCGCCCAGGTCGCCGCGACCGCCGGCTACGACACGATCGTGCGCGACGTGTCGCACGAGGTGCTCGATCGGGGCCGGGCCGGCATCGAAAAGTCGCTCGCGAAATTCGTCGAGAAGGGTAAGCTCCCCGCCGAAGGTCGCGACACGACGCTCAAACGCCTGAGCTTTACGACGACCGTCGCGGATCTGAAACCGGTCGACATCGTCATCGAAGCAATCACCGAAGACCTGGCGCTGAAGAATGCGCTCTTCAAGGAGCTCGACGGGCTCTGCGCCCGGGGGACGATCTTCGCGTCCAATACCTCCAGTCTCACCATCGCGGAAATGGCCGGGGCCACCAAGCGAGCGGACCGGTTCGTCGGACTGCACTTCTTCAATCCGGTGCCGCTCATGGCGCTGGTGGAGGTCGTGCGCACGGTGACCACGTCTGAAGAGACGTTCAGACGCGCGTTCGCGTTCGCCGCCTCGCTCGGCAAAGAGCCGATCGCCGCCAAGGACACTTCTGGTTTTATCGTCAATCTCCTGCTCGTCCCGTACTTGCTCGATGCCATCCGCGCCGTGGAACGCGGCGTCGGCAGCGTGCCCGACATCGACAAGGCGATGCAGCTGGGCTGCGGATACCCGATGGGCCCGCTGACGTTGTTAGACTTCGTCGGTCTCGACACGACGCACCACATCGCAGAGATCATGTTCAAGGAGTACCGGGAAGCGCGCTACGCGCCGCCGCCCTTGCTCAAGCGCATGGTGCTGGCGGGCATGCACGGCAAAAAAAGTGGCAAAGGGTTTTACGACTACTCGGCCACTCCACCCATCGTCAGCAACCTGGGACTCTAATGCTCGGCTACGACGCCGCCCGCTGGCACGCCGTCCTCAACGATCTCCCCGCCGCGCTCCTGTCCGTCGCCGTGCTGTTCGATTTCGCCGCGGCGGCCACCAAGCGTGAATCGCTCCTGTGGGCCGCGATCTGGACGCTGTGGGCCGGCGTGATCGGCGGGTGGACGGCGGTCATCGCCGGTGAGCTCGCGTCGGATTCCATCGAGCACGGCGAGGCGATTCACGAGATCATGGAGAAGCACGAGACGATGGCGCTGCTGACGATGGGGGTGTTCAGCGTCGTGCTGATCTGGAGGTTGCTGCGCCGCTTCCAGATGCCGTCGCAGGAGCTCGCGATCACCCGGTTCCTCAGCATCGTCGGCCTGATCGGTCTCGTGTGGACCGGCATCCTCGGCGGCAGGCTGGTGTTCGAGCACGCGGCAGGCATCCCCGTGCGCACGATGCAGGTGGAGATCGAGAACCGCGAAGCCGGGCATCACCACGAAGCAGGTGAAGAACACGAGCCCGGGGCGCCAGCGGACACCGTAAGGGCGACTCACACACATCCCCCTGGCACGCCACCACACTCGCATTGAGCCTGTCGTTCCGCGTTCCGCGTTCCGCGTTCGTACTTCTGCTCGCGGCCTGCACGCCGACGACGACGCGCCCTGCATTTGCTCCCATGCCCGAGGCGCTGCACGTCGTGATCAATGCACCGCCAGCCCGCGTCACACAGTTCGCCGACTCGCTACTCCGCGCCGACACCACAGCCGTGCATTTCGTGAGCGTGCGTGACGCGTTCCTCGAGACCGCGGAATTCGGCGGCACGCATCGCCTGCGCCTCTGGGCCGACCCCGACGTGCCGGGTAAGGCGCGCGTGACGATCGAGGTGGTGTTCCGGCCGATCGACGATGCCTCGCGCACGACGCGCGATCTCGAGCGCGCCTCCCCGCCCGGCTCACCGGGTCAGCTGCGCGCCCAGCGGCTCCTGGCGGCGCTCAAGGACAAGCTTGGAGTCACCACGTACTAGCGCTCCTCTCAGGCAGAGCCTCGGCGCCCTCGAGTATTTCACATTTGGCTTCGGCAGCATGGTGGGCGTTGGCTGGCTGGTCATCATGGACGACTGGCTGGGTCGCGGGGGTCCCGGCGGCGCCATGCTCGGATTCCTCGGCGGTGCGCTGCTGCTCTTGCCGATCGCGTTGACCTACGGCCGCCTGGTCCGCGCCATCCCCGATGCTGGCGCCGAGATCGCCTACACCGAGCGCGTGTTTCCACGCTCGGCGAGCTTCGCGGCCGGGTGGATGATGGTGCTCGCCTACGCCATTGTGTGTCCGTGGGAAGCGGTCGCGATCGGCAATCTGCTCGCGCGAATCTTCCCGGCCATGAACGACATGGTGCTGTACTCGGTCGCAGGCAAGGCGATCACGCTGCCGAGACTCGTGGCCGGGTTGGTGCTCACGGCCCTCATCGGCGTCATCAACCACCGCGGTATTCGAACGAGTGGCCGCTTTCAGGATGCCACGACGCTTGGCTTGCTCGCCTGCTTCGCCGTCTTTCTCATGCTCGGCGCGAGCCGGGGCACCGCCTCGAACGTGGAGCCGCTGTTCGCCGCCTCGGGCCCGTTCGTCTCGGTGCTGCTCGTCGCGCAAATCGTGCCGTACTTCATGACGGGATTCGAATCGATCCCGAAAGCGTCGGAAGAGGCCCGCCCCGACCTTCGTCCACATACGCTGAGCCGGACGATCACGCTCGCCATGATCGCCGGCGGCGCGTTCTACGTGCTGGTGATCGGCGTCGTCGCGTGGGTCTATCCGTGGACCGAGATCGTCGGCCAGCATCTGGGGACCGAAGCCGCGTTCGCGCGGGCGTTCGGCAACACCTGGATAGCGCGGCTGATTCTCGCGGGCGCGCTGCTCTCCTTGTTCAAGATCTTCAACGGCAACCTCGTCGCGGCAACGCGCCTGCTTTATGCGCTGGGGCGCCGCGGGCTCGTCCATCCATCGATCGGCGCCATCCACCCCCGGTTCGGGACGCCGTCGATCGCCATCCTGCTCGTCAGCGTGCTCACCGCCGCGGCGGCCTTGCTCGGCGATGCGTTGCTCGTACCGATCACCGAGGTCGGCTCGGCGGTTTCCGGAGTCGGCTGGTGCGCGGCGTGTGTGGCGTTCATCGCCCTCGCGCGTCGCGGTGGCAATCGACAGGGAACGACACTCGCCGCGGTAGGCGCGGTCGTGAGCGTTGTCATTGTGTTGATGAAGCTGATTCCCGCGGTGCCGGGGAGCTTCGGCCGGGCGGAGTGGATTGCCCTAGGAGGCTGGGGCGCCCTCGGGTTCGTGCTGCGGCGCGACAAACCCTACTAATCCCTGTACCCACCGCTCCATCTGACGCAGATCGAGCGCGGCATCGCGACACGGCCCGTTGGGCAACTGCATCGTCAGGCCGAGCACGGGAAGCTTGCCCGCGACATCGCGCAGCCCCGTCATCATGTCGCGCTCGCAGGCGACGGCGACGACCGCGCGCGGGCGACGCTCGCGGATCACGCGGCGGGCGAGTTGGCCGCGTGTCGCGACGAACACCGGGACCGCATACCGACCGGCGATTTCCAGCACGCCGTCGAGCGCCTGTTTCGAAAGGCACCGTGGGATCAGCACCAGCAGCTCACCGCTCCCCACCCTGCGGCCCCGACGCTCCGCGAGCGTGTTATAGACGTCGATCGCCGCATGTTCGACCCAGTCGCGCTTCCCGAAGGCCCGCGCCAGCAGGGACGTGTAATTCATCAGCTGCAGGTACGGGCCACGTTCCATGAGTCGCTCGGGCAACAGATTTCGGCCGCTATAGAAGGAACCCGCGAGGACGCCCAGGTAGAGCCATTGCAGCACCGCGAGTGCGCCAACGGCGAACCACAACGTCCGGGGTAGCGGCGTCCAGAGCGCACCAAGCCGTGGTCCGATCAGGTAAAGAAGGAGGGCGATGGCAGCAGTCGCTGCCGAGACGGTCAGCGCTGCGAAGCGGAAGAACAGACCAGGTGCGGCCGAAAAGTCGCCTCCACCCGGGAGCGGGCGCCCGTTCCACTCGTCCCACTCGTGACCCAGCCGCCGATCCACCTCGATGTGGATCAGCTGCGCGCGCGGAGTAGCCGTCGGGGTTACCGGCGTGGCAGTCGGGGGAGCTGTCATCGCAGAGCGAAGCTTCACGTTGCGGTTCACCGGTGTCAAGTTTGGAGCGTGTTAGTCACCGACCCACGGGTCCGCGCGGCGTATGCGGAAGGCGCAGGAGTGTATCGCTTCGTGCCCGCGGCCGTCGCAATCCCGCAACACATTGACGCGATCGTCTCGCTCATGCATCAGGCGACCACCTCCGAGCTGGCGTTGGTCCCCCGCGGCGCGGGAAGCGGCATGCCGGGCGGGAACGTCGGCCCTGGTGTCATCGTCGATCTGAGCATCGGCTTCCGGAGCCTCACGATTGATCCTCACACTCGGACCGCACGGGCCGGCGCCTCTGTCACCTGGGCAGCAGTGAATGAGGCTGCGAAACCGTACGGCTTGCGGCTGCCGCCGGATCCATCGTCGGGCGCGTTCGCGACGAGCGGCGGCATGGTGGCTACCAACGCCGCCGGCCCGCGCTCGGTGAGGTACGGCAGTGTGAGGCGGTGGGTGGAGGGTCTGGAGGTTGTGGAGGTCGACGGAACGGTCAGGATCTTGGAGCGAGGAGCCGGGAGCCAGGGAAGGTTCACCCTGACTCCCGACTCCAGGCTCCTGATTCCATCGCGTTATCCAAAGACCCGAAAGAATTCCTCGGGCTACGCGCTCGATCGATTCGCCGAGACGGGCGACGAGCTCGATCTGTTCGTGGGCTCCGAAGGCACGCTCGGCATCGTCACCGCGGTCCATTGGAAACTCGACTCCATTCCGGCGCATACGGCCGGCGCGGCGCTCGGATTTGCCGATCTCCAGTGCATGAGCGAGGCGGTAGCGTACCTCACATCGCTCCAGCCCTCGAGCGTGGAGTTGCTCGACGAGACGCTGCTCCGCTTCGTCCCCGAAGCACCGGACGTCACGTGCTTGCTGCTCGTCGAGTTCGAGCGCGAAGACGCGGCGGCGGCGCGCGGGGTTGTGGGGGACGCGGTGCGCGGGCTCAAAGCGTCGGCCGTTCACGTGGAGACCGCGGTGGACCGGCCGGGACTCGCACACCTGTGGAGCGTACGGCGTCTTGCCTCACCGGCGCTCGCGCGGCTTCCCGCGACGCAGCGCTCGCTCCAGATCGTCGAGGACGGCTGCGTGCCACTCGACGCCCTCGGCGCGTACGTCGTGGGGCTCCGGGAAGCGGCGCAGCGGCGAAGTATTCCGGTCGCGATCTTCGGCCATGCCGGAGATGGCCATGTGCACGTCAACGCGTTGCCGGATACGACGCGTGACGGCTGGCGGGAGGCACTCGCAGATCTCTTCGAGGACGTCACGGCGCTGCTCCTCCGACTCGGCGGCGTTCCGTCGGGCGAGCACGGGGTGGGCCGGCTGCGCGCGGGGGTGCTCGAGCGGTTCTACGGGAAGGAGGTCGTCGATCTGTTTCGGAGCGTCAAGCGGGCCTACGACCCGCTGTCGATCTTCAACCCGGGTGTTATCATTCCGGCGACTGATTGGTCACCCGTGGCCGCGCTCAAGGTGGGCGCCGGAGCCGCGGTCATTCCGGACGACATCGCAACGCGATTACGTGAAGTGGAGCGCAGTGCCGCATGGGCGACGCCGAAACTCGAACTGACACGTTAGCCCCCGCAGCCCCCGCAGCCCCCGCGGCCCCCACAGCCCCCGCCGTGGAGGTTTTCCGCGCCCCCAGAGTATCGCTGATCGCTCGGCCAGAGTTTTTGGAACCGCCGCACCTGGCGGTGCACTGGCGCGGCGACGCGAGCGCCGGCGAGCGTTTGGCGGAGTACGCGGGCCGGCTGTGCTACATGAGCCAGCACAATCCCATCAATCGCACGACCGCGGAATACCTCGAGAACATCAAGAAGCAGGGCCACGGCTCGGTGCTGGAGCACGCGGTGTATGTGTTGCTGATTGAAGGGATCTCCCGCTCCTGCTCGCACGAGCTGGTGCGTCATCGCGCCGGCTTCGGCTATTCGCAAATCTCACAACGTTACGTGGACGAATCGCACGCGGCGTTCGTCGTGCCGCCCGCCACGCTGGGCGACGCGAAGCTCGAGGCAGAGTGGCTGCAACAGGTCAGCGCGGCGCAGGCCGCCTATGTCCGCGCCGTCGCGGGACTGATGCAGCGCTACGAGTGGATCACCGACAAAGTCCACCGTCGGAAGATGGCGCGCGAAGCGGCGCGCAGCGTGCTCCCCAACGCCACCGAGGTGAAGATCGTCGTCTCCGGCAACGCGCGCGCCTGGCGCACGATGCTCGAGCTGCGGTGTGGCGAGGGCGCAGAGCAAGAAATTCGCCGGATGGCGATCGCCGTGTTGCGCGTCTTGCAGCAGGAAGCCGGTGCGTTGTTCTCCGACTTCGAGATTTATGTCGCCGACGACAAGCAGGAAGCAGCGCGCGTCACGTATCACAAAGTCTGAACGACGTCGAGCGACAACGTCTAACAACAACGTCTAACAACGACGTCTAACGAAAACGTTTTCGCTTGACGATGGTGTTCGACGATTTTGTTCGACGATGTTTTTCTACGTTTCTCCCTTGCGCAGTCAGTAACGATTTCGTATTCTGTTTTACAGCATGCGAATAGGCCTCGCCTACAATGAGAAGCCTGACGCGAATTCCGCGTCTGACGACTACGCAGAATGGGATGACCCGTCGACGATTGACGCGGTCGAGCAGGCTCTAGGTCTCTTCGGTAACATCGTTCGACTCGAAGCCGACGAATTCTTCCCGCAGAAACTTTCGCTCGCACATCCCGACATTGTCTTCAACATGGCCGAGGGCCTGCACGGCCCCTGCCGCGAGTCGCACGTCCCGGCGCTGTGCGAGTACCTGAACATTCCGTATACCGGCTCCGACCCGTTGACGCTGGCGCTTACGCTCCGCAAGGGACGTACCAAAGAGATCCTCGCCTACCGCGGCGTGCCGACCGCGCCGTTTCGACTGATCGATCGCATGGAAGATCTGGAGCGCATTCCGCTGCCGTTTCCGCTGTTCGTGAAGCCCGTGGCGGAGGGATCTGGTAAGGGCATATTCGTCAACAACTTATGTGAGACTCCCGCGCAGCTCGCGGAGCGCGTGCCGTTTCTTTTAGATCGCTACAGCCAGCCGGTCATCGTCGAGACGTATCTCCCCGGACCAGAGTTCACCGTTGCGATACTGGGCAACAACGGCGACGTGCGCTGCCTGCCGCTCGTCGAATTCGACTTCGCGACGCTGCCGGCCGGCGCGCCACCGGTGTACGGCTACGAAGCCAAGTGGATCTGGGACACGCGCGAGCATCCGCTGGCGATCTTCCAGTGCCCGCCGACCGGCGTTTCCGAATCGCTCTGCCGGGAAACGGAGCGCGTCGCGCTCGACGCGTATCGCGCACTCGGCTGCCGTGACTGGTGCCGCATCGACGTGCGCGTGGATCGCTTCGGCGTCCCCAACGTCGTCGAGCTCAACCCGCTGCCCGGCATCATTCCCGATCCCGCGATGAACTCCTGCTTCCCCAAAGCCGCGCGGGTTGCCGGCTACACGTACGACGGCCTGATTCAGGAGGTCATCCGAATCGCCTGGAGACGGATATCCGGGCGTGAGGTCGGGGCGAAGCATGCTGCGGTCCTGGAAACGCCCACGGCGATTTCCGCGTGAAGGTCGTCATCCTCTATGATCCCGGCGCCGACGATTGGACCGCCGAGGATATCGCCGGGGTGATGGAAGCGGTCGATGATATCGCGACGATCTTCGGTTCCCGCAATCATCAGGTCCAACGCGTTCCCGTGCGCCACGACATGCGGTGGTTCAATCACTGCCGGGGGGGGCGCGCCGATCTGGTCTTCAATCTCTGTGAAGGTGTCCGCGGCGTCGCGCAGTGGGAGGATCACGTCGTCGGGACGCTGGAGCTCGCGGGGATCGCATACACGGGTTGCGGCCCCTGGACGACCGCCGCCTGCCGCCGCAAAGCGGTGGCCAACACGATGCTCGAGCGCGCGGGTCTCCCGGTGCCGCGCTGGACGATTGCCCAGGGAAAGATCGACGACGACTTTCCGTTGCCGGCCATCGTAAAGCCCGCGGCGGAAGACGCGAGCGCGGGGCTCGACCGACAATCGGTGGTGAGCGACCGCAAGAGCCTCAAGGCCCGCATCGCCGCCATGACCGAGCAGTTCGACGAAGTGCTGGTGCAGCAGTACATCGCGGGCCGTGAATTCAACGTCGGGATCGTCGGCACCCGCACGCTCCCCATCGCCGAGATCGACTTCAGCACGATGCCGGAAGGCACCTGGCCGATACTGACATACGCCGCCAAGTGGCATGTGGGCTCGCCGGAGGACCTCGGCAGCCGGCCGGTGTGCCCCGCGCAGATTCCGCAGCGGCTCGCGGAGCGGCTCTGCCGGCTGGCGGAAACGGCATGGCGGACGATGCAAGGCAAGAGCTACGGCCGCGTCGATTTGCGCGTCGACGAGGCGGGTCGACCCTGGGTCCTCGAGGTGAACCCCAACCCCGATCTCACCGACGACGCCGGGCTTTCGCGCATGGCGAAGGCCGCCGGGTGGGACTATGCCGAGCTGATCCATCGCATCGCCGAGTTGGCGTTGCGGGAGGCGCAAGGCACGAAGGCCGCGCGTGAGCTGCTCGCTGCGTCTCCTGCGCCCCGTCGGGCGCGCGCACCGCGCACGGCTTGAACAGCTGACCCGGGGCGCCGGACTCTTCCGCGAGGAGGAGGTCGCGACCGCGGTCGAGCTGCTGGATGAGAGTCTCGCCGGCGACACCGAGTACCAGTTCGTCGGCGCGTTCGAAGACGAGCAGCTCGTAGGATACGCGTGCTGGGGTCCGACGCCGGGCACCGCAGCGACGTACGATCTGTACTGGATTGTCGTGGAGCATGAGCGGCAGGGGCGA
This sequence comes from Gemmatimonadota bacterium, assembly GCA_046728135.1. Lineage (GTDB taxonomy): Bacteria > Gemmatimonadota > Gemmatimonadetes > Gemmatimonadales > GWC2-71-9 > 20CM-2-65-7. Next base: position 24,553 of record JBKPDZ010000101.1, on the reverse strand, counting down.
GGGATCGGCACGGAGCTGCTCGCCGCAGTGGAGCAACGACTCACGACGCAGGACGCACGACTCGTCGTGGTCGAAACCTCGTCGCGAGCCGATTATCAGCCCACGCGGCGGTTTTACGAAGCACGCGGTTACACCAGGGCCGCGACCATCCAGGGCTATTATGCGCCCGGTGACGACCTGGTGATCTATACCAAGGACTTGACTACTGGAGACCTGGCAAGAACTGCTCCGTAAGAGAAGCATCGCTTCTCTGGACGCGTTGGCTGCTCGCTTCGGTGCCGAGCATGTCGAGGACGTCACTCGCCTCCGCCAGGCTGCCGAGAACTTCGAGTTTCGCATCTCGCCCGCGATGGTCGATCTCATCCAGTCGCCGGGGGATCCCATCTGGCGTCAATACGTGCCCACGCTGCAGGAGCTCGATGTGCGGGATGGGCTCGTCGACTCGCTCGCCGAGGACGCGAACTCGCCGGTTCCCAACATCACGCACCGCTATCCCGATCGCGCGTTGTTTCTCGTCTCGCCGGTCTGCGCCTCCTACTGCCGGTTCTGCACGCGGCGCCGCAAGGTGGGCGACCCCGAGAAGATCCCCATGGCACAGCTCGAGTCGGCGTTCCGCTATCTCGCGGAGCACCAGGAGATCCGCGACGTCATCATGTCCGGGGGGGATCCCCTGCTGCTGTCCGACCGCCGCATCGACGATATCTGCAAGCGGCTACGGGCGATTCCGCATCTCGAAGTGCTCAGGATCGGGAGTCGCATCCCGTGTCATCTCCCGGAGCGTGTGACACCGGAGTTGTGCGCCATTCTCAAGCAGTACCACCCGCTCTACATCAACACGCACTTCAACCACCCCGACGAGCTCACGCCCGCCGCTGTGCACGCGCTCGGCATGCTCGCGGATGCCGGCATTCCCCTCGGGTGTCAGACGGTGCTGCTCAAGGGCGTGAACGATGATCCCGAGGTGATGAAGCTGCTGATGCAGCGGCTGCTCGCCGCGCGGGTGCGGCCCTACTACATCTATATGTGTGACCAGGTCGCGGGGGCGGAGCACTTCCGCACGACCATCGAAACGGGGCTCGAGATTATTCGGGCGCTCAGGGGTTGGACGTCGGGGCTCGCCGTCCCCCACTTCGTGATCGACGCCCCGGGCGGCGGGGGCAAAATCCCGCTCCTGCCGGAATACGTCGTGAAGCTCACCGACAAGGAAATCGTGCTGCGCAATTACGCAGGCAAACTCTACCGCTACAAACAAGGCAAGGACTCCGCCAAACCGCTCGAGCCGATTCTGGTAGGGTGATCGGTAGGGGCGCAGCATGCTGCGCCCCTACTTGCGCAGCTTCGAACCCCGCCGCATATTTATGTTAACCGATGCATAAACATACGATAAACCCGCTGGCAAATATCACCGGCACACCCTCAAGAGGGAGCGGCGGGGCGCGATAGCGTGACCAAACGACCAGACCCCAACCAGCCCGCTCCCGCAGCCGAGCGGGCGTTTCGTTTGTTGGACCCGTGGCGCGAACGCGACGCCTGCGGCGTCGGCTTCGTGGCGCGCGCCGACGGTGGGCGCACTCACGACATCCTGGCGATGGCGCTCACGGCCGTCGCGCGCCTCGCGCATCGCGGCGCCGCGTCCGACGACAAGTCCGGCGACGGCGCCGGCGTCCTCACGCAGATCCCGCACCGCTTGCTGGGTGTCGGGCCGGTGGAGCGCGTGGCGCTGGGGATGTTCTTCCTGCCGCAAGCGGCCGCGGCGCGCGATGTCGCGATCGACGTGATCGAAACCGTGCTGGTGAGCCTGGGAATGTCCGTCCTGGGCTGGCGCGTCGTGCCCGTGAACGGCGCCGTGCTCGGCCCGCTCGCCGCCGCAAGCCAGCCGACGATCCGGCAGGTCTTCATCGGCCCGCCATCAGGCCCCGCCAACGCGCAGGTCTGGGAGCGGCGACTCTATCTCGCGCGCCGCGTGATCGAGCGCCGCGCGGCGAGCGCCGGGCTGCCCATCTTCATCTGCTCGCTCTCGTGCCGCACGGTCGTGTACAAGGCGCTCCTCGTCGGCACGGAGCTGCCCGGCTTTTACGCCGATCTCCAATCGCCGCTGTTCGAGACCGGCATCGCGGTATTCCACCAGCGGTACTCGACCAACACGTTGCCCAGCTGGCCGCTGGCGCAGCCCTTCCGCCTGCTGGCGCACAACGGCGAGATCAACACGCTCTGGGGCAACCGCAACGCCATGCGGGCACGCGAACCCGCGCTGGCGGCGCCAGCCTGGGAACGGGATATCGAGCAGCTGAAGCCCGTTATCTGGGCCGACGGCAGCGATTCCGCCAGCCTCGACAATGCGTTCGAGCTGCTCATCCGGTCGGGACGCGACCCTGTGCATGCCCTCATGATGCTGCTGCCGGAGGCGTGGGAGCGGATTCCCGACATGGATCCGGCGCTCCGCAGCTTCTACGAGTATCACGCGGGGCTGATGGAGCCGTGGGACGGGCCGGCGGCGCTCGCGTTCAGTGATGGCATCGTCGCCGGCTCGGCGCTCGATCGCAACGGCCTGCGGCCGTGCCGCTACAAGGTCACCCGCGACAACGTTGTCGTCGCGGCCTCAGAAGTGGGCGTCGTCGACTTGGATCCCGCCGACGTCGTGGCATCGGGCCGCCTCGGCCCCGGCGAGCTGCTCGTGGTCGATACGCTGCGCAACATCGTGCTGCGCAGCACGGACGCAAAGCTGGAAGTGGCGCAGCGGTTCCCGTACCGCCGCTGGACCGCGCGGGTCGTCCGCCCGCTTCCGACCGAGGTCCCCGCCGTGGGGCCCGCGCTGCCCGCCGACGAGCTGACCGCACGCCAGCACGCGTTCGGCTACAGCCACGAAGACCTGCGCTATGTGATCTCGCCGATGGCCGCCGAGGGCCGCGATGCAATTTGGAGCATGGGCGACGACACACCGATCGCGCCGTTGTCCCGCCTGCCGCAGAGTCTCTATGCCTACGTGCGCCAGCGGTTCGCGCAGGTCACCAATCCGGCAATCGATCCGCTGCGCGAAGAGCTCGTGATGTCCCTGGTCATGTATCTCGGCCGGCGCGGCTCGGTGCTCGCACAGCGCCCCGGTGGCCGCACATTGCTGCGCCTCGACCACCCGGTGCTGCTCGCTGAGGAAATGGCCGCCTTGCGCCGCGCCGGCGGCGCGGAGCTCGTGACCCTCAGTGCGGTTTGGGAGGCAGCCGCCGGTCCCGCGGAGTTGTCGCGCGCGCTCGACACGCTCAGCCGCGATGCGGTCAAGGCGGTGCGCCGCGGCGGCGGCGCCACGATCCTGGTCGTCAGCGACCGTGAGGCCGACAAAACGCGCGCGCCGATCCCCATGCTCCTGGCGATCGGCGCCGTCCACCAGCGGCTCGTGCAAGCGGGACAGCGCATCCGGGTCGGCCTCGTGGCCGAAGCGGGCGACGCCTGGGACGTGCATCACTTTGGCGCGCTCTTCGGATACGGCGCGGAGGCGGTGAATCCCTGGCTCGCGCTGCAATGCCTGCGAGATGCCGAGACGTCAGCCGAGAAGTACCGCAGTGCGGCGGAAAAGGGATTGCTCAAGATCCTCTCGAAGATGGGGATCTCGACGCTGCAGTCCTACGCCGGCGCGCAGATCTTCGAAGCGATCGGGCTGGGCCAGGAAGTGATCGATCGCTGCCTCACCGGCACGGCGTCGATCATCGGCGGCATCGGCTTCAAGGAAATTGCTGAAGATGTGCTGAAACGGCATCACAGCGCGGGCGTGCTGCCCGATCATGGCCGCGTGCGATACCGGCGCGACGGCGAGGATCACGGCTGGTCGCCGCCGCTGGTTCGCGCCCTCCAAGATGGAGATCACGCAGGTTTCGACGAACGCGTTCGCGCTCGCGCGCCGGCTGGTCCGCGCGACCTGCTCGACTTCGTAGCACAGTCGCCCGTGCCGATCGAGGAAGTCGAGCCGGCAGAAGATATCCGGCGCCGCTTCATCTCGAGCGCCATGTCGCTCGGCGCGCTCTCACCGGAGGCGCACGCGACGCTCGCGATCGCGATGAATCGGATGCACGCCCGCTCGAATTCGGGCGAGGGCGGTGAAGACCCCGCCACGTACGTCGCGCGCGGCACCACGGATCGCTCCGACAACCGCATCAAGCAGGTGGCGTCGGGCCGCTTCGGCGTGACGACCGCATATCTCGTCCGCGCCGACGAGCTCGAGATCAAGATCGCGCAGGGCTCCAAGCCCGGTGAAGGCGGCCAGCTGCCCGGCCACAAGGTCACCGATCTCATCGCGCGGTTGCGGCATGCCGTCGTCGGCATCCCGCTCATCTCACCGCCGCCGCATCACGACATCTACTCGATCGAGGACCTGGCGCAGCTGATCCACGATCTCAAGCAGGTGAATCCGGCCGCGCGGGTGGGCGTGAAGCTCGTCGCCGAGGCGGGAGTCGGCACCGTGGCGGCGGGCGTCGCCAAGGCATACGCCGACTACGTGCTCGTTTCGGGCCACAACGGCGGCACCGGCGCGTCGCCCCTGTCGTCGATCAAACACGCCGGCTCGCCCTGGGAGTTGGGTCTCGCGGAGACGCAGGCGATTCTCATGCGCAACAAGTTGCGCCAGCGCATCGAGGTCCGCGTCGACGGCGGCTTGCGCACGGGACGGGACGTCGTGATCGCCGCGTTGCTCGGCGCCGAATCCTTCGGGTTCGGCACGGCCACGGTCGTCGCGGTCGGCTGCGCGATGGCGCGCCAATGCCACCTGAACACCTGCCCGACAGGCATCGCCACGCAGCGGCCCGACCTGCGCGCGAAGTTCCGCGGCACGCCGGAACAAGTCATCGCCTATTTCACGCACATCGCCGAGGACGCTCGCCGGATCATGGCGTCGCTCGGGGTGCGTCGCATGGACGATCTCATCGGCCGCGTGGAGCTGCTGCGGCGCGTCGACAGACCAGACACGCCGCGCGCGAGCCTGCTCGATCTCTCGGCGTTGTTGTCGGCCCCCGCAGGCAAGGCGGAGCCGCGGCGGCGCACGGTGGAGCGGAACGTTCGTCCCGGCCTCGTGTCGCTCGATGCCGAGATTCTCGCGCGGCAGGATGCGATACCGCGCGTGATCCCGATCGGGAATCACCACCTGACCGTGGGGGCACGCATCGCCGGCGAAATCGCGCGCGTCCACGGGGGCACGGGGGGGGGACCCGAAACCCCGCTGCGGCTGCGCTTCCGCGGGAGCGCCGGCCAGAGCTTCGGCGCGTTCACCCTGCCGCGCATGCACCTGCACCTCGAAGGCGAGGCGAACGACCACGTGGGCAAAGGGTTGTGCGGTGGCGAGATCGTCATCCGCCCATTCCGTGACGCTGCCTATGCGGGCGGATCGCACGTGCTGCTCGGAAACACGGCGCTCTATGGCGCAACGTCGGGCCATCTCTTCGCGGCCGGCAGCGCGGGAGACCGGTTTGCGGTCCGCAACTCCGGGGCGATCGCGGTGATCGAAGGCGCCGGTGACCATTGCTGCGAGTACATGACCGGAGGCGTGGTCGTCGTGCTCGGGCCGGTGGGCCGCAACTTCGCCGCCGGCATGTCGAACGGCATCGCCTACGTGCTCGACGAGCGCGGGATACTCGAGCCGCGCTGCAATCTTGAGATGGTGGCCGTCAGCGGGCTGAACACGATGGACGAGCGCGTCGTGCGCAGGCTCGTGCAACAGCATTTCCACAAGACCGGCAGCGCTCGCGCCCGCGCCATCCTCGACACGTGGGTGTCGTATCGCGGCCTGTTCAAGAAGGTGTCGCCACCCGCGCCAGCGGCCGTCCCAGCGGCCGCGGCGAGCGAACCGGTCGCCAACCTGCAATCAACAGGAAACCCAGCATGAAGCTCATCACGACAATCGTGCGCCCCGACCGTGTCCCCGAAGTCAAAGCGGCCCTGTTCCGGGCCGGGATCACCGGCATCACGCTGAGTCGCGTCAGCGGACACGGCGGCGAGCACGAGCGCTTCGAGCAGTACCGCGGCACGGCGCTCGTCATGGAGTTCCACGAGAAGGTCAAGATCGAAATGGTGTGTTCGGAGCCGTTCGTCGAGCCGTGCGTGCAGGCCATTCTTGCGGCGGCCCGCACGGGCGAGGTCGGCGACGGGAAGATCTTCATACAGCCGATCGAACGGGTGATCCGCATTCGCACGGGTGAGGTAGACAACGCCGCTCTGACCGCCGTCAACGCCGACGCGGTCCAACGCGCGGCGATCAACGCGGCCGGTATGGGAGGGGCAGCGTGACACAAGCAACGGTTTCGGCGGGGGAGGTCGCCAAGTTGGCGATCGTGCTGTCGGCGACAAAGGCTTTCTGAGAGTATTCTTCACCCCATGATGAGTGGGGTGAAGGCAACGGCGCTCACGTTCAAGGTCGGCCTCGTGCAGATGAGCATGAGCGACGACCCCGAGGCAAACCTCGGTAAAGCCATCGCCCGAATTCGCGAGGCCGCGCGGCAGGGCGCGGCGCTCGTGTGCCTGCCCGAGCTGTTCCGCACGCACTATATCGGCCAGCGTGAGGACCACGCGTTGTTCGATCTGGCCGAGGCTGTGCCGGGGCCGACGACGGAGACGCTCGGCAAGGTCGCGAAGGAGAACGGCGTCGTCGTGATCGCGTCGCTGTTCGAGCGGCGCGCGGCGGGGCTGTATCACAACACCGCCGCCGTGATCGACGCCGACGGCAAGGTCAAGGGGATTTATCGCAAGATGCACATCCCCGACGATCCCTCCTACTACGAGAAGTTCTATTTCACGCCGGGCGATCTCGGCTTTCGCGCGTTCGACACCAAAGTTGGGCCGATCGGCACCCTGGTGTGCTGGGACCAGTGGTATCCCGAAGCCGCGCGCCTCACCGCCCTCCAGGGCGCCAACATCCTGCTCTATCCGACCGCGATCGGCTGGCATCCCTCCGAGAAGGAGCAGTACGGCGAGCAGCAGCTCGACGCCTGGAAGACGATTCAGCGCGGCCACGCGATCGCCAACGGCTGCTGGGTGGCGGCGGTGAACCGCGTGGGCCACGAGCGGCTCGGCGGTGAGGGGGGGGGGGCGGGGCCCGGCATCGAGTTCTGGGGTCACTCGTTCGTCTGCGATCCTTTCGGCGTGGTCGTAGGAGAGGCTGCGGAGGACGAGGCGCTGGTGCTGGCGGAGGTCGACCTGGCTCGGATCGAGGAGGTGCGCCGCAACTGGCCGTTCCTGCGCGATCGCCGCACCGACGCCTACGCCGACATTCAGCACCGGTTTCTGACTGATTAGCAGCGTGCGCATGCCCGCCGAGTGGGAGCTGCACTCGGCAACCTGGATCGGCTGGCCCCACAACGTCAGCGACTGGCCCGGGAAATTCCCTCCCATCCCGTGGGTTTATGGTGAAATCGTCCGCGCACTCGCGCGGGGCGAGGTCGTCCGCATCCTCGTCAACTCCGCGGCGCACCAGACGCAGGCGAGCAGGATCCTGAAAAAGGCTGACGTGGACTTGGGACGCGTGGATTTTCTCCGCTTCCCCACCAACCGTGGCTGGACGCGGGACTTTGGGCCCATCTTCGTGCGCCAAGGGTCGAGCCTCGCCATCGCGCGCTTTCATTTCAACGCGTGGGCAAAGTACAACGACTGGAAAAAGGACGACAAGATCCCCGAGCTTGCCGCCAAGAAGTTCAAGCTCCCCCTCATCGACGCGGGTGTCGTGCTGGAAGGCGGCAGCATCGACGTGAACGGCCGGGGCACGCTGCTCACGACAGAGGAATGCCTGCTCGATCCCAAGGTGCAGACGCGCAATCCGGGGCTCTCGCGCTACGAGATCGAGAACGTTTTCCGAGAGACGCTCGGTATCACGAACACGTTGTGGCTCGGCAAGGGGATCGCGGGCGACGACACGCACGGCCACGTGGATGACCTCTGCCGCTTCGTGAAGCCGGGGACCGTCGTCCTGTGTCGTGAGAATGATCCGAAGGACGCGAACTACAAACCGCTCGCCGAGAACCGCGAGCGCCTGCAGGGGATGCATCTGGAAAGAGGGGCGAGCATCGAGGTGATCGACCTCCCGATGCCCGCCCCCCTCTACTTCGATGGCGTCCGGCTTCCCGCCAGCTACGCCAACTTCTACATCGCCAACGCCGCCGTGCTCGTGCCGACGTTCAACGATCCCAAGGATCGGATCGCGTTAGGCATACTCGCTGACCTCTTCCCCGACCGCCCCGTCGTCGGGATTCATGCCGTGGATCTCGTCTGGGGGCTCGGCACGTTGCACTGCCTCACCCAACAAGAACCGGCGGCCGGTTAGGTTCGCAACGCCACGTCGATCGCGTCGGCGACGCCGGCGAGGTCGGCGAGCAGGTGCGCGCGCGCGCCGACACTGAGACCATCGGCCTGGCGCACCCTCCCGAGACAGGTCTCGAGGACTTCGAGCGCGGCGCAGAGATAGACCGTCGCCTGGTCGGCGGCCTGCCAGATCCGCTCCAACGCGCCGAGGGAGAGCCCAGCGAGCTCGATCACGAGCCGTTCGGGGCTGCGGCGCTCGATGCCGGACGGCGGCGGATCGGGCGGATCAAGACGGACTGGAGCGATGTGCCAGACGGTGCCGCCCGTCCAACACCCGACCCACCGGCTTTCGGGCCGGGCCAGGCGACCCCAGTGGTGCAGCATTCCCCCGAGATCGAGGTTGAGCAGTTGCGGGGGCGCATCCGCAGGGCTGACGATCTCGACGACGGTGTGTTCCCCGTTCGTCAAGCGCCATAACCCGACTACGTGACCACGGAGGGCAGCGCTCGCTTGATCCAGCAGGACGCGGCGGCGTTCCATGAGAGACAGCAGCGAGGATTCGCGCATTGAGCGGCCTCCTCTGCATGGGTGTGCCTAGAAGAACCCCCCACGCAGGCGGAGGTAACGATCCGCGCGCCGGTGCGGCCGCAGGCTGCGTGACGACCCTCACGAGACAATCACGAAGCCTCGGTGTCTGTTCGGTGCTTACTTCAACTGCCAGACCTCGATGCGATTCCCCGTGAAGATCGGGATCAAGACGCGGTTGCGCTTCGCGTCGTAACCGATGTCGGCGGGGCTCGGCACGCCCGTGATCACTTTCACTTCCTGCCCGCTCTCGTACGCGGAGACGGTGGAATCTGTCCAGCTCGACACCAGGATGCTCGTGCCGGCCACCACGACGCCGTCGAATCCTCCAGCGCCCCGGGCGATGACCTTGGGCGCCTTGTCCCCCGGCTTCCACGCGAGCACCGTTTTGGTCGGCCCGAACGACACGATGATGAACCGCTTGCCCACGGGGTCTACGGTGATCCCGTTGGGCCAGCCCAGACTGTCGCCGCGCGCGGCGACCGTGACCTTGCGGTCCGGCCCGATGCGGAACACGCGATCAGGTCCGGGATGCAGCACGTTGCCCACGTCGTCGAACCTGATACCGGTATCGGTGACGTAGATCGCGCCCGTCGCGGCCACCGTCACGTCGTTCAAGAACACCGCGCCGACGCTGTCGAACTTGACACTGTCCAGCGGCGCGCCGGTCCGCGCGTTGAACCCGCGCACGACGTCAATGTCCGCCACCCACAGCGTATCCCCGGTCACCGCGAGGCCCTTCGGCGCGTTGAGCGTCACTCCCGCTCGGCCTCCCTCGATGAACTTGAGGTTCTCGATGGCTCCGTCCGGCCGCACGCGACTGATGAAGCCGTTGTTGTCCTTCGCCGTCGGCGAGCCGTTGATGTTCGAGACGAAGTAGATGTCCTGCGTCGAGTCCAGCAGCACCGACTCCGGCGTGGAAAAGCCAGCCACCGTCAGCACCCGGGTGGCGCCCGGAGCCGCGGGAGCTGGCGGCTCGACTCGCGTAGTCGCGACGGCCGCCGCAATCGAGTCGGCGAGGTTGGAGGCCTGCCGCTTTCGATCGACGGGCTGGCAGGCTGCGGCGACAGCAAGGGTCATACAGAGGACGGTCGCTCTCATCAGGGCTCTTCCTCCTCGGCCAAAGCTGCGATGTGTCGCAACACGCGCTCGTGGATGGCCGCGACGATGCGGCCTGCCGCCAGTGTCCAATAGCGCTGTGGGAACATATCCACGACGTACGTCGTGCGCCCTTCGAGGCGCGTACGGCCGCCCGGCAGGGGGATGAGCCGGAACTCGCCGTGGGTCGCACGGAAGTACCCGTCCAGGTGGGGTGGGTTCACATTGCGATACGGGCTCCATTCGGTCATCGGCGGCGCCTGCGCCGTGATGTCGAACGCCAGGCGCCGGTGTTCATCCCAGGCCGTGATCGGCTCGACGAAGCTGCCGGTCGTGAAGTCGCAGTACCGCACCGCTCCGACGCCGTGCCCCTCGATGCGCGCACGCAGCGGCGCGGCGACGCCTGCGCGAAATAGGGGCTCGGCAGGCGGTGGCAGGTCGGGGAACGTCACCACGTGACGCCACACCTCATCCGGCGGCGCGGCGATCTCGACGATGGTCACCACCTCGTGTGGTGTGGGCGCTCCCCGCGGCTCGACGCCCAGGAACAGGGGCACGAGGAGAGCCATCCCAGCGCCCGTGGAGCCGAACATGGCTCGTCGCGCCATGACACGGCCCAACACCGCGCCAGGCAGGGCAATCGCCCACGCGATCGGCAAAGCCATGCCGATGCAGATTAGCCCCTCGAGCGCAAAGACGACCATCGCTCCCGCGGCGATCGTCACGCTCCCCAACGCCAGCCCCACCGCCTCACCCGTCGGACGGTCGACCCGGTAGTTGTAGATGTAGGCGGTGATGTAGCCGATAGTGAACGGCACGCCGAGGAAAAGGCCGGTCGAATAGCGACGGCGCAGGTAGACGGCAACGAGCACCGAGACCAGCGTGATCGCGAGCGAAGCGGCGACGCCAAGCATCGCGCTTTGGAAGCGCTCCGGCGCCGAGCTGGCCGCGGCGTCGGAAGGCATTATGCGACGCGGCCGCGACGGCGGCAGGCACATCGCCAACATGAGCACGAGATTCACACCCGGCAGGAAGAACAGCAGCGCGATCCACGGACTCGCGCCGGCGTTCACGGCGCGCCGCATCGTCATGCTCACGCCAATCCACAGGAACGGCAGCGCGATGACGACCATGAGCGGCAAGAGCCACGGTGGCGCGCGGCCCAGCAGCGCCTGCGGCGTGGTCAGCAACGGGGAGAGATAGTTGAGCGGCGTCCAGAACCTGCCCGTAAACCGCCACACCAGCAGCGCGTCGATACCGTACTTGAACGCTGTCAGACCGAAGCCGTGGCGCACGTACGTGCCACGATCCACCGGCAGTGAGAAGCCGAACCACAGACGCAGCCAGCGAGCGAGCACGCTACGCTTTCGCTTCCTCGAGCTCCTTCTTGCGCGCCTCCGTCACCTTGGCGGCGACTTCCGGCGGTGCATCCTGGTACACGTGAAACTTCATCTTATACGTGCCGCGGCCGTGGGTCAGCGAGTGCAGCGTGGTGGCGTATCGATCGAGCTCGGCCTCGGGCACATGCGCCTTCACTTTCGTCAGGCGGCCGTCCTTCTCCGTGCCCATGATCTGGCCGCGGCGTGACGACAGGTCGCCCATGACGGCGCCCTGATAGTCGTCGGGCGTCCACACCTCGACCTCCATGATCGGCTCCAGCAAGACCGGCCGCGCGCCGGGACTCACGTTCCTGAAGGCGAGGATACCGGCCATCTTGAACGACATTTCGTTCGAGTCGACGTCATGGTAGGAGCCGTCGTAGAGCTCGAACTTGAAGTCCACGACCGGATAGCCGGCCACCGGTCCCTTGTGCGCCGCCTCGAGCACGCCGCGCTCGACGGCAGGGATGTATTGACGCGGGATTACACCGCCGACGATCTCATCCACGAACTGCACCCCCGATCCGCGCGGCAGCGGAGCGATCCGGATCCAGCAGTCGCCGTACTGCCCGCGCCCGCCCGTCTGCTTCTTGTGCTTCCCCTGCCCCTCATTCTTGCCGCGGAACGTCTCGCGATAGGCGACCTTGGGCTTCACCGTCTGCGCGTGGACGCCAAACTTCCGCGCCAGGCGACCGACCACGATCTCGAGGTGGCGCTCACCGAGTCCACGGACGAGCGTCTGTCCCAGCTCGCTGTTGAACTCGTGGTGGAAGGTGGGATCCTCTTCGTGCAGCTTGTGGAGCCCAGTGGAGAGCTTATCCTCCTCACCGCGCTGTTTCACCTCGACGGCCACCGTGATCACCGGCTCCGGGAAGGGAATCTTGGGGAGCACGAGGCCCTTGTCCTTCGTCGACAGCGTGTCGTTGGTGTGCGTGTCGCGCAGCTTGGCGACGACGCCGATGTCGCCGGCGTGCAGCTCCGGGATCTCGATCCGGTCCTTTCCCACCGCGACGCAGAGGTGGTTGAGCTTCTCGGAGACTTCGCGCGGCGCGTTCCAGACGTCCTGTCCGTTCTTCACCGTTCCGGAGAAAATGCGGAACAGCGTCACGTCGCCGACATGCGGCTCCGACACGGTCTTGAACACCTGCGCCGTGAGCGGTCCGCCGTCCTCGGCCTTGAGCGTAATCCGCTCGGCACTCCCCCACTTCTGCGCATCGACGGGCGGCGCCTCGTTGGGCGCTGGGCACAGCTCGACGAGCTTGTTCAGCAGTGCCCGCGTCCCGTACGTCAGCTCGGCGGCGCCGCAGAAGAGCGGAAACAGCTCCCCCTTTGCCATCCCCGCTTTCATGGCCGCGATCGCTTCATCGCGGCCGATCTCTTCGCCGCCGAGGTAGCGCTCGAGCAGCGTGTCGTCGGTCGCGGCGATGCTCTCGATCAGCTCCTGCGAGTACTTCTCGAAGCGATCCTTGTACTCCTCGGGGATGTCGACCTCGTCGTACTCGCCCGCCTTCGTGCCCTTCTTGTAGAGGTGCGCTTTCTTGGAGAAGAGATTGATGATCCCGTGGAATTCGAATCCCTCGCCGACCGGGATCTCCACCGGGATCACCTTCGGCGTCAGCTGGTCCTTGATCTGATTGAAGACGCGCTCGAAGTTGGCGTGCTCTTTGTCCATCAACGACACGAAGAACAGGCGCGGCAGCCCGCGGCGCTCGCAGTAGTCCCACACTTTCTCGGTCCCCACCTCGACGCCGGAGGTCGCCGACAGGACCACGACCGCCGAGTCAGCGGCGTACACGCCCGCCAGCGCGTCGCCGGTGAAGTCCAGATATCCCGGGGTATCGATCAGGTTGAGTTTCGTGTCCATCCACTCGGCCACGGCGAGCGCGAGATTGATGGAGTATTTGCGTTCGATTTCGTCCGGAGTGTAATCGGTGAGGGCGGTGCCGTCCTTGACTGAGCCGTGCCGTTTGCTGGTTCCGGCCACGAACGCCAGCGCATCGACCAGGGAGGTCTTGCCGCTCGCGCCGTGGCCGAGTACGGCCACGTTGCGAATTTCGGGAGTCTTGTACACGCGCATAACGCGCCAGCTCTCCTGCGAGGGGGGAAAGAAATATGACCGACCAGACGTCGAGACGGCTAGATGACGAGGAGAGGCCGCTCGGCCTCTTGTCGTCTATCTTTTGACCTACATGGCAGGCGTCGAAATCCGCCAACTGCGCAAGCAGTTCGGCGAGCAAATCGCCGTCGACGGGGTCGATCTCTCGATCCGGGATGGGGAGTTATTGGTCCTGCTGGGCCCGTCCGGCTGCGGCAAGACGACGCTGCTCCGCATGATCGCCGGGCTGGAGCATCCGAGCGCGGGCGAGATCCACATCGGCGGGCGGCGCGTGGACGGAGCGGTACCGCCCCGCGCCCGCGGCATCGCGATGGTGTTCCAGAGCTACGCGCTGTACCCGCACCGCACCGTGTTCGGGAACATCGCGTTCCCCCTCGAAGCGGCCGGGCTGCCGCGCGCGGCGATCGCGGAGAAGGTCCGCTGGGCGGCGGACCTGTTCGGGATCGCCGGCTACCTGGAGCGCTTTCCGCGCCAGCTGTCGGGCGGTGAGCGACAGCGCGTCGCCCTGTGCCGCGCCGTGGTGCGGGACCCCCAAGTGTTCCTGCTCGACGAGCCGCTCGCCAACCTCGATGCCAAGCTCCGCAACACCGCGCGCGACGAGCTGAAGCGGTTCCAGCGCCGGATCAAGCGTACCACGGTGTACGTCACGCACGATCAGGTCGAAGCCATGGGCCTGGGCGACCGCATCGCGGTCATGGACCGCGGCAAGGTGCGGCAGGTGGGCACGCCCCACGAGGTCTACGAGGACCCCGTCGATACGTTCGTCGCGACCTTTCTGGGCCAGCCGCCCATGAACCTGGTCGAGCAGCCCGGCGGGGACGGGACGCTGCTGGGCTTCCGGCCCGAGCACCTACTCCCGCACGACCACTTTGGCGAACGGGAGCCGCTCCATCCCATTCCCCTGATCCTGCGGCGCGTCGAGTATCTCGGCTCGGATCGCTATGTGTATGGAACCGTCGAAAGCGCGTCCGACGCAACCGTGATCGCCAAGCTTCCGGCGAACATCGGACGGGCAATTCCGGAAGACGAAGGCGTGCGGCTCGATTTCGCCGTCCCCGAACGGGCGCTCTGTTATTTCGATGCCCAGACTGGGGCGCGGGTGCGGGGGGGGCGTTGAAATTCGCCGATCGCGAGGATCTGCTCGGCGCGGCGATGCTCGGCCCCGCCCTCGCCTACGTCATCCTGCTCGTCGGCGTGCCCTTCGTGCTCGCGATCCTGCTCAGCTTCTCGAACGCCACCGCGGGGAGCCTGACTTTCAGCTGGGCCGGCTTTCGCAACTACAGCACGATTCTCGCCGACCCGATCTTTCTCCGCTCGCTCGGCAATACGGCGATCGTGACGATCGGGTCCCAGGTGCTCGTCCTCGTCCTCGCGACGGCGGCGGCCCAAGTGTTCCGCGCCGCGTTTCACGGCAAGCGCGCCGCGCGGTTCGTCCTGCTGTTGCCGTGGGCGGTGCCCGTCTCGCTCGCCGCGATCGCGTGGACCTGGATCTTCGACTCGACGTTCAGCGTGATCAACTGGACGCTCAAGGTCGTCGGGCTGCTCCACGGCTGGCTCTACTGGCTGGGGGAGCCCGGCCTCGCGCTCACCGCGATCATCATCGTGCAGGCGTGGCGCATCTTCCCGTTCGCGACCGTCATCCTGCTCGCGGGCCTGTCGTCAATTCCGCAGGACGTCGTGGAAGCGTCGATCGTGGACGGCGCGGGCTTCTGGCGACGCCTCTTCCAGGTGGAGCTGCCGCTCCTGCTTCCCGTGGTCGCCGTCGCCGTGCTCTTCGGCGTCGTCTATACCGCGACCGACCTTGGCGTCGTGTACATCCTGACGGGCGGAGGACCGGCGAATACCACGCACGTCCTGCCCACGCTCGCCTTCCAGCGCGGCGTACTGGGTGCCGACCTCGGCCAGGGTGCCGCCATCGCTGTATTCCTCGTGCCGTTTCTGATCGTGGTCGCCGTCCTCATGCTGCGGGTCGCCCGCCGGACCGAAGTCGGCGCGGGCGGGGTAGGCGCGCGATGAAGCGCATACCGCTGTACGCGGCCGCCTTGGGCTTCATGGCGTTCGCCGGCTTTCCGTTCTACTGGATGTTCATCACGGCCTTCAAGCAGAACCGCGACCTGTATGTCGGGGCGTTCGACACGCGGCACGTGCCCTGGATCTTCAATGACCCGCCGACGCTCGAGCACGTGCGCTTGCTGTTCGGTCAAACGGATTTCCTGCGATGGGTCGCAAACACCCTGCTCGTTATTGTGGCGGTGGTCATCATCACGGTGGTGGTGGCGGTGCCGGCGGGGTACAGCCTTGCGCGGCTCGTCGGGCGTTGGGGCGAGCGCTTGGGGATGGGCATTTTCTTCACGTACCTGATCCCCCCGACCTTGCTCTTCATCCCGCTGTCTCGCGTAATTTCGCTCCTGGGTCTGCAGAACTCGCTCGGGGCGTTGATCCTCATCTATCCGACGATGACGATTCCATTCTGCACCTGGCTCGTGATGGGGTTCATGCGGTCGGTGCCGTGGGATATCGAGGAGCAGGCGATGATCGACGGCTACAGCCGGCTGGCCGTAATCTTGCGGGTAGCGCCGCGTCTCATCCTGCCGGGTATCTTGACCGTAGTCGTCTTCACGTTCACGTTGGTGATGCAAGAATTCGTGTACGCGCTGACGTTTATCAGCTCGGTCGACCGAATGACCGTCAGCCTGGGCGTCCCCATCGCGCTCGTACGCGGCGATGTGTACCACTGGGGCTCCCTGATGGCCGCCGCATTGTTCACCAGCATTCCGCTCGCCGTTATGTATAACCTCTTCATCGATCGATTCATTCAGGGCTTCACCATGGGAGCGGTGAAGGGATGAAGTGTCGTGCACGCAAGTTCACCTGAGGAGGGGATCATGAGAATGCGAGTAGCGCGGTTCCCTGCGATCATCGTCGCGGCAGTCGTGACGCTCGGGAGTGTGCGGACCGCGGGCGCCCAACAAACGGTGAAGCTGGGGGCGGGCGATACGCTCACGATCAGCGGCTTCATCAACGCCACGCTGTTCACGAACACTGGCTTTTTCACCTTCGGGAACGGGCAGAATGCGGAATACGCAAACGCCGTGCAGCCCGCGACCGACAAGAATTTCATGGACGGGGATGTCCGCAACACGCGGCTCAATTTCACGTTCAGCGCGTCGCCGGTGCTGGGCAAATGGTCCCCCAGGGCCACAATCGAGGCTGATTTCTTCGGGGCCTTTGGCGGCACTGGCGGGCCACCGTTTGGCGACGAGCAACCCCAGATGCGCGTTCGCTTCGCCTACGTGGATTTGACGAATGGTCATACGACCGTGCGTATAGGGCAGTTCTGGTCTCCACTGTTTGGGGAGGTGCCGGTGTCCGTGACGCACCTGGCGTTCCCCCTGGGCTACGGTGCGACCGGCATGATCGGTTGGCGCTTCCCCGGTATCTTCGTTTACCACGACCTCAATCCCGGCAAACCGACCGCAGTGCAGCTCGTCCTCGCGGCGCAGAAGAACGGCGGCCCCGACGTGGGCGGGGGCATTAGCAGTGGCGCGGCCTCGGGCATGCCGCAGCTCGAAGCGCGGCTGAACTTCACGCACCGCAAGGCGAACATGAGTTGGAGCGGCTACATCGTCGGCCACGTCGATTGGAAGGACACGACGGCCGTGGGCACCGCGGGCAATAACCTCACCGGTTCGGGCGTCGAAGCCGGCGGGAACGTGACTGTAGACAAGTTCACGCTCCACGGCAACGTGTATACGGGCAAGGCGATGGGCCAGCAGTTCGCCCACATCACGCAGCAGGGCAACGTGAAGGGGTGGGGCGCGTGGGTGCAGGGCGGCTACGAGTTCACCCAGCACTGGGGCGCCTGGTTGTATTACGGCCTAGATGATCCCAAGGAGGGACCCGACTCGCCGGGGCTGACGGGGAATTTTCGGCGTAAGAACGAGGATCTCTCGGGCATGCTCCGCTTCCATGCCGGGCGCTACCAGCTCGGCGTCGAGTATTTCGGCGCCACCACCACGTGGGCGACGTCGGGCAAGCAAAAAGCCAAGCAGGTCGCGCTGAGCGTGCTGTATACGATCTGAAACTGCTGGTGTCGGGTGTCAGGTGTCTGGTGCCAGTTTTTCCCATCCGACCCTGGCACCTGACACCAGACACCTGACACCGCCTTCGCGTAAGGGAGGGTAGATCCATGACCAGGCGGAAAGGGATGGATCGGCGGCAATTCGTCACCACGGCCGGCACCGCCGCAGCGGCGGTCGCGCTCGGTCCGACCATCCTGACCAAGCGCCCGCAGAAGACGCTCAAGATCATGCAGTGGAGCCACTTCGTCCCCACCTACGACACCTGGTTCGACAAGTACGCCAAGGACTGGGGCACGCAGAAGGGTGTCGAGGTTACGGTGGACCACATCTCGCTGGCGGACCTGACGACACGCGCCAACGCAGAGGTCGCGGCTCAACAGGGTCACGACCTCTTTCAATTTCTGTCGCCGCCGGGCGCGTTCGAGCCGCAGGTGCTCGATATGGCGGACGTCGTGCGTGACGCCGAGCGCACCCACGGGCCGATCCTCGATCTCTGTAAGCGCGCCACCTACAATCCCGTGACGCACAAATGGTTCGGCTTCAGCGACAACTACGTCCCCGATCCTGGCGACTACTTGAAGAGCCTGTGGACCGAGGTCAGCATGCCGGACGGGCCCAAGACGTGGGAGGACCTCGTGACGGCGGGGCCGCAGATCCACGCCAAGCATCCCGAGATCCAGATCCCAATCGGGATCGGGATGTCGCAGGAGCTCGATACCAACATGGCGACGCGCGCGATGCTGTGGTCGTTCGACGGCTCGGTCCAGGACGCCAACGAAAACGTGGTCTTGAAGTCGGAGCAGGCGCTCGAGGCGCTGCGGTTTGGCGTGCGGCTCTATCAGGCGGGGATGACGCCCGCCGTGTTGAGCTGGAACGCCGCGTCCAACAATCAGGCGCTGAACGCCCGCCAGACCTCCTACATCCTCAACTCGATCTCCGCCTATCGCACCGCCCAGGACAACAAGCTGCCGGTCGCCGACGACATCTTTTTCGTCCCGGCGCTGAAAGGGCCGCGCGGCACTGGGTGGGCCTGCGAGCACGTGATGGGGATCTACGCCATCTGGAAGTTCGCGCAGAGTCCCGACGTGGCGAAGCAGTTCCTGCTCGATCTCGTAGCCCACCACCGCGACGCCATTCTGGCGAGCAAGCTCTACAACTTCCCCTCGTTCCCCGGAGCCGCCGCAGACCCCAGCACGCCGCTGGCGCAGAAGCCCGCAGCGGGCAACCGCTGGATGGAGCAGCAGACCTCCAGCGACCCGTTCGGCTCGAATCCGCCGACCAAGCTCAAACCCATCGGCACGGCGCTCCAGTGGGCCACGAATATCGGCCATCCGGGCCCGGCGAATCCGGCCGAGAGCGAAGTGTTCGACACATTTGTGCTGCCGACGATGTTCGCCAACGCCGCCACAGGTCGGATGACGCCCGAACAGGCGCTGGACGACGCACATCAGCGCGTGAAGGGAATCTTCGAGAAGTGGCGGGCGAAGGGACTGGTCGCGGGAGGGACGGGCGACAAATAGTACGCAAGAAAACCGTACTTGACGGACCCGAGTTGCATCGGGAAACTAGGAACTCCTACTCTCGAGGGGTCTATGACCGCGCCTCAGCTTTCCTTCAAGGAACTTCGTCGCGTCGTCATTGCGGCCGCAGTCGGGAACGTCATCGAATGGTACGATTTCTACATCTTCGGCAGTCTTGCGGCCCTCCTCGCCCCCAAATTCTTCGCACAGAGCGCCTCGGGTTCGGACCTCATCAAGTACGTCGGGACGTTCACGGCCGGGTTCCTCGTTCGTCCGTTCGGGGCACTCATCTTTGGACGCATCGGAGATTTGGTCGGCCGCAAGTACACATTCCTGATCACGCTGAGCGGCATGGGCCTCGCCACGGCCCTCATAGGGCTGGTGCCGACCTATGCGCAGATCGGCGCGACGGCCGGCGTGCTGCTCCTCGGCCTCCGTCTTATTCAGGGTCTGTGCCTCGGCGGAGAGTACGGCGGCGCCATCACGTACGTCGCCGAGTACGCGCCCGATGAAAAGCGCGGGTACTACACCGGGTGGCTCCAGACCTCGCCTACGTTGGGCATCGTGGTGTCACTCGTCGTCATCATCACCACGCGCGAGATCGTCGGGCCCACGGCGTGGCCCGCATGGGGGTGGCGGATCCCGTTCCTCCTCTCTCTGCTCATGATCGCGATCGCGATCTATATCCGACTGCAGCTCCAGGAGACGCCGATCTTCCAGGCCATCAAGGCCAAGGGGCAAACGGCGAAAAATCCGTGGAAGGAAGCGTTCCTGAGCCAGAACGTGAAGTACGTGATCATCGCCAGCATCGTCGTCCTCGGCGAAGGCGTGGTGTGGTACAGCGGTCAATTCTGGGCGCTGTATTTCCTGCAGCAGATCCGCAAACCGGATACGCTGTCACCGGCGATCATCGCCGGCGTGGCGCTCCTCATCGCCACTCCGTCGCTGATCTTCTTCGGCTGGTTGTCTGACCGGATCGGACGGAAGCCGATCATCCTCGCCGGATTCGCGCTCGCCGCGCTGACTTACTACCCGCTCTACATCGCGCTCGGGCACACCGCTGACCCGGCGAACACGAACTGGGTGCTGTCCATCCTGATCGTGGCCGTCATGGTGTCCTACGTCGGGATGGTGTACGGGCCGATCGGCGCGTTCCTCGCCGAGTATTTCCCGGCACGCATCCGGTATACGTCGGTCTCGGTGCCCTATCACATCGGTAACGGGTGGGGTGGCGGCCTGGTCCCAGTCATCACGACCGCCGCGTACTTGAAGGCAGGGATCGGCTCGGCACTGATCTATCCGATCCTCGTGCCCTCGATTGCGTTCATTCTCAGCATCTTCCTGATGCCCGAGACAAGGAAGATCAAAATCTGGCAGCCGGCGGAGGTGCGGGCGGGCGCCAGGGGCTGAACACAGCAGGCGGGCAGACAACAGTAGGGGCGCGGAAAACTGTAGGGGCGCAGCATGCTGCGCCCCTACATGTTTATGCTACGTGTTTATGCCCAACCTCACTTGACGATCGTCAGGCCGTGCGGCACCCCGCCTGGGAACACATACGCGTACAGCAACACGATCACACCGACGACCGCACCCAGCGCGATCGAATGCCAGAAGACGTGCCTGAAAATGTTGCCTTCGTTGCCCACCTGATTCGTGGCCGACGTCGCCACGGTGATGGACTGCGCGTCCACCATCTTCCCCATCACGCCGCCGGCCGAGTTGGCCGCGCACATCAGGATCGGATCGAGGCCGAGCTGCTGAGACGTAATCCGCTGCAGGCTGCCGAACAGCGCGTTGGACGAGGTATCACTGCCCGTCAGGGCGACCCCCAGCCAGCCGAGGAACGTCCCGAAGAAGGGGTAGAACCAGCCGCTGCGCGTGAACGCCAGCCCCAGCACGGCGTCGAGCCCGGAATAGCGCGTAGTGAACCCCAGGCCCAGCATGAACGAGATCGCGATGACCGCGAGCTTCATGCGCTTGAGCGTGTACCAGAAGATCTTCGCCAGCTGCCCCGGTCCCAGGCCGAGCACCAGACCGGCCAGGATGGCCGCAACGAAGCACCCCGTCCCCGTCGCCGAGAGCCAGTTGAAGTCGAACCGCGCCGCCTCCGGTGTCAGCTTCGTCACGACCGGCGCCGCGCGCGTCACCGCGTTGTGCAGCAGCGGTACATCCCACAGGGGCGTGGTCGCGCGGTTGATGGCGCCCTTGACCGCCGGCAGGCCCCACACGAGCACCGTCAGCGACAGGATGGCGAACGGCATCCACGCCTTGACCACCTGACGGGGGGAATACTTGTGCACGGCCGCGGTACCTGCCGGCGCTTGCTCGTCCGCGAACCGCCACACGCGTTTCGGGCGCCAGAACCGGAGGAAGATCACCGTCGCAACGAGCGACACGACGCCCCCGGCGATGTCGACCAGGTTCGAGTCTACGTGGTTGGACCAGAAGTACTGCGTCAGGCTGAACGAAGCTCCCACCACGAGAATGGCGGGCAGGACCTCGAGGGTCTCGGCCCATCCCACCATGGCGCGCACCAGCCAGAAGGGCACGATGATCCCCGTGATGGGCAGGATGCGACCGATCATGGCGCTCAGGTCCGACTCGGGCAGACCCGAGACCGCCGCCAAGGTGTGCACCGGCGTGCCGATCGCTCCCCACGCCACGGGCGACGTGTTGGCGATCAAGTTGAGCGCGGCCGCGTGGAACGGCTTGAACCCGAGCCCGATCATGAAGGCGCCCGCGATCGCGACCGGCGCCCCGAAGCCCGCCGCACCTTCGATGAACGCCCCAAAGCAGAACGCCACGAGCAGCAACTGCAGTCGGCGGTCGGCGGTGATCCCGGCCACCGATTCCTTCATGATCTCGAACTGGCCCGTGAACACCGAGATGTCGTACAGATACACCGCCGCGAGCACGATCCACGCGATCTTCAGCACGCCGAACCCGACACCGTACAGGAAGCTCATGCCGGCGAGCGACGCCGGCATCCCGAAAACTAGCACGGCCACGAGCACCGCGGTGGCGGCGGCGGCGATGGCACACCAGTGGGGCTTCACCCGCAGCCCCGCCAGCAGGCCGAACAGCACCAGAATCGGTAGTGCGGCGACGAGAGTGGAGAAGACCCAATTGTGCAGCGGATCGTAGACCTGGGTCCACGTCATGGCTCAGTCCCCGGGGTCGCTGGAGGCGGGTTAAAACGATCCGCTTTGTGCCCCGCGGTCAAGCCGGGTCGAATCGGCCGCTCAGCCTCTAGGCGTCTACCTCGACGTCTAGTCCCCTACACTCCCCATCTCGTCATCCGCAACCGGAGGAGGCGCCGCCGGCGTGGGCGCTGCGTGATGCGGAACAGGCGCGAGACCAAATGCCGCCAGCCCAGCCAGCGCCATCACCGCACCGGCGAGCAGAAACGACGTGATCGCGCTCACGTCGTACACCGTCCCGATCAATGGCGGGCCCGCGGTGCGGCCCAGCGCGCCGATCGCCTGTGCCGCGCCCAAGATTGTGCCCTGCTCGTTGGGATCCGCGTAGACCGACACGAGTCCCGTCGCCGCGGGCGCGAAGACGCTGTTCGAAACGGCCAGTATGAACGTCCACCCGTACAGCAGCGCGGAGCTCGGGAGGAATGGTACCACGGCGATCGCCACCGCCATGCCGAACGTGCCCGCGATGACCAGCGTTCGCTCCCCCACGCGCCGCACGATTTTCCCAAAGAAGTATCCCTGCACCGAGGCCGCGGTGACGCCGATGATCGTAAAGAGGATGGCCAGCTCGCGTTCTTTCCATCCGAGTGCGGCGGCCGCATGCAGCGGCAGCGCGACCGTGTAGCCCGCAAAGGCGAGTGGCACGAGCGCCCAGACGGCCATGAGCGGCCGGAGCCGGGGCCGGGAGACGGCTTCCCCGATATGCGCCAGGTCGAAGAGCGGGCGCTTCACGCGCAGCTCGCGTTTCAGCGATTCGGGAAGGATGAAATACGCGGACACGAAGTTCGCAAGCGACAGCCCAACCGCGACCAGCCCGGGCGCGGCCGTGCCGAAGTGCGCGGCGAACCCACCGATTGCGGGCCCGAAGCTGAAGCCAATGCCAAATGCGGCGCCCACGACGCCCATGCCGCGCGAACGCTCGGCTGGGGTGGTGATGTCGGCCATGTAGGCCTGCGCCGCCGAGATATTGCCGCCGGCGAAGCCGGACACCACGCGGGAGAGGAACAGCACCCAGTACGAGCCCGCGAACGCAAACAACGTGTAGCCCACCGCGTTGACGAGCATCGTCGTCAGCAACACGGGCCGGCGACCGATCCGATCGGACAGTTTTCCGAGCAGCGCCGTCGCCACGAATTGCATCAGTGAGAAGACGCCGATGACGCCGCCGTATCCGAGCCCAGCGGCTCCAAAGCGCTGCGCATAAAACGGTAGGATCGGCAGCACGATGCCGAAGCCGATCAGGTCGATCAAAACGGTGAAGAAAATGACCGCGAAGCGCCGCACTCAGCGTCCTCCTGTGGCACGCTCGATCTGCTCGAGCAGTTGTCGCGCGGGCGCGTTGCCCGGATCGAAGTCGAGCCCCAGCCGAAGCTCGCGCGTCGCCGCACGCGGGTCCCCAGCGAGCAGGTAACCTTGCGCCAGGGCGAAATGTGCGGGCGCGAGGCCGGGGTCGAGCGCCGCAGCCTGCGCGAGGGGCTCCATCGCCTCGCGACTCAGCCTTCGTGCGAGTCCCACGACGCCGATGTTGAAGTACGCAAGCGGCTCGCTGGGATCGACGGCAAGGGCCCGGCGGAACTCCGCGACACCGCCGGTCGTGTCCCCCAGCGCCTCGAGCGCGATGCCCCAGTTCACGTGCGCGAGCGGCTGCGCCGGATCGGCCGCCAGACTCCGCCGGTAACTCTCGATCGCGTTGGCGAAGTCGCCGGCATCGGCGAACGCGAGACCGAGATTCAGCAGCACCCGGGGCTCGTTTGGCCTGATCTCGAGCGCCTTTCGATACGTCGCGATCGCGCGCGTGGGATCGCCGCGCTGCCGGTAGCGGTCGGCGACAAAGCCGAGTGCAATGCTCCAGCGCCTGCGGATCGGGTCATCGAGCGAGTCGAGATGCGCGAGCTCGCCAGCGAGAAAGTGGCGGACCTGCGTGTCCTCCCCCCGGGCGAGATGCAGGCTCGCGAAAGCGAGCGCGCGCGCGTCCTGGTCCTCGCTCTGCGCCAGGCGCTCGAGCCGCTGCACCACCTCTGTGGGGAGCGAGGGCATGTCCGGCGCGAGGCTGTCCTCGAAGAATTCGGTCAGAGCGAACCCACGCGGCACCGCGGGCTTGAGCGCACCGTACCATGCGCGGACCTGCGTCTCCAGCCGGTCAGGCGTCTCGCCCACATGACATTGCCGACAGGCGCTGGTCACGCCTTCCGCCTCGTCGGCCGCGGGCCGCGGAATCGGAATCGTGTGGTCGGAGCGGGCATAGCGAATCGCCCGGCCGACCTCGGGCTCTTGCAGGTACGGCATGTGACAGGCGACGCAGCGG
>JBKPDZ010000100.1:0-13830 GCA_046728135.1 Gemmatimonadota bacterium | reverse complement strand
TCGGCCGCCGCCCCGGAGACAAACGCGGTAATGGTGCCGTAAAAGCGGTCGCCAATGAAAAAGACCACCGTCGCGGTCCGGTCGATCGCCCGGTCCTCCCTGACTAGACCGTCCCGCCCGATCACCCGAAACCGATTGTCGCCGGTCCCGGTCTTCGCGCCGATCAGGAGGGGAGAACCGTCGGCAGCGCGCACGGCGCCGAACGCGCGTCGCGCCGTGCCGCGCGTGACTCCCGCGACCATGGCGGCCCGCACGACCGCAGCGATCTCGGACGAAAGCACCCGTTCCCCGCGGGGTGGCGACCGACGCAGCACCGTCCCGTACGGCGTGCCCGCGGCGTAATGGAGCTCTTCCACCCGCTGGACCGGGTAGTGGATCCCATCGTTGAGCAAGATGCCCACGAGCTCAGTGAGATCGTCGGGCCGGTCGGCAGAGCTGCCAATCGCGGTTGCGTAGGAGGGCATGAGCGACTCGAACGGGTAGCCCAGGCGCGCCCACGCGCGGTGGATCTCGCGGAAGGCCTCCGTCTCCGGAATCGAGCCGATCCGCCGGTCCGGCGCCGCAGGGCGCGCGTGCGCGGACCGCTCATCGTGAATCTCCTGGCGAACGGAGGCGCTGGCGTCGAGCACATCCTGCTGAAGCGCACCCGGATGTCGGGACAGGTACGCCGCTACCCAAAGCTCCAGCGGGTGCATGCCGGCGAGGCGCCCACGGTCGGAGATCGAGAATCCGAGCGGGTCGGACCCGTCGTACAGCTCCGCGATGCGGGCGTCGGAGCGGGGCTGAAAGAAGTGGCCGAACTCGGCCAATCCGGCATCGGGCGTCACGGAGCGGTACGCCCACGCGAGCTGCGTCACGGACCGACCGCGCCTCAAGATTTCCAGCACTGGCCTCGACTCTGCGTCCGTGTACTTCTCGTAGAACTGCTCGATGAACTCACGGCCCTCGCCGTCGGCCATGCGGTCGTCGCGGTCCCAGGTCATCGCTGCCGGATGCCCTCGTAACAGGTACACACTGCCCGGCAGGCGATACATGTAGTAATACACGATGTCCCGCATGATGCGAATGAACGGCAGGTTCACCGACCGAACGAACGCCTCGCGCACGGAGAGGGTCTGGTGGTCGTCAGTGCTGTCGACATTCCGGAACATGTGACTATCGCCGCCCGTCAAGCTGTCGTTGGGGCTGGCCGAATAGGGGCGCGACATCGCGGCTTCCAGTATTCGGTCGAGCGAGACGCCGGGGTTGGCGGCCAGATATGACAGCGTCCACGCCGTAATCCAGTCGTCCGCGCCTACCGGCTCCGCGCGGAGGTTCACAGCCGGCCGGCCAGCGTTCCGCAGATAGAGTTGCTCCACGATTTCCAGGTAGCTGATGAGAGTGCGCAGCTTGGCCGTGGAGCCGAGTTGGAGCTTGCTGCCCTCGATCACGTTGAACGGCGAGTCAAAGTTGTCGACCTGGACGCGGACCACATTGCCGGTTGGCGTGCGCTCGCGCACGACGACGGCGTAGATGACGCGTGTCGGGTCGCCGCGGTCCAGTCCGCGGAAAGATCGATCGGTCAGCCGCGCGAGGAGCTTGGTGACTTCCTGTTGGGCGCGAAGATCCAGCGTCGTGCGCGCGGTCAAGTCGACCCGGTCCAGCTCGTAGAGTGTACGCACGCCTGTCACGCGGAGCAGCTCGGTGCGCACCGCGTCCGCGCCCTTTCGCTCGATGAACGAGACACGGGGCACGTCCGGCGCGCGGCTGCGGAGCGTGAGGTCCACGGCCAACGCGGCGTCACGCAGCTCGGCGGAGATGATCCCCTCACGGGCCATGCGGCGGAGGTGCTGGTCCGTCAGCTTCTGCAGCTCGTCGCGACCGTCCGGCCGCAAGAGCAGGTAGGAAGGCCGGCGGTGCGCCAGCAACAGGGTAAGCACCTGGCGGTACGCGATGGCGCGTTGCGCAACGGTCGCTGCGTTGGAGGCCAGCAGCCGATTCACTTCGTCCGGGTCAGCGCCGTACCATGCCCACAGCCCGTCGTTCAGACCGGTGACCTCACCGTGCCCCGCGATGGCCGCGAGCGGCACCGAGTTGAGGTAGTCCGTGACGATCTGGCGACGCGCGGCCTCCGTGTTCTCGCCGCTGAGGTAACCGCGCAGCGCGGCGGCCTCCATCTGGAGCAGCTTCTCCCGCGTCGTGCGCGTCCGGCCATCCGTTGAATGCCGGAGCTTCTCGAGCTGCGTCGCCAGCGTGCTCGCGCCGGGCACCGAGCGGTCGCTGCCCAGCCAGCTCAGGGCCAACGCGGCCCCTGCCTGCGCCATGCGCGGCCAATCGACCGATGGGTTGTGGTTCGGAAAGCGCGGGTCGAGCAGCGCCCGGTTCTCGAGGAACAGCAGCGTCTGCCAGACGACTGGAGGGACCGAGTCGAGTGAGGAGTAGACGCGCTCGGGGTAACGGGACTCGAAGAGCGTCGCTCCGCGTCGATCCAGGATCCGGAGGCCCGCCTGCGTTTTTTCGCGGAAAATCGGGGAGACTCCTCGGTCCACCAACTCCGCGAACGGTTCCGAGACGCGGACCTGCGCGGCGATGCGGAAGCCCTGCTCGGACGCCGTCTGCAGCGCGGCCGGCAGGCGCGAATAGCCGAAGCGGCGGTCGTGCGGCCCGTCGCCCGGGAACCGGATACGATCGCTCGGACCGTCGCCGAGCTCGCTGGTCAACTGCGACGCCTGGCGGGTGAAGTAGCGCGCCTGAAGCCACGACGCCCGCGCCTCGTCACGGACCACGAGGGCGAGGAGCGCGAACAGCATCGCCAGGACGGCCGCCATGGTGCCGATCCAGCGTCTGCACACCCCCACCGCCGGGTTACCGGAGGCGTTTGCGACTGCGTTCCGCACGAGCTGCCGCTATCCCCGCCGTCACTGCGGCGACGAGCGCCACTCGCCCGGCAACCATCAGCACCCGCCCTGTCTTGCGCAGGGTCTGCTTGAGCCGGTGCCGCCGGTCCTCGGATTCGACCCGCTTCCCGGCTTCTTGCAGCAGACGGTCGGCCTCGCGCGCCGCGACGAGCGCCCATTGTTTCGCGCGCCGTGCGGCACCTACCGCCGCACTCATGAAGCGATCTGTTCTTGTTGCCATGACTGCTGCCTCCCATCGGTTGTGTTACGTCCGCTTACGAACCACGTCTTGATTTCGCCCTTGCCCTCGACCGCGAGCGCGCCGCGCTCCTCGAGCAGGAACGCCTCGCCCAAGAGCTGCCGCGTGCTGTCTGCTACCTGGACGCGTCCGGCGACGCCATGGGATTCCATGCGGCTGGCGATGGTGACGGCGTCACCCCACACGTCGTAGACGTACAGGCGCTTGCCGATCACGCCCGCCACCACTGCGCCGCTGGCGATGCCGACGCGCACCTGCAGCGCATGCCCGCTACGCTCGTTGAATCGGTCCAGCGTGTCGACCATGTCCAGCGACAGGTGCGCTGCCCGCGTCGCATGGTCGCCCGCGGGACCGGGCACACCCGCGACGGCCATGTACGAGTTCCCGAGTGTCTTGATCTTCTTCACGCCGCGCGCCTGTGCGAGACCGTCGAAATGGGCGAAGATCTCATCGACGATAAGCGCCAGTTGCTCGGGACTCGCCGTGGGTGTCAGCTCCGCTAACCCGACGATGTCCGCGATCACGACGGTCACGTCCGCAAAGCTGTCGGCCGTGACGTCCGGGCGCGCCTGCAGCCGGGCGGCAATGGAATCGGGGGGTACGTGCAGCGCCAGCCGCTCCGACAGCTTCCGTTCCGCCACGACTTGATCGAACAGCGTCTTCAGCTCGGCGTTCTTGCGGCGGATCTCGACGTGCAACAAGCGCACCTCGAGCATGTTGTGGACGCGCATCAGCACCTCGGCGACATCGAACGGCTTGCTGATGAAATCCTTCGCGCCGGCCCTGAGCGCTCGCAGCTTATGGTCCGGCTGCGCGGTGATCACGAGGACCGGGAGGTAGCCGCCGGTCTCGATTTCCTTCAGCCCTTCCATGACCTGGAATCCGTCCATGCCGGGCATTTGGAGATCGAGCAGGATCACGTCGTAGCGATTCGTCTCGTGCAGCTCACGCACCGTGCGCGGATCGAGCGTGGACATGATGGACCGATATCCTGCTTCGCCCAGCATGCGCTGGAGCAGGAGGACGTTCGCCGGCTGATCGTCGACGACGAGGATCCTGGCCGCCAGGATATCGGAGGGCTCACGCATGCGCGAGCGCGGAGTGCAAGGCGGCGTCCAGCGCCTCCATGAACTCTGCGACCTTGATCGGTTTGGTGAGATAGGAGAAGAATCCCGCCTCGAGGCCTTTTGCGATGTCGCGTGGCATCGCATTGGCGCTGAGGGCAACGATGGGAATGTGGGCGGTCGTCGGGTCGTCGCGCAGGATCTTCATTGCCTCGATCCCGCTGATGCCGGGCAGATTGATGTCCATCAGGATCACGTCCGGCTGGTGGGCGCGCGCCAGCTGAATCCCCTGATTGCTCTCCACGGCGGTCAGCAGCCGCAGCGCGGGGCGGCGGGCGATCAGCTGCTCGACCAGCTTCAAGTTCGCCGGGTTGTCCTCGACATAGAGCAGCGTCCGCAACGGCGCGCCGAGTAACGGCTCCACGCCTTCAGCTGGCGCGAGCTCGGCTGGTCTCGCTTCGAGCTCCGGCGCGGCAGCAGCGCCCAGCTCGCACCAGAAGACGCTGCCCGATCCGGCGCTGCTCTCCACGCCGAGGACGCCACCCATCAGCTCGACCAGCCGCTTACTCGTCACGAGGCCGATGCCGGTGCCCTGCTCGGTGCCGTGCTCCTGCCCCAGTCGATTGAACGGCTGGAACAGCTGTGCCAGCTTCTCCGGAGGCAATCCTGGGCCGGTGTCCCGCACGTTGAGGCGAATCCGTTCCGCCGTACTGCTGGCGCAGTCCACCACGACGGTGCCCCCCGTCTTGTTGTACTTGATCGCGTTGGAGAGCAGGTTGATGAGCACCTGTTTCAACCGCGTGCGATCCGCGGCGACGAAGCATGGGACGTCGAACTGCGGGAAGGTCATATGGATGCGGCGCTGTTGCGCCTGCGGCTCGATCATGGCCTGGCACTCGAGGATGACCTCGGCCAGCGACGTCGGCTCCGGCGACAGCGACAACTTCCCGGACTCGATCTGCGCCAGGTCGAGGATCTCGTTGATCAGCTCCAGGAGGTACCAGCCCGCGCGCAGAATCTCGTCGATACTCCCCTTCTGGGAGGGCGTCGCCGGCGTCGCGTCGGACTCCATCAGCTGGGCGAAACCAAGGATCGCGTTGAGCGGTGAGCGCAGCTCATGGCTCATGCTCGACAGGAATTCCGATTTCGCGAGGTTGGCCTTTTCCGCGTCGCCTTTGGCCGTGGTCAGCGTCTGCTCGACCAGCCGGCGCTCAGTCAGGTCACGGGTCAACTTGGCGAAACCGCGAGCATTGCCGGCGGGATCGCGAATCGCGGTGAAAACCACGTTGGCCCAGAATAGCGATCCATCCTTGCGCACCCGCCACCCCTCGACCTCGCAGCGGCCCTGCGCCGCCGCGGCGTCGAGATCGCGCTGGGGCACGCCGCGCGAGACGTCGGCCGGGGGATAGAAGCGCGAGAAATGTTGGCCCACCATCTCTTCCGCGGAGTAGCCCTTGATTCGCTGCGCGCCGGTATTCCAGCTCACCACGCGACCTTCGGAGTCCAGCATGACGATGGCGCAGTCCGTTACGCTCTCCACCATCAACCGAAACCCCTCTTCGGTCCACCGCAGCTTCTCTTCGACCTGCTTGCGGGCGGAGTTATCGGTCCCGATCAGCAGATATCCAATGATGCCGCCGTCCGCGTCGCGCAGCGCGGTGACCGACACGATGGCGGGGAAGCGGCTCCCGTCCTTCCGGATGTAGGTGAGCTCGTACTTGTCTTCGATGCCACGCGAGGCCTTGAACGCAAGGGCCTCAAAGCCCGGCGCAATCGGGGTCGCGAGCTCGCGGCTCAACGCTCTGGCGCGCTCGATGACCTCCTGGGGATCGTGAATGTCGGCCGGGGTGATCTTGTTCACCACTTCCACGGCCGCGTAGCCCAGCATCGTCTCGGCGCCGATGTTGAAGAGCTGAATGACGCCCTTCTCATCGGTGGCGATGATCGAGAAGTTGGCGCTGGTGAGAATCGCGTCCTGGAGCAGCGTCTCCACGGGAGACCCGGTGGGAGCGCCCGGGGCGAGCACGGTGGTGATCATGAGGCGACTCCGGCCGCTTCCTCCTCCGACGCCACGGCGTCCGCCGCGCGGATGTCGTGGGCGAGGTTCTTCGCGATCTGTCCGGCCTCCGGAGCGGTCGCCCCGGCACTCATGCGCTCGTAGGTGGCCTCGGTTCTGGCGTCGCGGGCCTGTGCCAAGCGGTCGTCGCTGTCGTCCCCCGGCAAGTCCACCCGCAGCTCCGCCACCATCATCTGCACTCCCGCGGCGACCGGGAGCGCCAGCAGCGCGCCGATCACGCCGAGCAGGAGGCCGCCGGCGAGCAGCGCCAGGACCACGGTGGCGGGGGCGAGGCGTAGGGCGCTCCCGTAGACCCTAGGAACGAGGATCCGGTTCTCGAACTCCTGATAGATGAAGAGCGCGAGCAACACCACGAGGCCCGTAGGCAGTCCCTTGGACAGCGCGACGAGCACGGCGGGGGCAGTGGCGAGCAGCGCCCCGATGAACGGAACCACGTCCACGACCGCCGCGAACAGGGCGAGTGACAGAGCGTTGGGGACGCCGCAGATGACCAGCAGCAGATAGGTGAACACGCCGACCGCCCCAGACGTGATGAGCTGGCCGCGCATATAGCCGCCGACGATCGACTCCAGGTTCTGGAGGATCCGCGCCAGCCGCATGTGGTAGTCGCGCGGCACGATCGCGTAGACGGCACCCTGCATCCGCTTGCCGTCGGCGAGAAGGTAGAACGACAGGAACAAGGTGGTCACGGCCCAGGCGAGCGCTGTCAGGGCCTCGGGCGTGAAGCTCACCAGGCCGTTCTCGATGCGGGTGAACGTCTGCTCCAACCCCGCGTGCTGTAACGCCCGCGCCAGTGGCGCCGTGAAATCCCGCTGCTGGAGCAGGGCGATCAGTTGCTCGCGATGCTGCGGTGCGTCGCGCACGATCTGCGCGAGCTGCTCGAGAAGTGGGGGGACGGTCAGGAAGATCAACAGCGACGTCGTGAGGAGCAGTGCGACAAACAGCAGAGTGAGCGCGTACAGGCGCTTGATCCCGCGTCGTTCCAGCCACTCGACGAGCGGATTGAATGTGCCTGCGAACACGAGGGCCACGACCAGCAGCACGACGATCGCCCGCAGCTGCAGGAACAACCACACGCCCACGATCGTCGCCAGGATCCACGCGATCGAGCGTGGAGAGATCTCGAAACGGATGAGCGTGGTTGTCTGCACGGGACCCTTCATGGGACTCCTTCGGGTGAGTCACGAGGACGGAGGGGCCAGACCGGCCCCCCCGGCCTCACAGCGTTACCGACCGATCCTAGTGCCCGCCCTTCCGGCCGGGGTCGCCTGGTTTCCCACCATCTTCATCATTCGATCCATGATGGTGGTTCGAGTTGCCCGGATCGCAGCCCTCGGGCCCGTTGCCAACGCCTTGGTTGCACTTGTCCTTATCTTTGTCTTTGTCCTTTTCCTTGCCACTGCCAGCCCCGCAGCCGACGACCGCGGTGCCAGTGAACGTCACGTCACCGACTCCAGCGGCTCCCGCCCACGCGTTCCCGTGGAACGTTCCACGGGTCATGGTGATGGCCGCACCAGCGAGGACGTTGCCCTTAAGGTCAGAGTCTGTCATCGTCGCGGCCGCGTCGACCCACCACGTCACGTTGCACGCCTGCGCGCCGCCGGCTAGGACCACGGAGAAGTTGGTTCCGGTGAGAGCACCAGACGGAACCTTGATGAGCCAGGTCGCGTTCGAGCCGCCCCTGAGCGTCAACACGCCGGTCTTCGCCTCCGAGCTGACACAGTAGACACCTGGCGTCAGGCTCTGCCCCGCGAGCGTACCCGTGATGAGCGGACAGACGTCCCCCGCCTTGGGCGCAATCGCCGCATACTGGTCGAGGAAGCTCTGGTACGCCGCTTTCGCAGCCGCGCCGCCGATGTCCTTCGCGCCCGGGATCAAGCAGCCCTCGGTCAGCGTGATCGCTCCGGGCGGGGCGGTCTGGAAGGTGCCCACATCGCCGCTGATCGTCCCACCGGTGCAGGTCACTGCTGCATTGGCGAGGACCGAGAAACCGGTTGACGCGCCCGACCCGCCCGATCCGCCGTCGCTCGATCGAGAATAGCTCGGCGTCACGTTGATGCTGGACGTGGGATTGCTGGATGCAGGATCGCTGGACGCGGCGTCGCTACACGCCGCGCCAAGCAGCGCCGTTGCCACGAGCAGCCCCGCGGCGAGTTTCGAATGATGGTGCGTGAACATGGTGCGTCTCCTTGGTTCTGGTCTCAGTGGTGAGGAAATTCTCTGAGAAGCCGCCGGGCGCGGTCTCCCGCACCCGGCGACTTCCTGCAGCGGCCATCTCTAGTGCTTCGGTGCCGCGAGATACGGATCGGCGATCAAGAGCCGGAACTGGCCGCGGCGGTTCTGCGCGTCCGCGAGGTCTCCCGGACCTTCGACCAACAGCTGGCCTTCGCCCTTCGTCGCGATCTCGATCCGGACCGGATCGACGCCGCGCGAGACCAGATACGCCTTGGCCGACTCGGCACGACGGAGCCCGAGGGCCATGTTGTAATCCCATGTGCCCGGCGTACTTGCGAATCCTGAGATGACGATCCGCATTGCCGGGTTGGCGCGGAAGACGGTGACCTTGTCGTCAAGAATCGCCTTCGCCGAGTCGCTGAGGCTCGACTCATCGTTCGGGAAGTGGATCATCTGTTGCATCGTGGCGAGCGCTTCGGCGGACGACGCCGGGGGCGCGTACTTTGGCCTGCCGAGCGAGTCGCGCAGAGCCTGATAGCTCGCCGCGACGGCGCGGAGACGCCGCGTCTCGTAGGCACTGACGGAATCGGGCCGCTGCGGTCCGGGCGCGCCGGCGACGTACTGGGTAACCGTGTTGACACCGGGGTTGCGATAGAAGCTGAGGCCCAGATGCAGGCTCTGCTGCTGACCACCCCCGTGCGACATCCAGCTGTTGATTCCATCGACCCGGAGCGCCACGTAGTCCGAGAGCCGGACCTTCGCGCCTAGCAGCCCATGGACACCGTAGCTCTCAAAGAAGTACGTGTCGGTGTGATCGGCACCGAGGCCGAGCAGGGCGGACAGCGAGCCAACCTTGAACGGAACGAACGTCACGCGGCCCGACAGGACTCCGACATTCACGTTGGCGAGCCCGAGCCCGCGGCTCGCAGTGCCGCCGCCGCCTTCGAACTCGGCCGACAAGCGTGGCGTGATGAAGACGCCGACGCGCGCGCCTCCACCCCAATTGCTGTTCATGTTGAGGCTGTTATCCCAGGACGTGTTGCTGCCGAAGACGCCGAACTCCATCGTCCCCCGTTGCTGCGCTGTGGCGGGCACAGCCCCAACGAGCGCCGCGACGCCGACCATGATTGCTGTCTTGAACATTGTCATTCTCCTTGAAAGCTCATGAGTATTCGTTACGGCAAGGTGATGCTGTTATTGGTGCCGAGACTGACGGCTCCGTTTCGCGCCAGCGCACGCCCGAGCATCGTGGCGTTGTCCACGAGCGTGATCGAGGTGAGGGCGAGGATGTTGCCACGGAACGTCGTCCCGGTGCCGAGGGTCGCGGAGCTGCCGACCTGCCACCAGACGTTCTTAGCTTGCGCGCCACCGATCAACGCGATATCCGCGCCGGTGCCGGTTACGAGCGTGGATCCGATCTGGAAGATGAAGACCGCATTGGCATCGCCCTGACCATCGAGCGTTACCGTTCCGGTCACGCCCATCGACGTCGCGGCGCAGTACACGCCAGGTGCGAGCGTCCTGCCGCCGAGATCGGCGGGTGTGACTGTCGTGCCGCACGGACGGCCGGCCAGATAGTTGTACGCCGCGGTGAGGCGGCCCTGCGCATTGCCCGCGGTTGCATCGGCGAGGTGTGTACTCCCCGTAATCGTGCACGGTGGGAAGCCCGTGGTCGTGCTGCCCGGGCTGACGCCGACGTCGGCGTTGATTGTCCCCGGCGCGCCGGCACACGTCACCGTCGAGCCCGCCAGGATCCCGTAGGTATTTGCGGATCCGAGAATGTTGTTCAGTACGTTCGTCACGATGACCGACGCGAAACCCGAAACGCCGCGATCGGTCGCCTTGACCGTATTGGCAAATGTGCCGGCCACCAGGCCCGCGGTGAACATCCCCGCGTTATCGATGACGCCGCCACCGGCCACGACGGACCATGCTGGCGTGATCTGGACGATCCTGCCTTCAGCGTCCTTGCCCACCGCGACGAACTGTTGCGTGGCGTTGATGCCCAGGGTGACATTGGGCGTAACCGCGATGCTGAAAACCGAGCCCGGTGCACTGGGCGTGTGAATGTCGCACGCCGCAGACAACACGGTCGCGAGGGTAACCGCGACGGCGAGCCGAGCCATCAGACTCGGAGGCGAAAGCGCCCGCGACGTTCGATCGTTCATGGTGATTCTCATGGGACTCCTCCAACAGCTTTGTTTGTGAGACGTGATTCCTCCGCACGTGTGCGGGCTAAGCCATTCTGGGAAGGAGGTATAGTCCGGAAGTCTTCCGGCAGGTATCACACAACGAGATGAAAGGTGCGTCACAGCCCAGAGAGGTATGAACAACGCGGAGGAGTGACTCGAAGGGACTAGCAGGACCGCAGACGAGGTACCGCGTACGAGGTACGGCCCGGACGTGTTGTCATCCGGGCCGCCTCAAGTCAGAACGCGTCGTTCAGGGAAGAGGTGGTGCGAGTCCGATTACCCATTTGACGAGTCGCCCAGATGCGAAGGGCGTGTCGACCTCGACCTGATTGATGAGGGCGAGGGTCGTCGCGGCAGCCGGCGAGGCGCGCTCGCGGGCGAGCTGCGCAATCGTGGTGGCCCGTGTGAGCGTCACGACGTCCATGTGCTGCGGCTGGACGTTCAAGGCCGCGGGATCGGTGAGGCGCTGAAAGGTCTGCTCCGCGCTCTCGGCTGTGCCCTGATAGCTGGGCCAACTCGCTTCGGGTGCGTAGCCGACGATCTGATACACCGCGCCGCCGTACTCCACGAACAACACCGTGCCCCGGAGCGTGCCGCTCTGCGTCGCCGCTGCGAACGGTGTGCTGACCGCGGGGAGTCCGCCGGTGAGGCTCAGGCGCGTCGACGCACTGCTCGTGATCCCCTGCTGCGCCACGAATGCGCGCGCCGCCGCGTCGGCGCTCGGCTCCGCTGCCTGGGACAGCTCGATGGCGGCGTCCTTCGCGGGGCTGACCGCGATCACCGCCTGCGGCCCGTTGTTCAATGCCCACCCCTGGGGGAAGGCAATCCGGAAGCGCAGGTCGGGGTGAAAGAACTGGCTCCCCGTGAAGTAGCCCTGGCGCGGGTTGTTCCCGAAGACCAGGCCATCGAGCAACCGTTCGTACGCGTCGCGGTTGACGCTGGTGCCGGAGAAATCCTGCGGCAGGGCGGCGATCTGTGCGCTGATGGCGGCGACGCGGTTCGCCGGGCTGGGATGTGTCTCGAGCCAGGTCGGAAGACGGCTCCCGCCCTCGGCCGAGCTCAGCCGCTCGAGCATGCGGAACACCTCCGGCATCTGGCGGGGGTCGTAGCTGGCGCGCCGCATGTAGCGCAGGCCGAGCTGGTCGGCCTGGCTCTCGTCGTTGCGCGAGAATTTCAGGTAGAGGATCCCGAGCGCCTGGTTCGCCGTGCCGGCGTATTTCGCGACCTGGGAACTCGCCATACTGCCGGCCGCGAGACCGAGACCGATGAGCTGCTGCTTGCTCATCTCGGCGGCCGTGTGTCGAGCGGTGACGTGGCCGATCTCGTGGCCCACGACGGAGGCGAGCTCGGCCTCGTTGGTGAGATGGGCGAGGAGTCCCCGCGTCACGTAGACGAAGCCGCCGGGAATCGCGAACGCGTTCACTGCCGGATCGTCCACAACCCGGAACGTCCAGGGAAGGCCGGGTCGCTCTGACGTGGCGGCGATGCGCGCGCCGAACTGCTGGATGTAGTGCTGCCAGACGGGATCGGGATACAGCCCGATGCTGGTGACGACGGCCGAATCAGCCTGCCGGCCCATCGCAATTTCCTGATCCTCGCTGACCAGCATGAGCTGATTCTTGCCGGTGGCGGGATTGACGGCGCAGCCGCTGATGGCGAGGCCGGCAACGAGCAGGAACATCGCGCGGCGGATCATTTGGCCACCAGCAACACGATGATGATGACCGCGA
Organism: Gemmatimonadota bacterium; assembly: GCA_046728135.1. Classification (GTDB taxonomy): domain Bacteria; phylum Gemmatimonadota; class Gemmatimonadetes; order Gemmatimonadales; family GWC2-71-9; genus 20CM-2-65-7. The sequence continues at coordinate 1,457 of JBKPDZ010000100.1, read as the reverse complement.
GCACCAAGACCAGTGTCGAGATCACGATGGTGTGTTGGCCGCTAGCGGCCGCGAGGGACGAACCTTCCCACCTGGTACGGCGTGCCAGCGTCGGCTCAGTGCGCTGGAACTCCGGCGAAAGCCGCGGTCCGGGCAGGGCGCTTGGGGAGCTCAGGCCTGCCGAGCTCAATGGAACGGTAACGCGGGCGGAGTCGGGCGCCTGTTGTGCTGCGGATACGGCCTGCTGCGCCGCCGCCGTCGTTTGCGCCGTGAGCACGAACAGCCCAGCAAACAGCACCGTGGACCATATCAACCGTGTGGCCTTCATTAATATTGCTCCTGTCTTGCCCGCTGTGAGAGTTATGGAGCGGAGGGCGGGCGGCTCACTTGCGCCGTCGCGCCCCACACTCCCGCTTCCCTTCGCTTCGCTCCTACGGCTTCTTGACGCGCAACTCAATCCCGCGGCGGTTCAGGGCACGTCCCCTGACGGTGGCATTGGGCGCGATCGGGAACCCTTCGCCGTAGCCGACCGCCGTCATCTTGGATGCCGGCACCCCTTGCCGGATGAGGTAATCCCGAACAGCCGCTGCCCGCCGCGCCGAAAGCAGGAAGTTGTAGGCGAATGTGCCCACGCTATCGGTGTGCCCGGCGATCTCGAAAACGGCTTCGGGGTGTGCGAGCATCGACTCCGCCACGCGGTCCAAGATCGGCATTGCCGTGGGCGTGATCACGCTCTTGTCGAATTCAAAGTGGACGGCTTCCAGCAGCAGCGTGTCCTTCAACACTAGGCAGCCGTACTGATCGGTCTGAGCTCCCGCCGGCGCGACTCCGTGCTCGCATTTGTGCGGTTGCGGCGGCGGGGGCGGCGGTGGCTGGACGTAGACGCGCACCGTGTCCACGCGCACCCGCTCCTGACACACCGGACATGGCGGCGCCTTCGCCGCCTCAGGTGCGCGCCGCCCGGCGGTGAAGTACGAGAGGCCGATCGTGGCGACGCTGTTGTACGCCGTGTGTGGATCGGTTGGGGTCACTTTCTCGTAGTGCTCCACCCCCATCCGGCCCTCGACGCGGAGCGCGACGTTCGGGCTGAGCATGTTCCGGATCCCCACGCCGAGGTGCACGCCCCAGGTCGGGTGGGTTTTCAGGTCGTTTTGACCCGTGATCCGAGTGAACTGCGTCCCGCCGGTGAGGAACGGGCTGAACCTGGCGTTCAGGTTCGCCGTGTAGGTGGCCGCGGCGAAGGGCGTCAGATACTTCACCCCGGAACCCTTGGCACCTGCGATTCCAGTGCTCAACCCCCAGTGGTTGCTCAGGTTGTAGCCCAGGCGCACCGCCACCGCTGGCATGAAGTGACTCGGCAGGGGGGTGTCGGTATAACGCCTGGTCGGCACCCCGGTCGCGAGAAAGCCCCCGAGAGCGCGGTCTATGTACATGAAGCCGACGCCTCCACTGAACTCCCAGCTGCCGTCGCGCTGGGC
>JBKPDZ010000099.1:0-8915 GCA_046728135.1 Gemmatimonadota bacterium | reverse complement strand
GCCTTCTTCGGCCGGGCGAACGTGGGGTTGAAGGACCGCTATTTCCTCACCGGCGTGCTGCGCTATGACGGCTCGTCCCGGTTCGCCGTGGGACACAAATGGGCTCTCTTCCCAGCGGTGTCAGGTTCGTGGAATCTGAAGCACGAAGGATTCCTGCAGGGTGGACTGTTCTCGGAGTTCCGCGTGCGCGCCGGCTGGGGCCTCCAGGGCAACCCGAGCGTCGATCCGTATACCTCATTGATCACACTGGCGAGCGGCAGCGGCGCCACATACCCATGGGGCGACAGTCCTCACGGCGGAGTTCTCGCGACGAGTAACGGGAACCCCAATCTCAAGTGGGAGCAAACCTCCCAGGTCGACGGGGCGGTCGACTTCGGCCTCTGGAACAACCGGATCTCGGGAAGCGTCGAGTACTACCACAAGAACACCAAGGACCTGCTGCTCACCGTCGGCGTGCCGCAGCCGGCACTGCAGCCCACGCAGCTCCAGAACGTGGGCCGGCTGAGCGGCCACGGCATCGAGCTTTCCATCGATGCCTTGGCGATCTCACGGCCCGGGCTGACCTGGCGCGCCGGCCTCGTGTTCGCGGCGGACCGCAACAAGGTAACCGACCTCGGGTGCTCGACGGATTCAACCGGCGTCAAATCGTGCCCGTTCTACGACTCAGGAGACGTCAGCGGGCAGGGGCAGAGCAATGTAGAGGCCGAGCGCGTTATGGTCTGCGACCCCAGCAGGCCTGGCTATTGCCCAGGGTATGCGTTGGGCACCTTCTACGGCCCCATCTTCCTGGGCAACGACGCGTCGGGGAAGCAGGTGTTCTACTGCACCGCGGCCACCGCGGGGTGCGACGTAGTCAACAACAAGACGACGACCGGGGGCGGGCCGGCCGCCGCAGACTACCGCGTGCTCGGCAACGCCAATCCTGACTTTACCCTGGGATTCCGCAGCCAAATCGCCTGGAAACGGTTCGACATCAGCTTCCTGATCCATGCGGCCGTGGGACAGGACGTCTTCAACAACACGGCGCTTGTGTACTCCACCAAGAGCAACGCCCTGCAGGACAAAAACTTCCTGCGGGACGCGGTGAATGACGGCACCGGAATTCACGAGCCCGCGATCTATTCCTCGCGCTGGATCGAGAGTGCGTCGTTCGTGCGCCTCCAGAACATCACGGTCGGCTATGACCTCAACCTGCCGTGGCTGATGCGCTCGGCGCGCAGTGCGCGGCTCTATGTGTCGGCCGATAATCTCTTTCTGATCACGGGATACTCGGGTCTCGATCCCGAGGTCTATTCGGGCACCGGATTGGCAGTACGTGGTGTCGATTATCTCGTCTATCCCCGCCCCCGGACGATTACGGGGGGTCTCCGTCTCCTCTTCTAGGGAGCGCTGTCAATGAAGCGACCATTTGTGACGATATCGATCGGAGCGGGGGCGGCGGGGGCGCTGCTGTTTGGGCTGCTCCTCCTGCCGCTACAAGGGTGCACCAACCTCGATGAAACGCCGCTCAGCCAGATTACGCCCGGGAACTTCTTCCATAACGAGGCAGAAGTGCTGGCTGGTCTCGCGGGCGTATACGCGCAGCTACGGAGTACGGCGCCCGAGGGCAGCGTCTACGACGCGAACGAGGTCAGCACCGACGAGATCGTGGTGCCGACGCGCGGCTCGGACTGGTACGACGGCGGTCAGTGGATCGATCTGCACAACCAGACGTGGACGCCCACCAGTGCTGGGGTCGGTTTCTTCAACGGCTCCTGGAATACTGCGTATACCGGCGTCGCGCGGGCGAACCTATTCCTCTCCTCCATCGAGAGCGCGACCGTTCCGAACAAGGCGGTCTACGTGGCGGAGGGCAGGACGCTGCGCGCGTTCTACTACTACATCCTGCTGGACATGTTCGGTGGCGTGCCGATTGTGACGAACACCGAAATCGGGGCGCAGCCCCGCAGCTCGCGCCGCGAGCTCTTCAACTTCATCGAGAGTGAGCTGATTGCGGCACGTGATTCCGGGCTACCGGCCAGTTGGGGCGCAGCGAACAACGGGCGGCTCACCAAGGGCGCCGCGGATGCCATCCTCGCCAACATGTATATCAACGCCGGCGTGTTCACCAAGGACGCCGCCGGCGGTACGGGCATCAACGCCACCGGCTACAACTCCTGCTCGGGCGTGACGGTGAGCGGGGGCCAGGATGCGTGCGCCGCCGCCATCGCCGCGGCGGATCGTATTCTGAATTCCGGCGTCTATCGGCTGGCCGACTCGTTCCCGCAGAACTTCCGCGCCGACAACTCCAAGTCGCCGGAGAACATCTTCGTCGTCAAGTTCATCGCCCAGGACGGCCTCGGGATGGGTATCACGATGGCGGCGCTGCACTATTGCCAGTATGCGCCGCTCACGCCCTGGAACGGGTTCGCGACCCTGGCGCAGACGTACAACGCCTTCGATGCCGCGGATAAGCGCCGCAACGCAATTCTGATCGGACCCCAGAAGGACGTGCTGAGCGGCGCGCCGGCGACCGTTCGCGTGTCCGGCGCGTGTCCCGCCTATTCGCCCGCCGTTGCGCTGGTCTTCACCGACAGTATCGGCAACATCCGCTCGGCGAGCGAGGGCGAAGGTCCTCGGATCTACAAGTGGCCGGCCGACCCGGCGCACGTAGCCCAGAACAGCGGCAACGACTTCGCCTGGTTCCGCCTCGGCGAAATCTACCTGATCAAGGCCGAAGCCCTCAACGAGCAGACGCCGGGCAGCGCGACGGCACTCGGCCTGTTGAACACGCTCCGCGCTCGCACGGACCCAGTCAACACGCCGCTCGTCGGGCCCGTCACCCGTGACATGATCCTCAGCGAGCGGCTGTTCGAGCTGTTCGGTGAAAGCAAGCGGCGGCAGGACCTCATCCGATTCGGCCAATACACGGCCCGAACGGACGCCGCATCGGGGCTGGCCGGCGGCAAGGTGTCCAGGCCGGATTACTACGTCCTGATGCCGATCCCGCAGACGCAGATGGACGCCAATCCTATGCTCAAGCAGAATCCGGGATACTAGGCGAGGAGTGGAGGTGGTGGGTGACACGGTAGGGGCGCAGCACGCTGCGCCCCTATTTCTTTTCGTCCTGATCGTCGCCTGCTCTGAAGGGAATGGTGACGCCGCGCGAGTGCGGTCGGCTCCGCCGCCGACGCAGCGCGGCCAGTTGTTTAGCCTCCTGCCCTCGAGCTATACCGGCGTCGACTTCGCCAATCGCCTGACTGAGACGCGCGACTTCAACGTCTTCACCTATCGCAATTTCTATAACGGCGGCGGTGTCGCGATCGGCGACCTCACCGGGGATGGCCTGCCCGAGATCGTGCTCACGTCAAACGAGGAAGGGCCGCGCCTCTACCTGAACCTCGGCCATTTCCATTTTCGCGACATCACGAAGGAAGCCGGCGTTGCCGAGAGCGGACGATGGACCACCGGCGTCACGCTCGCCGACGTCAACGGCGACGGGCTCCTCGACATCTACGTGTGTCACGCCGGCTTGAAGAGCGGCGCCCTGCGCGCGAACACGCTCTACATCAACCAGGGCGTCAAGGACGGGATCCCGCGGTTCCGTGAGATGGCCGCACAATACGGGATCGCGGACACGGGTTACTCCACGCAGGCCGCCTTCTTCGACTACGACGGCGACGGCGACCTCGATCTGTTCCTGATCCGCAACTCACCCAAAGCCGTGGCCGGCATCGCCGTGCGGAATCAGCGCATGGTCCGCGACCCGCTCGGCGGCCACGAGCTGTACCGCAACGACCACGGGCATTTCGTGAACGTGAGCGCGCAGGCGGGGATCTACGGCCCCGAGATCGGCTTCGGGCTGGGAATCGCCATCGGCGACGTGAACCGCGATGGCAGGCCGGACGTCTACGTCGCCAACGATTTCTTCGAGCGCGACTACCTCTACATTAACAAGGGCGACGGCACATTCGGCGAGGTCCTGGACCAGGCCATGCCCGTCTCCAGCTACTTCTCGATGGGCGTCGACATCGCCGATATCGACAACGACGGCTGGCCGGACATCTACACGTCCGACATGCTGCCCGCGGACGACTACCGGCTGAAGACGACCTCGGCGTTCGAATCGTGGGAGCTGTATCAGGCCAAGGCGCGCGAGGGGTTCGATCACCAGCTCATGCGCAACATGCTCCAACACAACAACGGGGATGGGACGTTCAGCGACATCGGCCAGCTCGCCGGCGTCGCACGCACCGACTGGAGCTGGGCCGCGCTCATCGCCGATTTCGATCTCGACGGCAACAAGGACATCTTCGTCGCGAACGGCCTGGCGCGCGACGTGACGTCGCAGGACTACATCGCGTTTCTCGGCAACGATCAGACGATGCTCGCGGCGACACGCGGCCAGCGGGTCGACTTCATGAGCCTCATCAATGCGATGACCTCCACCAAGCTGCCCAACTACGCGTTCCGCAACAACGGCGATCTCACGTTCACGAACGTCAGCGCCGCGTGGGGGCTGGACCTGCGGAGCTTCTCGAACGGCGCGGCGTACGGCGATCTGGATGGCGATGGGGCGCCCGATCTCGTCGTCAACAACGTGAACGACGAGGCGTTCATCTTCCGCAACAACGCCCGAACCGTGCGACCCGACAACCACTACCTACAGGTGCGGCTCACGGGCGACAGCGCGAATCCGTTTGCCGTGGGCGCGCGCGTAACACTGCGCGCTGGCGATCGCCAGTTCATGCAGGAGCTCGAGCCGACGCGCGGGTTCCAATCGAGCGTGGATTATGTGCTGACGTTCGGCGTTGGCCGCATCGATACGCTGGACGCTGTCACCGTCGAGTGGCCTGACGGTCGCACGAGTGGCACGACTCACGTTGGCACGAATCAGCGGATTACGATTCGGGAGCAGGACGGGCATTTCACGTCGCACGTCGGCACGTCGGCACGCAGGCCCATCTTTACCGACGTCACGGGGCAAATCGGCCTGGACTTCGTCCACCACGAAAACGACTTCGTGGACTTCGACCGCGAGCGGCTGATTCCCAAGATGCTGTCAACGGAAGGCCCGTTTGTAGCCGTCGGCGACGTGAACGGCGACGGCCTGGACGACTTCTTCATCGGCGGCGCCAAGGGACAGCCCAGCGCGCTCTACATCCAGCGCGCTAACGGCACGTTCGTCTCGACGAATCAGGCGCTGTTCGCGACCGATGGGATCTCGGAGGATCTGGGCGCGGCGTTCTTCGACGCGAACGGCGACGGCAACCTCGATCTCTACGTCGTGACCGGCGGCAACGAGTTCTCCGCCCTCGCGCCCGCGCTGGAGGACCGGCTCTACCTGGGCGACGGGCATGGCCACTTCCGCAAGACGACGGGGCGGCTGCCGTCATTGTTCGGCAGCGGGTCGCGCGTGGCCGTCTCGAACGAGTACCTGTTCGTGGGTGGCCGGGTCGTCCCGGGACACTACGGCATCGATCCGCCGAGCACGCTGCTGCGGAAGGATGGTCGTGGGCACTTCACCGACGTCACGGCGCAGGTGGCGCCCGAGCTCGCCCACATCGGTATGGTGACGGACGCGCTCTGGGTCGATGTGGATGGCGACCACCGTCTCGATCTGGTCGTCGTCGGCGAGTGGATGCCGATCACAATCTTCCATAATACGGGCACGAAGCTCGAGCGCGTCGCGACGAAAGGCCTCGAGCACAGCGCGGGCTGGTGGAACCGCATCATCGCGGGCGACTTCGATGGCGACGGCCGGGTGGATTTCATCGTGGGCAACTTGGGGCTGAACACCCGGTTGCATGCGACGGCCGCCGAGCCCGCGCGCATGTACGTCAAGGACTTCGATGGCGATGGCTTCCGCGAACAGATCGTGACGTGCTACGAGAATGGCCGCTCGTATCCGCTGCTGCTGCGCGACGAGCTGACCGCCGCCCTGCCGTATCTGAAATCGCGCTATCCCACGTACGCCGATTACGCCGGGCAGAGCGTCGAGCAGATTTTTGGCGGCGACCTGAGCGATGCGGTCGTGAAGCAGGCTGAAACATTTGCGACGGCGCTGGCGCGCCACAACAGCGACGGGTCGTTCACACTGGTGCCCTTGCCGCGTGAAGCGCAGATCGCACCGGTCTACGGGATCCTCTCAGGCGACTTCGACCATGACGGCAAGCTCGACCTGCTGCTCGCCGGAAACTTCGACGGCGTACAGCCTGCCATCGGCAGCATGCATGCGAGTTACGGACAATTCCTGCGAGGTGACGGGCACGGCGGCTTCACCCCGCTGGGGGCGGCAGCCAGCGGCTTCTTCGTCCCCGGTCAGGCCCGGGATATCCAGCGGCTCCGGACACGAACCGCGGCCCTCTACATCGTTGCGCGCAACAACGATCGCCCGCTGTTTTTTCGAGCCGGCAGCTCACGAAACTCGCTAGTTTTGTTTGGTCCGGATGATGATCACACCGTTGGCGCCGCGGATGCCGTAGGCCGCGGTGACGGCGGCATCACGCAGGACCTGCACGGTCTCGATATCGTGCGGGTCGATGGCCGACAGGTTGCCGGGGTTCGACCCGAGCGGGATGCCGTCGACGACGAACAGCGGCTCCTCGTCGCCCAACAGCGTCGTGGTGCCACGCAAGTGCAGCACGGCATGACCATCGGGGGCGCGCGTGAGCGTCAGGCCCGGGACACGCGCCAGCAGTAGCTGCTCAAGAGTTTGGCCGGGCGCGCGCTGGATGTCATCCGCCGTCAGGACGGTGCCCGGTGGCCTGCTGGGATCCGAGGTTTGGGGAGAGGTATGTTGCGCCGTCCGACGTGAGCAGGCCGCGAGCAGGAACAGCGTCAGGACCGCGCGTGTCACGGTTGCCATAGACAGCCCCTTGAGGGAGTCGGCCAGACCAATATACCAGTGGGGCTTGTTGCCCGCATCGCACATCTCGCTAGTGGAGACTTGATTCATGAGGATCTACAGGCCGGCGTGGCCGGCGTTGGTGGCGCTACTCATCCCCTGCGCGGTGGCGACCAGCCAGGTCCGCGTCGCCTCGCCCGACGGGCGGAACGTCGTGATGGTCGACACGCACGAGGGCAGGCTCTACTACTCGGTGCAGCGCGACGGGCGTCCGCTCCTCACGCCCTCGCTCTTGGGATTCGACTTCCGCGGCGCGCCGCCGCTGCGCGACAGCCTGCGTATCGTGGACTCGAGCCGCAACACGTTTGACGAAACGTGGACGCAGCCGTGGGGCGAAGTCGCAAAGATCCGCGATCATCACAACGAGCTGAAGGTCGGCGTCGCAGAGACGAGAGCCCCGAACCGCACGTTCGCGCTGGCAGTCCGCGCGTTCAACGACGGTGTCGCCTTCCGCTACGAGTTCCCCGCGCAGGAGAGCCTCGCAAACTTCGAGATCATGGACGAGTTGACCGAGTTCGCCATGGCCGACAACGCGCGCGCCTGGTGGATCGCCTCCAACCGGCCGCGGCTCGACCGCTCCGAGCAGCTGTGGTCCTCGGGGCCGGTGAGCACGCTCGACAGCGTCCAGACGCCGCTCACGATGGAATTCCGCGACGGCAAGACGTTCGTCGTGATTCACGAGGCGAATCTCGTGGACTACGCCAAGATGAACATTCGGGGCCCGCGGATGGACAACCGCACCCTGCACGCGGACCTCGCGCCCTACGCCGACGGCGTGAAGGTCCGCGGCCATGCGCCGTTCGTCACGCCGTGGCGCACGATTCAGATCGCCGACAAGGTGACGGAGCTGTCGCCGTCGGTCATCGGCTTGAACCTCAATCCGCCGAGTGTCATCGCGAATACGGACTGGATCAAGCCGATGAAGTACGTCGGCATCTGGTGGGGGATGCACATCGGCACGATGACGTGGAGCTCGGGGCCCAAGCACGGCGCCACGACCGCGAATACCAAGCGCTACATCGATTTTGCCGCAGCGAACGGCTTTGGCGGCGTGCTGGTCGAAGGCTGGAACGTCGGCTGGGACGGCGACTGGATCCAGAACCGCAACGCCTTTTCCTTCACCCAGCCGTATCCCGACTACGATCTCGTCGAGCTCGCCCGCTACGCGCAGTCGAAGGGCGTGAAGCTGATCGTGCACAACGAGACGTCAGGCGGAATCGAGAACTATGAGCGGCAGATGGACAGCGCCTTCACGCTCTACCAGTCGCTGGGCCTCGACGCCATCAAGTCGGGATACGTGACCGATACGATCACGGGCGGGCACTCGCACTGGAGCCAGCGCATGGTCCAGCACTACCGCCATGTGATCGAGAAGGCGGCGCAACACCACATCATGCTCGACGTGCACGAGCCGATCCACGACACGGGCGAGCGCCGCACCTATCCGAACATGATGAGTCGCGAGGGCGCGCGCGGTCAGGAGTACAACGCCTGGGGCGGCGAGGGCGGGAATCCGCCGGAGCATGAGACGATTCTGTTCTTCACCCGCCTGCTCGACGGCCCGATGGATTTCACGCCGGGGATCTTCGACATCCTGCGCACCCACACCGGGCCGGCGCGCACCAACGAAGACGCGCGCGTCCGCACGACGATCGCGAAGCAGCTCGCGCTGTATGTGGTGATCTACTCGCCGCTGCAGATGGCTGCCGACCTGCCCGAGAACTACGACAACGTGCCGGCATTCCAGTTCATCAAGGACGTCGCCGTGGACTGGGACACCACGCGCGTGCTCGACGGCAAGATCGGCGACTACGTCATCGTGGCCCGCAAACAGCGCAACTCCCCACAGTGGTTCCTCGGCGCCATCACCGACGAGCAAGCGCGCACGTTCAACGTGCCGCTCACCTTCCTCGACCGCGGCAAGAGCTACATCGCCGACATCTACGCCGACGGCCCGGGCGCCAACTGGCTCACCAACCCCACGCCGGTCGCGATCTCGCACCGGCCCGTGACTCGCACCTCGGTCCTC
>JBKPDZ010000098.1:0-8902 GCA_046728135.1 Gemmatimonadota bacterium | reverse complement strand
ACCCATCTCGATCAGCCGGCGCAGCGTCCCGGGCTGCAGGGCGCCGACCAGCTTCGATGTGCGGCGCCGTAGTGCCGCCGCCTCGGCACCCCCGGCGTGCTTCAACTCGTCCGCGATCTGCAGGAGGTAACCCACGATCACTTGGTCGTAGGCAGCACCGCCCGGATGCTGGTCGATCGCCTTGGCGATCATTGACGGTTCGGTGGGGGGCCGTGCCGCGTCGTCGCCGGCCATCGCCTCGGCCGCGAGTGCGGCGCGCGCCAGTCCCACCCACAGCTGCGAGCCGCGCAGCCCACGCTCGCGCGCGCCTTTATCCTCGGCGGCCGGCGACGCTTGTTCGTCCTCCGGGAGCAGCTCGAGCCGCTCATATGTGACCGAATGCAACCGGATGTGATCCCAGGCGCGCAGCCGCTCCGGCGGGCCTAATCCCAGCGGCTCGCCGGAGCGCTCCCCGTCAACAGCCAACGTCTTCAGCACATCAGCGACTTCAGCGACGCGCAGCCCGCGATGGAATGTGACGGCGCCGAGGTGGTGGCGATGCAGCCGGCCGGCAAGCTCGGCGAGCAGGGGGTTCTTCGGATCCGTGGCAACGCCTTCGATAACGAGCTGCTGCCGAGCGACCCCCAGGGCAAGCGTCGTGCGACCCTCGAAGAGATGCTCGGCACGGCGCGTCACGCCCGCCGCGGCCGGCGCGAGCGACGGGTGACCCTCCGGGTACATAGCGTGCTTGTGGAGCGCGATCGACAACTCGATGAGAAAATCGGCCAGCTCTCGCGAGAGAGCGGCCTTTTCGGACGGCGGAGCCCCCGGAGCGCCGGTCATGGCTCTCCATAATAGTGCTCCCCCCCGTGCGTACCGTCACACGGGAGGGAGCGCTGCTACGATAAGTTTCTGCGACCTAGGGGATTACCTAGGGTTTAACCTTCTCCTGGGCCTATCAGGGCAGCTCCGTCCACGCGTGGTATCCCACTGGCCGGGGCGGCGTGTTCGCCGCCAGCTTCGACAGCACCGTACTAATGGCACAACTCGAATACTGGATCCTCGTGCTTCCGCTCATCGTCCCCTTCGTGTTGTTCTGATTGTACGCGAGGACGGCGCCGTTTGCCTTGATTCCGCCACCAGTCGTGGTCAGGCTCCCACGCACTAGAATAAGACCGGTGAACTCCGTGCCACCCGATGCGGTGAAATCGCCGCTCACGAGCAGGATGCCCTGACCGCGCCCACTCGAGAACTGGAAGTTTCCCTTCGCCCAGATGATCGGGAAATAACCCTCACACTGCGTGATCGCACCGATGGTCGGGGGATACCAGGGCTCGCCCCAGTTCCTTGTATCTGCCTGATTGCACGAACCGCCTATTAGAGACGGCTGGATGGTCGAGGCGTTGGCACCCGCGGCGTAGGTGATGTTCGCAAGTTTCGTGAGGCTGTCGAACGTCAAGCCGCCGCCAAGGTTGAAGTACGTGTTCGAATCGGCCGCGGCCGGCGTCTGCAGCTTCGGGGGCGAACCCGTTGGCGGCACGCTGGAGCTGCTGCTGATGGCGGTCGTGTCGGGCATGGCGTAGCCAGCCACGCTGCCGCCGGGGGGCGCACAGCTGGTCCAGCCCGGAGGCGTTGAGTCGGCCCCCGACGCAGTCGCCGTGCCGCTCAAGGTGAGCTTGTTGGCGGCGGTTTGCCGCGTTGTCACGGCGCCGACCACGTTGGCATTGAGGGCCGGGAGAAACAGCACCTGGCCAACGCGGCGACGGGCGTTAGTCCCGACTCCGCTTCCCGCTCGGCCTTCGGTCACGACCGCGTACAAGTTGCCGGCGAGACGCGTCGTCCGAGTGACGGCGGTGACGCCGGCTGATACCGTGTCGGTGCGGGTCCGGATCCCGCCGATCGCCATCGCGGCCGCTGTGTCCGTATTCCACACCCGCACGGTCTGGTTGACGCCGAACTCGGCGGCGGACAGCGCCTGTTCCTCGAACTGACCGTTGCTCTGGACGCGGTAGTTCTGGTTCGACATGAAGAAAACGCCGGCGATCAACGTGCCGATCAAGACGAGCGCGATGAGCACGACGCCCAGCGCCATGCCGCCATCCCCTCGTAAGAACTTGCTCATCGTGTCCGCCCTTTCGCCGGCCAACTAGTGTCGGTTCCGCAGGCCAATGGTATACCGAACCGAGTCACTGCCCACGGTGCGGACGCCCCCACTCAAGCTCATCGGCGCCTGGGTCTGGGCGCGGACGGTCAGGTCGATGCGTGCGATGTTGCGGGCCTGGGCTACGCCCGGGGTCAGCACCGCCCCTGTCGAATCGTAGTAGGTGAACAGCAGCCCGCTCAGCCCGGGCGTGCCGGAATACGGCCGGTAGGGTCCGCTTACGGGCTCGAGTGCGCGGCACCCCGGGGGGACATAGGTGCTGAGGCAGTCGAAGAACCCCAGGTACCATCGCCCGTCTGTCTCTTTATACAGCTCGTAGTGGACGCGCCGAAACACTCGGACGGGCGCACCCACGCCAATCGTCGCACTGAGCGCTGGAGAGACGCTGACCGCGTAACTCGACAGCGCCGCTTGGGCTGCCGTCAGGAACTGTCCCGCTCCGCTCGGACATCCGGCGCCTCCGCTCACCGGCGCGATCGCCGTGATCGCGTATGCTCGCCACCGCCGTGCGCCATTATCGAAAATGAGCAGCGAGTCACCGCCGACCGGAGTGGTTTGCCACGCGCTCAGCACATTGGGAAGGTTCACCGGCGGCAGACGTAACGAGGTGAGGGGCACGACTCCCGTCACCCAGCAGACGAGCGAACTTCCCAGCACGGACCGGAACTCGAGGGCATGGTCGCTCCACGCGTAGATGTCGCCGCTATTCGCTCCGCCGCTCAGCGTATCACTCGGCGACACGCTGCGGAGCTCGGACGGGAGCACGGCGAGCACCTGGCGGAGCCGCCCGCGGGTGTCCATCAGGTCCGCCGCAGAGCTATAGAACCGCTGTTGCCGCGTCAGGACACCGATCATGGATCCGACGACGATCCCGAGCAGCACAAGCGCCACGAGCAGCTCGGCCAGCGTGAAACCCTCGCGCGCCGCTGCTGGGTGCCCGCTCACGGGTTGGCCGGGCAAGGCAGCATCGTCACGTAGCTCTTGCTGCGCGACCCGCGCGTGCCCGCGAACGTGACCTTCTCCACGACGCGCACGGTGCGTGTCAGTGCGGTCACCGTCCACTGCTCGCTGAACCCGCCGGCGGTTGCGGAGCCGCTGGTGAGCGCCGTGCAGTTTTGGGCGCTAAACTGCTCGACACGAGACCGGGCGATCATGTTCGCGCGCGCCAGGCGGTTCCCGCTGCTCATCTGACGCGTCATCACCGCCGCGCTCCCGGCGAGGCCGAGCACGCCGACGGCGAACACCACGATCGCGACCATCGCCTCGACCATGGTGAAGCCGCGCGCATTCATCGGCAGCCGCGGGGGGCGACTTCGCCCAGTCGGGTCAGGCAGACGGAGTCCCGGATGCTGGCGCCCGCCAGCTCGAAGTATGCGCCGCTCGACGTGAGATTCGTGGCCAAGCCGCGCGATCCGAACACGATCGAGTCCACCGTGGCACTGAGCGTCACACTAAACTGGGAATCGAATGCGACCGGCGTGCCCAGCGCCACGAACACCCCGGTGCCGCCGGTGTCGGCGCGCACCTGGATGGTGTTGCCGGTCCGCTTGAGTTGCGCGGGCCGGCCGAAGCGCACCGCGGCTGCCCGTGCGATCGCGAGTGACGCACTGAACTGCACCCGCGCCGCGCGCAGTCCAGCACTCTTGCGCATCGCGGTCCAGCGGGGATACGCGATCGAGGAGAGGACGCCCATAACCACAATGACCATAAGGAGTTCCACCACCGTAAATCCCTGGTTTGACGCGCTTCTCGCAGCTGGGCGGACCATCGTGAACCTTTCTGTCGGACCGTACATAGGTCTTACCTAGGTCTGTGTCAGACGCCACCTACAGTGCACGGCCTAGGCCAAGATCCGTAACACTTTTAAGCGCAATCAGTTAGCTGGGTTCACAGCGACCGATGACCATCGCAGGCCGCGAAAGATACTGCAGACTACCACGAATCCCCCGTGATGGGCCTCACTGGGCGATCCGTATGTTATAGCAGCTGTAGCTACTATAAGATGTAGGGTGCGTATACGGTGGTAACGCCAGCACCGCTCTCGGGATACCACGAGCACGAGGAGACCATGCCCAAGTACCGAGGTCGGAAGGTCCACTACCGCCGCAGGGGTCAGCTGCGCTTACGATTGCGACACGTTTTGAAGGCGCGGGGACTCTCGGCGTATAGCCTGGCCCGGTTCACGGGCCTGAGTTTAAACACCATCTACCGATTGACGCGTCCCAACGGGCGCTTCGACTCGATTCGCGCTGACACAATTGAGCGTCTCTGCGGCGCCCTCCGGATCACGCCGGACGAGCTGTTCGAGTACAAGAAGCCGCCGGCTCCCGAGCACACGCCCTAGACGCACAACGCCCCGGGAGTTACCCGGGGCGTCGTGTTACTTAGCCTACCTGTTGCGTCTGCTGCGTCTGTGCGTCTGGGCTGTTAGTACATCCCGCCCATACCACCGCCCGGCATCGGCGGCGCCTTCTCCTTCTCTTTCTTCTCCACTACGACGCACTCGGTCGTGAGCAGCAGGCTCGCGATGGAGGAAGCGTTCTGCAAGGCCGTCCGGGTGACCTTGGTCGGATCGATGACGCCCGACGCCACGAGATCCTCGAACTTGTCGGTCTGGGCGTTGTAGCCGAAGTTCTTGTCCTTCGACTCCTTCACCTTTCCGACCACGATGGCGCCCTCGGCGCCAGCGTTCTGGGCGATGATGCGGATCGGCTCCTCGAGGGCCCGGCGCACGATCTCGATGCCGGTCTTCTCATCGTCATCGTGACCCTTGGTCTTGTCCAGCGACTTCTGACACCACAACAGCGCCACACCGCCGCCCGGCACGATGCCCTCCTCGACCGCCGCGCGAGTGGCATGCAGCGCGTCCTCGACCCGAGCCTTCTTTTCCTTCATCTCGGTCTCGGTCGCCGCGCCGACGTTCAGCACGGCCACGCCGCCGGCGAGCTTCGCCAGCCGCTCCTGCAGCTTCTCCTTGTCGTAATCCGACGTGGACTTCTCGATCTGGGCCTTGATCTCCGACTTGCGGCCCTCGATCTGGTCGTCCTTGCCCTTGCCGTCTACGAGCGTGGTGTTGTCCTTATCCACGATGACGCGCTTGGCGCGACCGAGATCGTTGAGCGTCGTGTTCTCGAGCTTCAACCCGAGCTCTTCCGAAATCACCTGGCCACCGGTGAGGATGGCAATGTCGCGCAGCATCTCCTTGCGACGGTCCCCGAAGCCCGGCGCCTTGACGGCGCAGACCTTCAGCGTGCCGCGGAGCTTGTTGACGACGAGCGTCGCGAGCGCCTCACCCTCGACGTCCTCGGCGACAATCAGCATGGGCCGGCCTGACTGTGCCACCTTCTCGAGCACGGGCAGGAGGTCTTTCATCGTCGAGACCTTCTTGTCGTAGATGAGGATGTAGGCATCCTCGATCGTGCACTCCATCTTCTCGGGATCGGTGATGAAGTAGGGCGAGAGGTAGCCGCGATCGAACTGCATCCCGTCTACGGTCTCCAGCGTGGTCTCGAGGCTCTTGGCTTCCTCGACCGTGATCACGCCGTCCTTACCGACCTTGTCCATGGCGTCGGCGATCTTGTCGCCGATTTCAGCGTCGCCGTTGGCAGAAATCGTGGCCACCTGCTTGATGTCCTTCCGGCCAGAGGTCGGCACCGAAATCTTCTTCAGCTCGGCGACGACGGTCTCGACAGCGCTCTCGATGCCGCGCTTCAGGGCCATCGGGTTGGCGCCGGCCGTAACCGACTTCAGGCCTTCGCGGTAAATCGCCTGCGCGAGCACGGTCGCCGTCGTGGTGCCGTCGCCCGCGAGATCCGAGGTCTTGGTCGCCACTTCCTTCACCATCTGGGCGCCCATGTTCTCGATCTCATCCTCGAGCTCGACTTCCTTCGCGACGGTCACGCCGTCCTTGGTGACGGTCGGGCTGCCGAACTTCTTGTCGATGACGACATTCCGGCCCTTGGGGCCGAGCGTCACCTTCACCGCATCGGCCAACTGGTCCACGCCGCGCTTCAGGCGGGCCCGGGCCTCGGTGCTGAACTCCAAAAACTTGGCTGCCATGTCTGTGCTTCCTCCGTAGGGGCTGCTTACGCGAGCTTCGCGATGACGTCGGCTTCTTTGATCAGGATGATCTCTTCGTTGTCCAACTCGACCTGCGTGCCGCTGTACTTCCCGTAAATGACGCGATCCCCCACCTTCAGCTCCATCGGGATCGTCTCACCCTTCTCCCGCCGGCCCGGTCCCACGGCGATGACTTCGCCCTGGATCGGCTTCTCTTTGGCGGTATCGGGGATGTACAGCCCGCCTTTCATCGTCTCCGTCTCCTCCATCGGCCGGATCGCCACGCGATCGGCCAACGGATAGACCTTGTACTTCGGGGTCGTCTTGGTTGCCGTTGGCATGATACCCTCAACCTCCGTAACTCTTTGAATTGATTAGCCGTTAGCACTCGCGGATGGTGAGTGCTAATTGACAACTGAATCTCTCCTGCCTGCAGAACCATGTCAAGGGGCCAGTGCGTGGACGGCGGCAACGGCTCGGGCACGCTGGGTTCTCGTCGTTGAGTCCAGCGGGATGGTCGCGGCGCTCACGACCACGCCGGACCGGGTATCGGCGAGACGAACGTAAAACCAAGCGGGCCCTGCGCTAGTATCGCTGAAGGTAAAGTAGAAGAGGGCCGCAGTGGGGCCACTTCCCCCTCGCAGCCTCGGCCGCACTTTGATGCCGCGGGCGCGCAAGGCGCGCGCCAATTCAACGCTCTGCGGGTCCTTCTCCTCGACCACGATCGTGTAGCTGCGCAGCTGCGCTGGAAGGTGCGAGGTACTACAAGCCAACGTGAGCGCGAATGCCGTACATGTCGGCACGACTGCACGTCGGCATAAGGCCACGACATGCATTACTGCACCACTCGGCGAGCTCCAACCCACCGGGCGACCCACCACGCACCATCAGGGTCGGTGGCTTCCAAGCGTGACAGCTTGACGCCCGTGTTCGCGCTGTGAATGAACGTCTGTTCGCCGACGTAGAGGCCCACGTGTGTAATACCACCACCCGGCTGCGCCGCGAACAGGAGAATGTCGCCTGGTCGCAGCGCTTCGATGACGGGCGTGACTTCTGTTCCGGAGCGCGACTGGTCGCGACTCATGCGCGGCACTCGGATGCCATGCTGGGCGTAGGCCCATTGCACGAGGCCCGAGCAATCGAATCCATTCGCTGCGGTGCCACCCCAGACGTAGGGGGTCCCGACCGCATCGAGCGCCGTCTTCACGATGTCGGCAGCATTACCCGTGATCGTGCTGGGCGCCACGATGAGAAGGGGGGGCGCCCGCGTCGGCTCGTTGCGCCCTCGGCTCGGCCAGCGGCGATCCACGGCCTTCCCGATCGTCACCGAGAAACCGATCGAGGCGCCGAGTCCATCGCGTGCGTTTGAAGTCGTGCGCCAGAACCCGCGTGGGCCTATGTCCTGTAGCCGATAGACCGTTTCGAAGCCGACCGCCCCCCATGAGATCGGCCGCCACTCGACGCCCCCGCCGAGCGTCCAAAGTGCGGCGAGCCCCTGCGACGTCGTATCTGTCGACACGCCGAGTGCGACTCCCGCGATGGCGTACGGTCCGAACACGGAGCGGCGTCGCCACGCATGGAGCTGCCACCCCGCTCCATAGAATGCGCGGTGGCGGCCGAGACTGTCATGAATCAGAACCTGTGCGGTGAGACCGTGCGAGAAGATGCCGCTGAGCGGTGCGTCGGTGCGCAGCTCGTACGTCGTGGATCGATTGCCCTGGTACCACCGGCCCCATCGGAGATCGACATCACGGCCTCCCCCCTCCCCCTGGGCGGAAAGTTGTGAGACACCGGCGATGAAGAGGAGCAGCTCAATCCGCGGCCGCAATCGCGGCATGTTCCTCGGAAGCTCGAGGCGCCATATGATGCGAGAGCAGGTGCGGCAGACGCCGCATCAGTCGAACCCACGTCCAGAGCACGGCGAATCCAAACGCCAGGGCTCCGCTTCCGGCGATGATGAGCATCAAGACCGGATTCTCGAATCGCAGCGCGACGAGCGCGCCCAGCCAGAGGCCGACATGCGACGCCGCCCATGCCCATGCGGGGGTCAGGAGCCAGCCGACCACCACGAGCAAGTGTGCAAGCCACCGCGGCATGATTTCCTACCCTTTGCGCACGATGACGGCGACGGCGAGGATGGTGAGAACCAGCGCGAATCCCGCGCCGGCGGCGACGGGGAGATCGATGTGGAGACGGGCGAGGGTGAGCGCGAGCGCGATGACCGCGGCGCCCACGACAACCGGGAGTGCGAGCCCAGGAATCGAGACGTCGCCGCCGCGCGCCGCGCGCCCTGCCGTCACGACACCACCCATCCAGGCGAGGAAGGTGCCGAGCATCCACCACACAGGCAGATACCACCAAGTGCTGCCACCGCCGATGGCGTCCCACGTCCACGGGTACGCCTTGAACGGCCGCAACAGGATGATATCGATCGCCATGAACACGATCGTGCCCCACAGCCCGATTGCGGCGGCACTCGCGATGCCCTGCGTCGTGCGCGAGCTGGCAAAGAAACCGGGCAAGAACGCCGCCCCGACGCCGCCGCCGAGCACGAGGACGGTTTCCAGCAGCGACGTCACCATTCCGGGAGACAGGAGCCGCGCGACGAGGAGATAGAGAATCACCGTCGCGGCTGTGACCACACCCACGATAGTGCCGCTGAGCAATACATGGCGAAACTCAGACCGATCGATGGTCGCGGAG
>JBKPDZ010000097.1:0-18420 GCA_046728135.1 Gemmatimonadota bacterium | reverse complement strand
GCTTCGAGCAGCTTGCGCAGGCGGCGCAGCTCCTCGTCGCTGAGATTCTTATCAGAAACGAGATGGGTCATCAGCAGCTCGGGCGAGCCCTGGAACACTTTGTCGACGAGCCGGCGGAGAGCGTTGCGGCCGGCTGCCTCGCGCTGGACCAGGGGGTGATAGCGATGTGCGCGGCCCTCGCCGGTGTGCGCGGCGTATCCCTTTTGCTCGAGCGTCCGAAGGACCGTCAGCACGGTCGTGTAGGCGAGTTTGTCCGCGAGCTGCTCGCGAACCTCCGCGACGGTGGCGTCGCCGAGATCCCAGAGCACGCTCATGACGTCCAGCTCGCGATCAGTGAAGGCAATCCGCATTCGTGTCCCCGCCAGCTACTAATGTTGTAGTAGTTATACTGGGCGGGGTCCCGGTTGTCAACTAGTTCTTTAGTAGTAGTTAGCGCCGCAGGATCTCGCTGCCCGGAAGCCCTTGCATGGCGCGGCCGAGCTTGGTGTGCCGTCCGAAGATCTGGATGATGAACCCCTCCCCCGGCAGCGGGACTTCCTGCGCGACCCGATGCACGACTGCGCGGTCGCGCTTGCGCGAGCGCAGCCGGTACCACGGTTGGTGCAGCAGGAGTGCCAGCACGTAATAAGGCCGCTCCGGATAATACTCGACGTCTTTTCGGGCAAGGTAGGCGCGCCGGATCTCGGGCATTTTGAGCAGCGTCTCGCGCAGGCGCGCGCGGACATCGGGCGAGACGTCTGGAGGGAGCACGTGATCATCCGGACGCACGCCACGCCGCTCCACTTCCGCCGCAGCCGCCACCGTGTTGGCCTCATAGCCCCGGTGGCGGAACCGCTTCGCGTCCCGCTCCTCTCCCTGCGATTCGTGAAAGGCGGCGATCAGGTAATTGACCTGCGGGGCGCAGGTCGGGTCCTGCTGCATTGCGCGCTGCAGATACTCGAGCCCCGCGCGATCGCCCTGTTGCAGCAGCGCCTGGCCCAGCAGGTAGTTGCCGGCGGCGTGATCGGGTGACCGCTCCACGAGATACCGCAGCGACGGGATCGCGGCCGCTAACCCATCGACCTGCGCCGTGAGGTTCGCGCGCCGCCAGGCAGCCTCTTCGCGCAGCGTTCCGTGTTCTGCCTGTTGTGACAGCTCGGCGATCACCAGGCGGCTGCGGCGGACGAACGCGTGACGGTTACGCCACTGCTCGGCCATGCTGCTTTGCCAGTCGGCTTCGAGTCCCTGGATCACCCGATCGAGCTCCGCGCCGAAGTAATAGTGGGCGGCACTCTCTTCCATCTCACGCTCCAGGCCCGGCTCGTCGTCCGCCGGCACGTAGCCCACGGCGGCGAGCCGCTCGCGGAGGGCAGGATGCGTATCAGCGGCCTTCGTTTTGGCGCGGAGCAGTTTGTGAAGGTTCGTGCGCCAGTCGAATACGGGCCGAGCCTGGATCAGCCCGAGCAGCTGGCGGAATACACCGGTTGGCGGCTCCGGCGACTGCTCCGCCTGCCTCCGTACCATCGGTTGGAAGACTTGATTGACGAGACCGTTGATGACCTCGAGGGCGACGAGTGCCTGCCCATGCGCGTCCCGGCCGGCCAATTCCACAGCCGCGCGATCAGCCTCGAGCTCGTGCTCGCGGACCAGCACGAGCGAATAGGCGTCGAAGTACGGTACATAGAGTTTGAGGAATCCGTCGAGCAATACGCGAGTCCAGTGACGCTCCTCCGTCACGTACGACAGCACAGAGTCCCAGGTGGTGCGCAGCCGATAGATCCAGGATCCGAAGCGGCCGTGGTAGCGCGACGCATGCGCCAGCTCATGCGCCAGGATGGCGCGAAACTGCGCGCGCGTGAGTCCTGCCATCAGGGGCAGACCGAGCACCAAGGAGTTCTCATACCACCAGAGCACGCTCAGGCGGGGACGTTGATGCATCGAGGCGTTCCAGGCCGCATTCACGACGATCCGATGCAGGTGCGGTGCAGCGAGTGCGCGGCGCACTTCGTCGATCTCATGGAACAAGCGCGGCGCGTCCGCACGTTGGATGTCGCGGCCTGGCGGCCTGGGAAATTTTACCCACATGGCGCGCAGCGCGGCGAACGGCAGGAGCAAGAGCGGCCACAAGAACTTGAGTGCGAACCACATCGAGGCCGGGACGACGATGAGCAGCGTGACGATGAGGGCGATGCTTCCGATGCCAAGGAGCCAGAGGTACGCGAACCCCGCCAGCGCCACGAGACTGACGCGCCACCGATAGGCGGTCGGATGATCGCGTGCCTCGCGCTCCAGCCGCGCAACCAGAGCGTCAAATCGGTCCGGGTGCATTCCCCTAATCTCCGGCGGCGAGGGGGAAAAAGGACAGATGGTGGGGTGGCCCTTCCCAGGGCGACGGATGCGATGTAGGCTCAAGAACTGACGACATGACCCCTTGTCTCGCAGTGCTGGTCGGACTGCTGCAAGTCACGGCGAAACCACTCCCGGCGCGCATAACGCGTGCCCCTGATCCCGTCCGCGTCTGGCGCGCCGATTCCATCGCGTATGTGACGCTCCGCGAACCAGGGCACCTCGTGCTGCTGAATGTCGATCCGATCGGCCGCATCAGTGTGCTCTTTCCGTTTGGCCCTTATGACAGCACCGATGTGGATGCGGGGGTGCCGTTCGCGGTACCCCTGCCCCCCGACGCCCAGGGCAATCCCGCGACGCTCGTGGCGGTCCGGTCGCGCTGGGCATTCGACTTCGCAGCGCTGCGGGGTGGCGCAGGGGGAAGCTGGAATTACCAGGAGGCCTTGCTACTGCAGCCGACCGCGGGCGACCCGCTCGGGGCGGTGCTCGACATCGCTGACCGCGTCACGGACGGGCGTCCGTACGAATACGCCGCGGTGGGATATTCGCAGGATGGAGCCGCCACGGCACTCGGGCCGCCGGTCCCGCCACAGGTCTGCTTGAGTTGCGTCCGGCGCGGGACGCCGGTCGCCGTCGCTTCCGCTCCCGTTCCCACGAATGCAGTCGATTGCTCGAATGCCTCGCTCACGGATTCGTTCTGCGGTGTGAACAGCGGCAGCGTCTCGATCACGAGTGCGCCTCCGCCCGCACCCGCTCAGCAGGTGGTATACCAACCGGTGCCTGAGCCCGTCTACGTCCCGTACTTCGTGCCGTTTGCGCACAGCATGCGGCGACGCTTCGAAGCTCCGACCGTGCCGCCCGTACCACGCTCCACCGGTGTCGCATTTCCGATCGCGCCGCGGCTGGTGGTCCCTTCGCCAACTCAGCTGGGTACGTTCCGGGGTAGGCATCGCTAAACTGGAAAACGATACGGGGCACGTGGTGACGTGCCCCGTATCCTGACTCCCGTTTCCAGATTCCTGTCTTCATGGAGGCGCGGGGAATCGAACCCCGGTCCGAGCATGACTCCGATACCGCTCCTACGTGCGTAGACCTGGCTTTGTGGTCTCACCGCCTCGGCGCCTGGTCAGCCCTGGCAGTAACAAGCCTCTGGAAGCTCTCGCGGCAGCCGTTGAGGCCCCAGCTGCCGCCAGCCCGACTTTGCGATACGTGAGCGCCGCCTCAGGCGGGCTGCCACTCACGCAGGTGCGTGAAGCCGAAGCTTACGCAGCCAGAGCCAGTTCAGAGTTGGCTTGTGTGTCTTCCCAGTTGATTTACCAGGTGACTGAGAACCTGGGCACGCAACAGTACCCTCGCCAAACCCGTCGAAGCCTGTCGCCCCCTCCGGTCCAACTCTAGTTGGATCCGCTCGCCTTTTCAACCCGATTCCGCCCGGCCTGCTTGGCACGATAGAGCGCGGCGTCCGCGGCAGCGGGAAGATTCAACACATCACCCACCAGCTCTGGGCACGACGCAATCCCGCACGATGCCGTGAGCGGGTACACGGAGCCGCTCCACGTCAGCGGTTTCTCCGCCACGGACCGCCGCATGCGCTGCGCCACTTCCATGCCCTCGCGGAGCGCCGTGCGCGGCAGCCAGACCGCGAATTCCTCGCCGCCGATGCGCGCCACCAGGTCGCCGTCGCGCACGGCAGCCTCGAGCAGGCGCGCGACGTGTTTCAACGCCGCATCGCCAGCCGGATGTCCCAGCGTGTCGTTCAACCGCTTGAAATGATCGAGATCGACGTACACCAGCGTGGCGGGTTCGCGCGACGCCTGACTGTAGGTTGACAGCGCCCGCTCGAACTCCCGTCGATTCCGGAGTCCCGTTAACGGATCCACGACCGCCCGCCGCTCCGCGTCGTGTACGGCACGCGCCGCCGCAATGCGCGGCCCGAGGTCGGTCAGGAGCGGGCTCAGGTCGTCGAGCAGCGGGGCATCCGCCGCGAGCGGCGGGCCGAGCACCACGAAGGCACCGACCACGAGAGATCCGTCGAGCAGCGGGTACGCGCTGCCCGCGCGTTCGCTGCGCCGTCGCTCCGGCGCGCCGTGGCCGAACACGTCCTCCGTGCCGCGCGTCGCGACGGGAATTCCCGAGGCGATCGCATGCGCGACCGGGGAGTCGGGTGCAAGCTCGACGCCCGTGAGGCGGCGATCTGCCTGGCCGGAGACGGCCACGATTCGCGCACGGTCCCCCGTTGCCACCGCCAGGGCGACACCGCGATGGGTGACCTGCGCGCCGAGCTCGACGGCCGCACGCGCCATACCCTCGAGCGTCACCGCGCCCGCGACCAACCGTGATACGCGCGCGGCCACGATGCGTGCACGCGGAATGCCGCTCTGTTCCTCGGCGAGCCGCATGCCGGCGACAAAGCGCCGCAACGCACCGGCCACGACATCGACCAGGGTTTCGGTGCGGGCGTTATCCTCGAACACCAAGCCGGCGGCGTACGGAAAATCCCCGACGGCGACGTAGGTGGCCGCGGGATCGCGCACGATGTGTAGACGTCCATCCACCGACGCGAGCTGGACGAGCGCGGCGCCGCGACGCCGCTGTTCAGCCCCGACGCCCGCCGGGAGCGCCGCGGGAACCTCGAGCGGCCCCTCGTCGACGCCGACGGCCCAACCCACGCTCGCCCCGTAGGCCCGGCGCAGCAGATCGAGCACTTCGGGAAGTGCGAGTGGCGGCGGGCCGCGGCGGCGCAAGCGCCCCGGCCGCCAGCGAATCGTCCATCCCCAGGTGAGCGCAATTCCGCCGGCCGCCGCGACGAGCGCCCAGACGGGGCCGCGCCAGACGACAACCGCGACGGCGGCGAGTCCCACGACCTGGAGGGAGAGCGCGATCCAGCGGCGCGCGCCTCTGGCTGCGCGGTTACGAATGATTAATGCGGCTCGCTGCGGCCGCGGCGCCGAATCCGTTGTCGATGTTGACGACCGTGACGCCGGACGCGCACGAGTTCAGCATGGCAAGAAGCGCGGCCAAGCCGCCGAAGGACGCGCCATAGCCGATGCTCGTCGGGACCGCGATGACCGGAACCTTCACGAGGCCGCCAACGACGCTCGGCAGTGCTCCCTCCATCCCGGCCACCACGATGATCACGCTCGCCGCACGCAACACGTCGGTTTGTGTGAGGAGACGATGAATCCCGGCGACGCCAACGTCGGTGAGCCGCTCGACCCCATTCTTGAGCGCACGGGCGCTCACGGCCGCTTCCTCGGCCACTGGGAGGTCGCTGGTGCCGGCTGTGCAGATCAGGATCGTCCCGCGCCCAGTCGGCGGCGGCTCCGGGTCAGGAGGCAGATAGACCGTGCGGCCGAGCTCATTGATCTCGGCTCGAGGGAAGCGCGCCGCGAGGGCATCGCACTGGGGCGCGTCGGCGCGGGTGGCCAGAAAGCTTCCACCCGCGGCTTCGAGCCGCTCGGCGATCGCGACCACCTGCCCGACTGTCTTGCCCGGACAAAAAATCACCTCCTGATGCCCCTGCGTGATGGGCCGGAGGTGATCGATCGTCGCGAACGGCAGTCGCTCGAAGTTCATGCCGCAGATCGCACAGATCCAAACAGGTAATCGCTGAAAATCGCTTCAGCCTCCACCATGGACTCGATGGCAAAGAGCCGCTGGCGAAGCTCCGCCGCGTCCCGCAGTCCCTTGGTATACCAGCCGAGGTGCTTGCGAAACTCGAGTGCCGTCTTGCGCGTGTCGCCTTGCAGCCTGAGCGCGAGGCGTGCGTGCTCGAGCGCGGTCGCAAACCGCTCCGCGGGCGTCGGATCGGGCCGTTTGGTTCGGGCGGCGAGCAGGTCACGGGCTTGCGCGAACAGCCACGGATTCCCGAACGATCCGCGCGCGATCATGATGCCGGCGCACTGTGTGTGATTGCGCATCGCGACGACGTCCTCGGGCGTGCGGATGTCCCCGTTGCCGATCACCGGGATCGATAGCGCTTGGGCCACGGCGGCGATCTCGTCCCAGTTGGCCGCGCCCTGGTACATCTGGGTCCGCGTTCGCGGATGCAACGTCAACGCCTGGGCCCCCGCTTCCTGACAGCGGAGCGCGATGTCGACCGGATCGCGCTGCTGGTCGTCCCAACCGCTGCGGATCTTTACGGTGACGGGTAGCTGCGTCGCAGCACGGACCGCACGAATGATTCCCTGCACCAGCCCCATGTCCTTGAGGCAGCCCGATCCACCGTTGTTGCGGACCACCTTTTTGACCGGACACCCGAAGTTGATATCGACAAAGTCCGGCTCAAACAGCTGGGTCACCATCCCAGCCGCCTTCGCCATGATTGTGGCGTCGGCGCCATAGATCTGGATGCCGATGGGCCGTTCGACCGGCTCGAAACGCATCTCGGCGAGGACGCGCTCGATGCCGAGCGCGATGCCGACGGAGGAGATGAACTCGGACACCACGACGTCGGCCCCGTAGCGGCGGCAGATCTGCCGGAACGGAGACTCGGACACGCCCGCCATGGGAGCCAAAAAGAGCGGGAACTCGTGCTTGACCGTGTACGGGAACTTCATGCGCTGGAACGTAATAGCGCGTTGCGCGCGGAGCAACCAAGTTTTACCTTTCGCGCGCGAATGCGCCTGCGCGAGTTCTTTTCCGAAGACGCTATCAAGCTCGAGCTCGAGAGCACCACGAAGGACGCGGTGCTCAAAGAGCTGGTCGGGCTGCTCCGGCTCGACGAAAAAGCGCAGGGGTTGTTGTTCAAGATGTTGAAGCGCCGCGAGACGTTGGGGTCGACCGGCATTGGTCAACATATCTCGATTCCCCATTGTCGCTCCCTCGTGGTCACGCGCCTGCGGTGCGCGTTTGGTTGCAGCGCCAAGGGAATCGATTTCAAAGCCATCGACGATGAGCCGGTGAACTACTTCTTCTTGATCGTTGCTCCCCCCTTGGAAGTGTCGAACCAATATCTGCCCGTCCTCGGCAAGATCGCGCAATTCGCCAAGGAGTCGGACGTTCCGGGTCGCCTGTCCAGGCTGAAGACGCCGGGCGAGTTCTTGAGCTTGTTGGAGGAGAAAAACATATAGGACGACGTTAGGTAACGGCGACGCTAGGAAAAGGCGACGCTAGCTTCGCGTAGGAACGCTCCCACCCGCACCAAAACGATCCGCGTTACATGGCTGTCCATGTGTACCATCCTGCATGGGTGATTTTCGCGCTCTCAAGGCGTGGCAGGAGGCGAAAACGCTGACGCAGCTCAGCGCGGCAGCGATCAAGAACCTCCCGGCGTGCGAACGCTATGCACTTGGAGATCAGTGGCGTAGAGCGGCGTACAGCGTCGTTCTGAACATCGCAGAGGGCAATAGCCGCCGAGGTCCACGCGAATTTCGGCGGTATCTCGACATCGCTCGCGTGTCGCTTCACGAACTCGAAGGGGTCCTCGAGTTGGTGGATGCACTCGGCTATTTGGATCAAAAGGAGTTACGGTTGATCCGAATCAAACGGGCGAACTGTGCTCGACTTGTCTATGCCTTATTGCGCAAGATCGAGGAAGCCAGCAGGCGCACCTAGCGTCGTATCATTTCTAGCGTCGCCTCACCCTAGCGTCGTTCCATCCGAGTAGTATCTCCCGCCTCTTCCAGCGCCTGGTGCAACGCCTCCCGCGCCGGCTCGAAGGCGCTATCGGCAGCGACCGCAGCTTGTAACTGACGGATCGCAGGCTGCCACAGCTTGGCGCTCATGTAGAATCGGCCCAGATCATAGCGGGGTCCGGCCACCTCGGGTGCGAACGCGATTGCGGCCAGCAACAGCTGCTCACCAGTGCCCCACCTCCCGGCCGCGAACTCGTCCTTTCCCTCGAGCCAAAGCGTGCGATAGGAGCGCGGCGCTTCGCGCTGCAGCGCCTGATAGTGCGTCTCGTCGTCGTGCCAGGCCGGAATGCGGATGATGGTGCGGACGGCGCCGGCACCGACCGCCATGGCCACGACAGCGACGCGGAGTCTGGGAGATCGAATCGCGGCCGCGGCGCATGCCAATGCGAAGACGATCCCGAAGGAGGGGAGATAGAGGGTTCGCTCCGCGATGAGGAATTCCGTCGGGAATGCGATGTTCGCAACCGGTGAGATCGTGATCACCATCCATGCGAGCCCGATGGCGATGCCGGGAATCGTGCGTCGCGTCCGCCACGCGATGACGCCAACGGCGATCCACACGAGCAGGCCGAGCAGGTGCCAGATCGTGAAGCCGGTCGCAACCGTCAACTCACCTGGGGAGTAGTCGGCCGACAGGTGCGCCGGGAACAGGAAGAGGCGCCACCATTGCAGCGACAGGCGCACCATCGCCCAGCTGCGCGCGAGAAGGCCGACATGCTCGAGCCCGACTGCGAGCCCGCCGGCGTAAAAGGTCCTGATGCCGACAAACCGATGCACGATGAAATACGCGACGATTGGTAGAGTGGCCGCGACAGCCGCTCGCCACGCGATGCGGAGCTCCGCGCCCCGGGCGAGATAGACGAGGAACACCGCTGCCGGCAGGGTCACCGCGATCTCTTTCGATGCGATGGCAAACGCCGCGCCGGCTGCCACACCTGCGAGGTAGGCTGGTTTGCGCTCGGCTCGAACGGCGCAGACGAGTGCCGCCGCATAGCCCGCCGCCGCCATCAGCTCGGCACGGCCGACGACATTCGCGACTGCCTCCACATGCACCGGGTGCACCGCGAACAGCAGCCCCGCCATCAGCCCCACGGACGAACCGGCCAGGTCACAAGCGAGCAGGGTGAGGAGTGCGGTTGCAATCGCCGCCCACAGAACGTTGATCGCATGAAACCAGTGTGGGCTACTCGAGACGCGAAAATCGAGCGCGAGTGACGAGATCACGGCCGGCCGCCACATCACTCCCCCAAACGAGACGGGCCAGTACGGTTCCTTGAGGACGGCCGCGACGGAGGGAGGATGCTGGAGCACCTGGCGATTCGCGACGACCCATTGATCGTCTGCCACGAACCCATTGCGGATCGAAGGCGCGGCCACGACAGTCGCGAGAAGCCCGGCGATTAGCGCGGCGTGCCACGGTCGCGTCGTGAGACGCGCCGACAGCTTGCCCTGAGCGGAGCGAAGGGTGCCGACGTGCGACGGTTCGGTTACTCCCACTCGATCGTCGCTGGGGGCTTGGAGCTGACGTCGTAGGCGACGCGATTGACGCCGCGGACCTCGTTGATGATCCGGTTGGAGATCCGGCCGAGGACGTCATGCGGGAACGGAAACCAGTCAGCGGTCATACCATCGCGGCTCGTGACTGCCCGTAGCGCGACCACATGATCGTAGGTGCGACCGTCGCCCATCACGCCGACCGACTTGATGGGCAGGAGCACGGCGAATGCTTGCCAAATCTGGTCGTACAGACCAGCCGCGCGGATTTCTTCCAGGTAGATCGCGTCGACCCTGCGGAGTAAATCGAGGCGCTCTTCGTTTACCGGTCCGAGGACGCGAATCGCGAGGCCCGGGCCAGGGAACGGGTGCCGTCCGACGATCTCGTCCGGCAGACCGAGCTCGCGGCCCACCTGCCGCACTTCATCTTTGAACAACTCTCGCAGCGGCTCGATGAGCTTCCACGGCAGGTTGGGACGCAGGCCGCCCACGTTGTGGTGCGTCTTGATCGTCGCGGAGGGGCCGCCTGTGGCCGACGTCGACTCGATGACGTCAGGATAGAGGGTACCCTGCACGAGGAATCCCACGTCGCCGGCGACGTGGCGTGCGGCATCCTCGAACACATCAATGAACGTGTGACCGATCCGGCGGCGTTTTTCCTCGGGGTCTGCGATGTCCTGCAGTTCCTTCAGGAAGCGGTGCGTCGCGTCCACGACCCGCAGGTCGATGCCGAGGTGGGCGCGGAAGGTGTGCTCGACCTGTTCTCGCTCGCCCCGGCGCAGCAACCCATGATCGACGAAGACACACGTCAAGCGATTCCCGATCGCGCGGTGCACCAACGCCGCGGCGACGGCCGAATCGACGCCCCCCGAGAGGCCGCAGATCGCCCGCCCCTCCGGGCCGACGACCGTGCGAATGCGGCCGATTTCTTGGTCGATGAAGTGCCCCGGCGTCCAGTCGGGCGTGCAGCCGCAGATGTCGAACAGGAAGTTGTGCAGGATCTCGCCGCCGCGCGGGGTGTGCGCGACCTCGGGGTGAAACAGCACGCCGAAGATCGGCTTCGTTACATGCTGCATCCCCGCGACCGGCGCGTTGGCGCTCGTCGCCGTCACGCGGAACTGCGGCGGAGGCGACTCCAGGCGGTCGCCGTGGCTCGCCCACACGATCACGCACGCGTTAGGCTCGAACCCTGCAAACAGCCCCTTGTTTTCCTTGACGCACACCTCGGCGCGGCCGTACTCGCGCTCCGTCGCGGGCGTTGCCTTGCCACCGGACAACTGTGCGATGAGCTGCATGCCGTAACAAATCCCCAGGACTGGCGCTCCCAGGTCGAGAATCCTGGGGTCGACCGTGGGCGCGCCGGGCTCGAACACGGAATTGGGGCCGCCGGAGAGAATGATGCCCTTGGGGTCGAACGATCGAATGAAATCCAGATCCGTGCCCCGCGCGGCGGGGTGGATCTCGCAATAGACACTCGCTTCGCGAATGCGGCGGGCGATCAGTTGCGTGAACTGCGACCCACAATCGAGAATGAGAATGCGGTTCACGCTTTGTACCACGTCGTCGGTTCGGCGGTTTCGCCGCGGACCAGGTCCTCGAGCGTCTCGCGCTGGCGGGCCACGTAGTACCGATCGCCATCCACGACGACTTCCGGCGCGCGCGGCCGTTGATTGTACGTCGAGCTCATCACGAATCCGTACGCTCCGGTGCCGAGGACCGCCAGGACTTCCCCCGGACCCACCGCGACCATCTTGCGGTCGAGTGCGAGAAAGTCGCCCGTCTCGCAAATCGGTCCAACGACATTCACCGTCTCCTCGGGTCGCTTGCCGTCACGCAGCGGCATGATTTCATGGTGGGCATTGTAATGACTCGGCCGCACGAAATCCGACATCCCGGCGTCGACGATGACGTACTCTTTTCCGCCGGAGTGCTTGCGGTAGAGCACGCGGGTGAGCAGGACGCCGGCGTTGGCCACGAGGTAGCGCCCGGGCTCACACAGCAGCCCCAGCCCGGCGGCTTTCACCACCGGCACGACGGCCTCAGCGAAGGCCTTCGGCGTAGGCGCCTTTTCATTGTGATAGCGGACGCCGAGCCCGCCCCCAACATCGAGCGCTTCCAGCGTGTTGACCCCTGAGGCACGGATGGCCGTGACCAGCTCGATCAACTTAATGGCCCCACGATGATAGGGGGTCACGTCCGTGATCTGCGAGCCGATGTGCATCGCGAGACCCCGCAGCACCAGCCGCGGCTCGCTCGCCATCTGCTTTGCGACCGTCACCACCTCGTCGAAGGGGATCCCGAACTTGGCGGTCTTCTCACCGGTCTTGGTGTACGGATGACTGTCGATCGCAACGTCCGGATTGACCCGAATTCCCACACGGGCAGTGGTCTTGCTGTCGTTCGCCACAGCAATGAGCGTCGCGAGCTCGCTCGTCGACTCGATGTTGATGAACCCGACGCCGGCGCGAATCGCCTCTTCGATCTCCACCTTGGTCTTGCCGACTCCCGAGAACACGATGCCGTCCGGATCGAACCCCGCGATCCGAGCTCGGCGTAGCTCGCCGATCGAGACGATGTCGGCCCCCGCGCCGAGCTGCCTGAGAACACGGAGGACGCCGAGGTTGCCGTTGGCTTTGACGGAGTAACAGATGCGGTGGCGGATGCCGGGGAGCGCGTCAGCGAGCGCGTTGTACTGCGCGCGAATCAGGTTCGCACTGTAGACGTAGGTCGGCGTCCCGATACGATCCGCGATTGCCTGGAGCAATCCCGGATCGAACCCTAGTACGCCTGGGCCCACACGGCCTCCGCGATGCTGGGCGCATCGCACCACATGCAGCTCTTGGGCGCGTCTTTGCTACGGAACTCAGGATCGGGCAGCACCCGAATCGTCGCGTTGGTCTGCGCCTTGATCTCCGCCTCGCACGTCGGGCGGCCGCAGAAGCCGCCATAGGCAAACCCGCCGCTCCCCTTCATGAATTCGATGAACTGGGCCTTGGTGGCACCACGAATCGAGTTTTGCTCGCGGCGTTCCTTGGCGGCGGCGAACAACGCCGCCTGGATCTCATCGAGCGCTGTCGTGACCGCGCCGGTTAGGCCCTGCAGCGGGGCCGGCCCTTTGCCGCCCGTCCGGCGCGCCAGGACCGCCTGTCCGCTCGCCAGATCGCGCGGGCCGATCTCGAGTCTCACGGGAACGCCCAGCGCTTCCCATTCGAAGTACTTGGCGCCTGGCTTCATCGTGTCGCGAAGGTCTAGCTCCACACGCATCCCGGCCTTCTCGAGATCGGTCTTCACCTGATCCCCGACACCCGACACCTGGGCTCTTTCAGCGTCAGTCTTCCAAATCGGCACAATCGCGACCTGCACGGGTGCGAGTTTGGGCGGCGCCACGAGCCCATTGTCATCCGAATGCGTCATGATCAGGCCGCCGATCAGCCTCGTGGACACGCCCCAGGATGTGTTCCACACGTACTCGAGCCCGCCACTCGCGGTCTGATACTGCACATTGAAGGCCTGCGCGAAGTTTTGGCCGAGGTTATGCGACGTCCCGGCCTGCAGCGCCTTGTTGTCCTGCATGAGCGCTTCGATCGCGTACGTCCGGAGCGCTCCGGCGAACCGTTCACTCTCCGTCTTCACGCCCGTGATCACCGGCATGGCCATCCACTCCTCCGCGAAGCGCCGGTAGATGCCCAGGATGAGGCGTGCTTCCTGCTCCGCCCCCGCCTCGTCGGCGTGCGCAGTATGGCCCTCCTGCCAGAGGAACTCGGTCGTGCGCAGGAACAGGCGCGTGCGCAGCTCCCAGCGCACGACGTTGGCCCACTGGTTCAAGAGCAGCGGCAAGTCGCGATAGCTCTGGATCCACTTCGCGAACATCGCGTAGATGATCGTTTCGGACGTGGGCCGCACGACGAGCGGCTCTTCGAGCGCGGAGCTCGGGTCGACGGCGATCGCGGCGGCGCCCTCCTTACCGGTCGCGCGCAGCCGCGTGTGGGTCACGACCGCGACTTCTTTGGCGAACCCCTCGATATGCTCGGCTTCCTTGGCGAGGAAGCTCATCGGGATGAACAGCGGGAAGTAGGCGTTGCGGTGACCGCTCGCGCGGAACATGTCGTCGAGCGCGCGCTGCATCAGCTCCCAGATCCGATACCCGTGGGGGCGGATCACCATGCAGCCGCGCACCGGCGAGTAATCGGCGAGCTGCGCCTGGGCAATGACATCCCCGTACCACTCGCTGAAGTCCTTGGCGCGTGGCGTGATTTTCTGTGCTTGGGCCATTAATCGAAATATCCGTTGAGAAGCTTATCCAGCGGTACCTTCGCCTCGGTCCCGGCTTTGAGATCGCGCACGACCGCCAGATTCGCCTGCCGCTCCTCGGGTCCGATAATCACCGCGCGGGGAGCGCCACGGGCCGCTGCCAACTCGAGCTGTTTGCGCACGCCCGTATGCCGCAAGCCGTACTCGACGGCGATCCCACGCTCTCGCAGCGCGTGGGCGAGCTTCAGAACCCAGGGCATGTCCTCACCCCCGACCGCTACCAAAAAGGCGCCGAGCTCGATCGACGCCTTGGGAGCAACGCCGCGCTCCTTGAGGAGCTCGCCGAGGACAACATCTCCCATGCCGAACCCCAACGCTGGCAGGTTGAGGAGCGCATCGTAGCGCCCTCCACCGGCGATCGCCCGGAGCGCTTTTTGTGCGTCGAACAGCTCCCAGACGATCCCCGTGTAATAGGCTAACCCTCGGACGATGGTCAGGTCGATCGACACGAATTCGCCGAGCCCCATTGCTTCGAGCGCCGCCACGGCCTGCCGCAGTGGCTCGGCCGCTTCCCCGCCGGCTCCGAGCGCACCTTCACCGGGGAGCGACGCGATCTGGAACACGGCATCCATCTCCCGTTTCCCGTATCCCGCGTCTCGCAGCATCTCCTCGAGCACGTTCTTCGGCACGCGCTCGGTGCGATCGAGCACTGCGAAGGCCGTCGGAAGCTGTACGTCCGTGATCCCCCGAGTCGCGAGCAGTGCCTTGAGGAGGCGGCGATCCGAGACCCGGAGGCGCACGTCCTTGGGGCCGAGGCCGAACGCGCGCATGATGTCCACTGCAGCGGCCATCAGCTCCGCGTCGGCCAGGGGTGCAGCCTCGCCGATGATGTCCATGTTGAGCTGGAAATGCTCGCGCAGGCGGCCGCGTTGCTGCCGCTCATAGCGAAACAGCTGGGGAATGGAGAACCAGCGGATCGGTTTCTTGAGCGCCTGGACCCGCGCCGCCACCATCCTGGCCAGGGTCGGAGTCATCTCCGGGCGGAGCGCGACCTCGCGGTCCCCTTTGTCCCGAAATGAATACAGTTGTTGGATGATTTCATCCCCGCTCTTCTGTGTATACATCTCGAGCGACTCGAGGGGCGGACCATCGTACTCCTCGAAGCCGTAGCGGCCGGCCACGCTGCGCCAGGTTGCGAAGATGTGGTTGCGAAGGGTCAGGTCTTCAGGATAGAAATCGCGGAAACCGGGGAGCGCTTTCCCTTGCATCGCAAGAATTTAGCCCCCTCTAGCCCACCGGCGCAAAACCAGGCAGTCGCTCGAACGCGTCGCCAACGGTGTGAAACGAGCCCGTAACCAAAATGGTCTCCGCGCCGCGCTGAATATCCTCGAGCGCGCGCGGGAAATCCGGATCGAAATGCGACAACGCGTCTACATCTTCGAGCGACCAGCGTTGCATCACGGGAATCGAGGGCGGCACAGTCAGGATCAACTTGTCGACGACGGGCCGGAGAATCTCGAGCATTGCCCGCCAGTCCTTGTCATTGCGGATGCCGACGAGGGCGTGTAACGGACGGCGGATGGGCGGATCAGCCGATTCCACCGTCTCGGCGACGACCTTCATACCGTCGGGATTGTGCGCCACATCGAAAATCCACTTGCCGCGCACTTCGAAGCGGCCGGGGATGTACGCGTTGGCAAAGCTCGCGGGAAGACTCTTCCCCGCTGGGCCGAACGGCTGCGGGAGCGCATTCAGAATGGCGTGAGCAACCAGCGCATTGGCCACCTGGTGCTTGCCGCGGAGCCCCAAGCGGGTGTCCTTCCTCGGCCGTAGTGTGGTGTCCACCATGATGATGGGATGGGCCCCACGCCGTTTGGCTTCTTTGACGATCTCCGACCTGATGTCGTGATTGGCTTCACCCGTGATGAAGGGGATGTTGGGCTTTGCGATTCCCGCCTTCTCGCGGGCGATCCCCTTCAGGTCCGATCCCAGATAATCGACGTGTTCGAGCGCAATTTTCGTCACCGCGCTGACCAGCGGCGTGAGCACGTTCGTCGCGTCGAGCCGGCCACCCAGCCCGACTTCGATGACGGCGATGTCTACGTCCCGAGCGGCGAGGTCGGCGAAAGCGATAGCCGTGGTCGCCTCGAAGAAGGAGGCATCGAGGCGCTCGATGTGTGGCCGGAGCTGCGTAGTCCATTCGGCGAACGCGTCTTCGCTGATCGGCACACCGTCGACAGTGATGCGCTCAACGGGGGAAATGAGGTGTGGCGACGTGTACAGCCCCACGTGCCACCCCTGCGTCCGCAGCTCGTGCGCGACGAACGCGCACGTCGAGCCTTTCCCATTGGTGCCACCGATGTGGACTGTCGGGAAATGACGCTCGGGATGACCGAGCACGTCGAGTAATCCTTCGGTTGGTCCGAGGCTCCACTTGATGCGACCAGCTTGTCGTCCAAAGAGAAACTGGCAGGCGTCTTCGAAGGTCAGTCGGCAGCCTCGGCCGGCCAGGCGCCGGTCATATGACGCAACAGCTGCGCGGCCGTGTCCCTGAGCTCGCCGCGCGGGACCACGGCGTCGATCATCCCATGGTCGAGCAGGAATTCAGCCGTCTGAAATCCTTCGGGCAGATCCTGCCCGATCGTCTGCTTGATGACGCGCGGACCGGCAAAGCCGATCACCGCACCCGGTTCAGCGAGGATCACGTCGCCCTGCATCGCATAGGACGCCGAGACGCCGCCGGTCGTGGGGTTGGTCAGTACCGACATGAACGGCACCCCCGCGCCCTGCAGCTCGGCGATCACCACCGACGTCTTGGCCATCTGCATGAGCGAGAGCACGCCCTCCTGCATCCGCGCGCCCCCGGAGGCTGAGACGAGGATGAGCGGTGTGCGCTTGTCGATGGCGTGCCGCGTCAGCCGGGCGATCTTCTCCCCCACGACGGATCCCATAGAGCCGCCCATGAAGGCGAAGTCCATAACGCCCAGATTGACCGCCATACCGTGCAGGCGCGCATACCCGGTGCGGATCGCGTCGAGGGGCCCCGCTTTCTGCACGGCGGCCTGCACGCGATCCGGGTAGTTCTCGAACTTCAGGGGATCCGCGGACTTCAGGGTGGAGAACAGCTCGTGCCACGAGCCTTCGTCGACGAGCAGGTCGATGTACTCCTGCGCGGTGATCCGGCGATGGTAGCCACAGTTTGGGCACACGTTGAGAGCGCGAACGAATCGTTCGCGGATATCGACGTGCCCGCACTGATCACACTTCTCCCAGGCGTCTGCCGGGATCTCGAGCTTAACGCGCTCAGAGGTGCGCGGCTTGCGTTCCTTTTTGAACCAGGCCATTCGCGCCATATGTTGTGACGAAGCGCACAATTTGGGTCTGGTGCGGGGTCAACGCCAGCCCCGCGGAGCTAAGCTATTGCCCTAGCTCGGCATACCCAGACTGTCGAGACTCCCACGCCACGCGGAGCGCGATCCCGACGCCCAGCGAGCATGCCAAGAGGAACGAGCCGCCATAGGAGAAAAATGGCAACGGAATTCCCGTGATCGGCATGAGGTTGATCGTCATCCCGACGTTTTCAACGATATGCGTAAAGAACAGGCCGGCGATGCCGAAGACGCACAAGCTCGAGAAGGGATCTGTTGCCTTTCGCGCGACGCGCAGCAGGCTGAACAGCATCCAGCCGAAGAGCGTAAGCGCTACGAGCACGCCGACGAACCCCAACACTTCCCCGACGATTGAGAAAATGAAGTCGGTGTGCTGCGCCGGAAGAAAGGCGAGGCGTTTTTGCGTGCCTTCCATAAACCCCTTCCCCAGCAGGCCGCCGGAGCCGACCGCCACTCTCGATTGAATGACGTGCCACCCTGCCGACCGGGGGTCCACGTCCGGGTTGAGGAAGGCCAGCAGGCGGTTCTGCTGGTATGGGGCGAGCCGGTTCCAGAACGGGATGGCCAACACCCCACCCATCACATTCGCCGCCATCACGACGATGCTCTCCCACACGTACGGCCGCCACCAGAGCAGCAAGGCGGTCAGTGTGGCGATCCAGACACCCCAGGCGACGGTCGAGAACGCGAGCACGAGCCCGATGACCGGGGAGGAGGCAAGCAGCAGCAGCGAAGGTTTTGTCCCTGCCCAGAACAGCATGAAAAACAGAATCGCCACGAAGACGATGGCACTGCCCAGGTCGGGCTGCTTCAGGACCAACAGGCACGGTATGCCGGCGATGAGCGCAGGAACGATCAAATCGCGCAATGTGGCGGGTGCTTCGCGCATGGCCGCGAGCTGGCGCGCGAGCATCAGGATCACCGCCAGCTTTGCAAGCTCTGCGGGCTGGCCGAAGCGATGGTTTCCGATTGCGAGCCATGACCGGCTGCCGGCCGCGGTGCCGGCGCCGGTGCCGATCACCAGCGTGAGGAGCAGCAGGAACAGCGCGATGCCGTATACGAACGGCGTCGCCCACTCGAGCATGCGGGGCGAGGTGCGGAATGTCAGTACGGCGACGATCAGACTGAGGCCCAGCCACAGCAGCTGGCGCCGCCAGATCGTCTCGACGAACGTCGGAACGTCAGTCTGGCCGGCGGAGTACAGCGTGGCCAGCCCGTACAGCGCCAGCGCCGCCACGGCAATGGCGAGCGGCTTATCGAGTTGGCGGACGCGGGACAGCACTGTCTGGGATGGTCGGGCGGGCGGTATCCGGACGTGTGGAGTC
>JBKPDZ010000096.1:0-12172 GCA_046728135.1 Gemmatimonadota bacterium | reverse complement strand
TGTGTATAAGAGACAGGATATATAGATCTCAGACACCTGAACCGCTTCCGCCAACTCGCGCGGGGTGCGCTTCAACTCGCGCAACCGGCGCCGCACCAGTTCTCCAACCTTGACGGGGCGCTTCAGGGGGAGGGCTGCCGCCATGTAGAACTCCTTTGTTAGCTGTTTTGTGGGTCGGGCAATATCGCTAAATGCAGGCAAAAACGGTAGTTCTGAGGGTGGTGTCCAGTATTTGGACGCTCCGGACCTGCCACAAATGCAGGCGGATCCGATGGTGCGGGCAGGTCAGACCGGTCAACGACCCTTACGAATCAGTGCGGCCGTCCCCACCAGAGCGATCAGCGCAAAGCTGAACCACTGAATCGCGTAGGACAGATGCGGACCGTTGTCGAACACCGGCGGCGGCCACCGCCGCGGCAGCCCGCTCGGTGGGTCCCGTCCCTCGAGCTGAATCACGAATGGCAGAAATCCCGCCACATCCACGTCGCCCCGCCCACGCGGAGGAATCAGGGCGATCCCTCCGATCCCCGCGGTGTCGGCTTCACGGTACAACGAATGGTCCACGTGGAATGCATCAGGCGAATAGACCCAGCCGCGATCGACGAGTACGGCCGAACCGTCCGCGAACCGGAGGGGAGTGACGAGCGCGACGCCCGGCGTTCCCTGGAAGCTCCGCCCCGGCCAGGTCTGCTCGGCCGCGAAATCGTAGACCCCGCGTGCCTGCACGCGCCGCCCGCGCGCGCTGTCAACCGATAGTCCGCGCCGCGCGTCGAGTGGCGGCAACGCGAGCCTCGCCATCTGCACCGCGTTGCGAGCGCGCCGCTGCGCCAAGCGATCGAGCTGCCAGATACCGGCGCTGATGCACCCCGCCGCGACAAGACAGGCGATGATCGCGAGTTTTATGTCGCGGCGCTGCACAAGGCGATCTTTGCGGCGCGCGAGAGCCGCCTGATCGCGGCTTCGCGCTTGAGCGCGCTACCGCGATCGTGCACGGTTTCGTGATAGGCAAGTGTCACGGGGAGTCGCGAGCGCGTGTACGCGCTCGCCTTGCCGCACCGATGCGAGGCGAGCCGGTGGGGTAAGTCGTTGGTGATGCCGGTGTACAACGAGCCGTCGCTGCAGCGCAGGAGGTACACCATCCAGCGCTTGCGTCGTATCAGACGAGTTTCGCCTGCAGCGTGATATCGACGTTGCCCTGCAGCGCCTTCGACACGGGGCAATTCTTCTTCGCGCCGTCCGCGGCCTGCTCGAAGGCCGCCTGATCGATGCCTTCGACCTTGCCCCGCACGTCGAGGACGCTGCGCGTGATCTTGGGCGAGCCGTCGACCATCTCGAGCGTGACCGCCGCCCGCGTTTCGATCCGCGTGGCGGGATGACCGGCCTTCTCGAGCGCGGACGACAGCGCCATGCTGAAGCAGCCTGCATGTGCCGCGGCGATCAGCTCCTCGGGGTTGCTGCCTTTCTTCCCCTCAAACCGGGTGCCGAAGCTGAATGCCCCGCTGAAGGCTCCGCTCTGGCCTTTGAAGCTTCCCTTTCCTTCTTTGAGCTTGCCTTCCCACGTCGCTACGGCATTACTGGTGGCCATCACAGGTCTCCGTTGGGCTGGTAGGGGGATGAACGACTCGGGGAATCTGGCGAGACGCCGCTCGGTTCGCTACGCTTTGAGACCCCAAGTTTTTGGAGCTAATCCGCATGGCTACCAAGAAGGCCACAGCCAAGGCACCGAAGGATCGCCCGCGGCCCAGACGCCAGCCTGAAACGCTGCGCCTGCGCAAGCTCACGCCTTCCTTCACCGCGACCGATCTGCAGCGCAGCATGGCGTTCTATCGCGACGTCCTCGGATTCGTCATCGGCGATGAATGGCGCGAGAACGGCGAGCTGGCGGGCTGCGAGATCCATGCCGGCGCCGTCACCTTGATGCTCGGCCAGGATGACTTCAAGAAGGGGCGTGATCGCCAGAAGGGACTGGGGACGCGGGTGTGGTGTCACACGGCGCAGGATCTCGATCGGTTGGCTGCGGAGATCAAGGCGCGCGGCGGCGTGCTCGATCAGGAGCCGCAAGACATGCCCTGGGGCGACCGCGTGTTCATGATCAGCGACCCTGACGGCTTCAAGCTGACGTTCGTCCAGTCGCGTTGAGTCTTTCGCCCGTCGCGCAGCGTGTGCTGCATGCGGTCGCGACGACATTAGTACCAGACGGCCCACCGGATCTGAGTGAACGGGTCGCGCGCAAGATCGCCTCGCTCCCCCGCCCGGCGGATCGCGCCGAACTCGAGCTGCTGCTGCGGTTGCTCGACGTCGCGGCCGTCAATCTGCTGCTCAGTGGCAGTCCCAAACCGTTCACGCGCATGTCCACCGGCGAACGCGAACGCTGTCTGCGTGGCTGGGCGGCCAGCCGCCTGCCGCAGCGGCGCAAAGCGTTTCAAGCCCTGAAGCGACTCACGACGGTCACACACTACACGACGTCCGAAGCAGCGCGTCCAATTGGGTATCCGGGTCCACTCGGTCCGCCTCCCAATACGCCCAAGCCGATTCGTCCGATCGCCATCTCAGCGGACACGACCCTCGATTGCGACGTCGTCGTGGTCGGCTCCGGAGCAGGGGGCGGCGTCGTGGCCGGAGAGCTCACGGCCGCCGGCAAGGATGTGATCGTGCTGGAGAAGGGCGGCTATCGCAACGAAGCCGATTTCACGCACCAGGAGAGCGACGCTCTCGAGACCCTCTACGACGCGGGCGGCCTGCTCGCAACGCGTGATCTCGGGCTCGTCGTGCTGCAGGGATCCACGCTCGGCGGCGGGACGGTGATCAACTACACAACCAGCTTCCCGACACCGGATGCGGTCCGCCGCGAGTGGGCTCGCGAGCACGGCCTGCCCCACTTCGAAACGGCCGAGTACACATGCGCGCTCGATGCCGTCGCGCGCCGGCTCGGCGTCAACACCGATCACGCGAAGCCGTCTGGTCGAGACCAGGTCCTGATTCGCGGCCTCGAGCAGCTGCGGTGGCACCACGGGCTGCTCCCGCGCGATGTGCGCGGCTGCCCGCAGGATGACGCCTGTGGCTACTGCGGGATGGGATGTCGCCGCGGCGCGAAGCAGTCAACGCTGATCACGTACCTGCAGGATGCCGCCGCGCTGGGTGCACGCATCGTCGTCGGTTGCGACGTGCGTCGCGTCGTGATCGAGCGTGGTGTGGCGCGCGGCGTCGAAGCAGAGGTTGGCTCGCACGCGCTGAACGTGCAGGCGAAGGCGGTCGTCGTGGCCGCCGGCGCCGTGCATTCGCCGGCCCTGTTGCTCCGATCCGGCGTGCGCCTTCCCGCACTCGGTCAAAACCTGGCGCTGCACCCCGCGACCGCCGTGCTTGCGGACATGGATGAGGACGTCCGGCCTTGGACCGGCACCGTCCAGGCCCACTACTCCGACGAATTCGCCGACCTGGACGCGGGCTATGGATTCAAGTTGGAGACGGCACCGATCCATCCGTCCCTGCAGGCGCTCGCGGCACCCTGGGAATCGGCGGCGGGGCATCGCGATCGCATGGCAAGCCTGCCGCGGACCGCACTGGTGGGCATCTTGCTGCGTGATCGCTTCGGCGGGCGCGTGCGCGTGGACCACGCCGGCGCCGCGGTCATCGACTACCGGGTGTCGCGCTACGATCGCGCGCATCTGCGCCGCGCCATCGACGCGGCGGCGCAGGTGCTCGAAGCGGCGGGCGCGCGCGAGATCTGGCTGCCGCTGGCGCGCGCCGTGACCTATCGCCCTGGAACGCCAGGCGCCCGCGCCGCATGGCTGCGGCGCGTGGACGCCGCGGGCTGGGGGGCAAACGAGCTGTTGCTCGTCACCTTCCACCAGATGGCGTCGTGTCGCATGGGGGCGAGCCCGCGCACGTCGGTCGTGGATGCAGAACACCGCGTGTGGGGTATTCGAGGCCTGTACGTGGCGGATGCGAGCACGTTCCCGAGCGCGTCCGGAGTGAACCCCATGCTGACCGTGATGGCCATGGCGCATCGTGCCGCACATATCATTGCGACGCATTAGGAGAACCGCATGCTCATCTTGCTGTTGGCTCTGCAGCAGTCCGTCGCCGATTCATCGCCGTTTCGCCCGCTGGCGTTGCCGCCCGCCACACCGGTCCGCAGCGCGTCGGGCTCACCAGGGCCGCGCTACTGGCAACAGCGCGCCGACTACACGCTCGACGCGAGCCTAGACACGGCCGCGAACGTGCTGCGCGGCACGGGACGCATCTACTACGTCAACCGCTCACCGGAAACGCTCGACTATGTCTGGGTGCAGCTCGACCAAAACATTTTCGCCCCCACGTCGATCTCGCGCATGCTGAACCAGCCGCCGCTGCTGTTCGCCGGCGGCGTCGTCTTCGACTTCAGCGCGAAGGGGTTCGTCGGCGGCATCACGGTCGATCGCTTTGCCGCGGGCGGCCGGGAGCTCCCGACGAAGGTGCTTGGCACGATGATGCGCGTCGAGCTGCCGCGGCCGCTCGGGCCCGATCTCGGCATCACCTTCGACATCGCCTGGCATTTCCCGATTCCACCGTACGGTGGCGGCCGCATGGGCCGCGTGGGTTCGCGCTTTTATGAGCTGGGCCAATGGTATCCGCGCATGGCGGTCTACGACGACGTGCAGGGCTGGAACACCCTGCCCTTCCTCGGCGCGGGAGAGTTCTATCTCGAGTTCGGCGACTTCGATGTGAATCTGACGGTGCCTGCGGGATTCATGGTGGTCGCGACCGGCGCACTGGCGAATCCGTCCGTGGTGCGTTCAGCGCAGGAGCGCGCCCGGCTCGCGGGCGCGTTCACTTCCCCGGGACAAACCGTGCAGGTCATCACGCGCCAGGAAGCGACTGCGAACGCGACTCGACGCGTGCCCGGCACCAAGACGTGGCGTTTCACCGCCAGCGGCGTCCGCGACTTTGCCTGGGCCGCGGGCTCAGGGCTGCGCTGGGATGCCAGCACCTGGGACGGCATCCTCGTCCAGACGTTCTATCATCCAGAAGCCACGCCGTGGGAAGAGTCGAACGCGATGGTGCGCGCCACGCTCAGACATTTCTCCGGTGCACTCGGCCGGTATCCGTGGCCGCAAATCTCAGCGGTCGAGGGACTCGTCGAAGGTATGGAGTACCCGATGGTGATTTACTGTCCCTCGCTCCCAAAGCGTGAGGACCAATACTGGGTGCTCATGCACGAGCTGGGTCATCAATGGTTTCCGATGCAGGTCGGGTCGGACGAGCGCCGCTATCCGTGGATGGATGAGGGCTTCAACACGTTTGCCGACTACGATGCGGCCGAGGCGTTCTTCAAAGGCACGGCGTACGCCGACACCGTACGGCGCGAGCTCCTGGCCGCCTACGACGCGACCGCGATTCCGGGCAGCGAGCAGCCGATGATCACGAAGCCCGACGAAGTGCGCCAGCTCTACTGGACCGCATATCAGAAGCCCGCGCTGATGCTGTCGATCCTGCGCGAGGCGGTGTTGGGGCGAGAGGAATTCGATCGCGCGTTGCGCGAATACGTTCGCCGCTGGAAAGGCAAACATCCGCAGCCAGCCGACTTCTTTCGCACGATGAATAACCTGACCGGGCGCGATCTCGATTGGTTCTGGCGCAGCTGGATCTACACGACGGCGCGGCTCGATCAGGCCATAGACTCGGTACGAGCCGGTACCGACTCTGCCTTCCTTTACTTATCCAGTCGCGGCCAGATGGTGTTGCCGGTTACGCTGGAGCTGCGCTTTGCGGACGGGGCGACAGAGACGCGCAACCTCCCGGTCGAGATGTGGGACCTTGGCAGTCGCTTCACGTATCGTCTCGCCACCGCCAAGCGGTTGTCGGGTGTCGTGATCGATCCGCGCCGTATCTATCCCGACGTGGCGCGAGAGAACAACAGCTGGAAACGCTAAGGCGGTGGCTTTGTCGTGCCACCCCCGCTGCCAAAGCCGGCGAGTGGTCCGACGCCGGCGATGATCGCGGCGACCGCGGCGCCGCTCGCGCCAAACGCGATCGCCGTCTTCCAGGCCGACACGTGTTTCTGCTTGATCTCGGTGACCTGGGCGCGCGGGATCGTCACCGCATCGCCGATGCTGCGGTATTCCGCTCCAGTCTGCGAGATGAAGCGGTTGCCCGTGATGATCAGCGAGTCCGAATCCGCGAAGGCGACGCGTCCTTCGACGCGCGTGACCCCGTGGACCGTCAATTCGCCGATGCGCGCATCGAGTGGTGCCACGGTCGCAACGACCTCTGCACCACGCGCGGGTGTGATGTTGCCGAGGGGCGTGTAGCTCATGCAGGCCGTGAGGCACAAGAGCAAACCGATGAGCGTCGCCCGCGTCACGTTGCGTTTCATGGTTGATTCGCGACCACTACAGGCACGTTCGCTCCGCTCTTGTTGCCTGTCCCCAACTGGCCGAAGATGTTGTCTCCCCAACAATACGCTTTGCCGCCGGTCGTGACGGCGCACGTATGGTTCCCACCTGCGAAGATAGATGCGAAGATCTGGCTCGTGGTCACCGGAACGGGAAGATGTGTGCATGGGGCAACCGTCCGGCCTGAGGGCGAAGTGCACGTCTCCGTCACTTGCGCGCCCAACTCTCCGGTCGCGTTCTGGCCCCAACACTGAGCCGAATTGCCCGTCCCGATTCCGCATGTATGCTCCGCGCCTGCGCTCAACGACAGGAAGATTATACCGCCGTTGACCAGCGTGGGGTTCGTGGCCTGGCCGTTGATCGCCTCGCCGAGCTGCCCCCAGGTATTGTCGCCCCAGCAGTACGCATCGCCCGCCGCCGTGAGACCGCACGTGTGGTCGAACCCCAGGGTTAATTGCTTGAACTTGCGACCCCCCAACACCGCCACAGGCAACGCCGTATCCGCAGTGGTTCCGTTGCCGAGCTCGCCGGTCGCGTTATTGCCCCAGCAGTATGCCGTGCTATCGACTGCGAGAGCGCAGACGTGGCGCGCGCCTGCACTAATCCCTATGAAGCGCAACCCTCCGCCGACGGCGATGGGGGCGCGACTGCACGGTTCAGGGCCGTTCGAGGTGTTGCACGTCTCCGCCGGCCGGCTGCCGAGCTCTCCATCGCGCGCCCAGCCCCAGCAGTACGCGGTTGAATCTGTGGCTCTGAGGCCGCACGTAAACGTGCCGCCGCTCGCGATGGCGGCAAACGAGAAGCCGCCCTTGGGCGCCGTCGGCGTCGACCGGGATAGGACCGTGCTGTCGCCGATTTGACCTGTCAGATTGAGACCCCAACACAATCCGCTGCCGCCG
This sequence comes from Gemmatimonadota bacterium, assembly GCA_046728135.1. Lineage (GTDB taxonomy): Bacteria > Gemmatimonadota > Gemmatimonadetes > Gemmatimonadales > GWC2-71-9 > 20CM-2-65-7. The sequence continues at coordinate 4,899 of JBKPDZ010000096.1, read as the reverse complement.
CTCGCCACCGCGCAGGTGTGGCCGCCACCAGTGCTCACAACACTGAACGTGCCCGACTGCGAGACTTGCACCGCGTACACGCGATCAGAGTTCGATCCATCTCCGATCTCGCCGTCACGGTTCCATCCCCAACAGTAGAGATGGTTGGTGGCAGTCAGGCCGCACGTGTGGGCCAAGCCGCTGCTTAAGGTTGTGAATGCAGCATCCACCGGCGGTGGGACTGTGACCGGCTCCGAGCCGTTACAGGCGGCGATCACGGCGATGCAGATGACCGAGACGACGCGCATAACAGGCAATCTAGAGCGTCCTTGACGACCCCGCGAACACAGGTCACGTTAGGCCGTACCTACCAACCGGCCGGGTTCTCGCCGTTCTCGGTCGGATGCATCGGGCAGTGAACGAAAAAATCGAGTCCCGAGTGAACAGCAGGCAACTATGCCGGCACGCTGTTCAATTGCGCTTTTCCCCAAACAGGAGGTGGAGATGAACTCTCCGCTTCGTTGGAGAAGTGTGGCGCGCACTGTCGGTGCGATGCTCGCGCTGACGTGCGCCTGCGTGGTGATTGCCGCTGCGCAGACAACCGGCACGGTGCGAGGCAAGGTCGTGGACGCCGCCACGCAACGTCCGCTCGATGGTGCGCAGATCACGGTGGTTGGCACGGACCTCGGCACACTCAGCAATGCCGAAGGCCAGTACCAGTTCAACGTGCCGCTCGGTCAAGTGACGCTACGCATCCGCCGCGTCGGCTACGGAAGCAGCAATAAGACGGTCACCGTCACGCCTGACGCGCCAGTCAGCGCGGACTTTGCGATGCCGGCGGTCGCGATCGGGTTGGACGCGATCGTCGTCACGGGCACCGGCGTCGCCACCGAACGGCGCAAGCTGGGAAATACCGTCGCGAGTATCGATGCCAGTCAGCTGAAGACGGCGCCGGTCACGAACGTGTCGGAGATGCTCGCCGCGCGTGAACCCGGGGTCAGCGTTCTGCCATCAGGCGGATTGACGGGAGAAGGTGCGCGCATCCGGATTCGCGGTGCGGCGAGCCTGTCGCAGCCGAACGAGCCGATCGTGTACGTCGACGGTGTGCGCGTCGACCGGGGCGGTGGCTTCGGCGATTTCGTCGGAACCGGTGGCGGTGGGTATCCGTCGCGCCTCGATGATATCAACCCTGACGCAATCGATCATATCGAGGTGCTGAAGGGTGCCGCGGCGGCGACCCTGTACGGAACAGAAGCGTCCGCCGGCGTGATCCAGATCTTCACAAAGACGGGAGCGCGGGGTGCGCCACGCTTTGACTTTGGCAGCGAACAGGGCGTTTCAAATTTCCCACGGAACCGGTACGAGCCGAATTACGGATTTGCCCGGTCGGCGGCGCAGGCGACGGCGCTCAGCTCATTCTACGGCATCTCGCTCCAACCGTATCAGGTGTTCTCGAGAAACGTCGCCGCCGACAACCTCTTCCAGACGGGTTACTACAACAACTATACGGGATCTGTCAGTGGCGGAACGAGCGCGGTGACGTATTACGTCAACGGGCGCTATAACCGTGACGACGGTCCATTCGGCAACGCGCGCCTCGGCCCAGCGAACGATGTAGATCGGAGCGCGCAAGGCTCAGCGAGTCTCGTGATTCTGCCGACCTCAAACCTCAAGGTTCGCGTCAACGCCGAGTACGTTGATCGCTTCCACCAGACGCCCTCGAACAACAACAACATTTTTGGCACGATTTCGTCGGCGATCTTCAGCAAGCCGGAGCGGGCGACGTGTTACCCCGCCCCTGGGGATCCTTCAGTGCCGACGGGCACGGGCCAGTGCACCGTCGACGGCAATCCGAACAGCAAGCTCGCCCCAGGGAATCCATTCGGCCAGTTCGCGTTCTCGACTGTGCGAGAGAACATGCAGGAGCAGATCAAGCAGGACGCGAAACACTTCACCGGCAACATCAACCTCGCCTACCAGCCCATCGCCCCGTTGTCCATCGAGGGCACGCTGGGGGTTGACGTCGTCAATCAAGTCAGCACTGATTTTGCGCCATTCGGATACGATGTGGACCATTTCATCGCGTTCGATCCGGACGGCTACAAGTTTCTCGATGACCGGACCCGTCGCGAAATCACCGCCGAGCTCAAAGGCACCTGGACCACGACACTGGGCGAGCGACTTCAGTCCACCTTCGTGGCGGGTGGTCAGGGATTCATCGCCAAGGTCGAGGACGTCGGCGAAGGCGGGGAGCACTTCCCCGGACCGGGTTTAGAGGTGGTCGGTGCGGGCGCGTCCCCAAGCACCTACGAGCGGTTTCTCGAAACTGTGAATGCCGGCGGCTTCGCTCAGGAACAACTCGGCTACAGAGATTGGGCGTTCTTCACTGTGGGCGGTCGCTACGACCGCAACAGTGCATTCGGCAAGACATCACAGGGCGTCTTCTATCCAAAAGCAAGCATTTCGCTCCAACCCAGCTCGCTGCAGAGCTGGAACAACTCGGCGCTGCGGTCACACTTCTCCACGCTGCGCGTGCGGGCCGCAGTTGGACAATCGGGACTGCAGCCCGGCGCGTTCGACAAGCTCACGACGTACGGCGCGCTCGCGAGCGAGGCGGGTCCCGGAGTATCCCCACTCAACCTCGGAAATCGAGATCTCCGGCCCGAGATCTCCACAGAATGGGAAATGGGGAGCGAGATCGGGATTCTCAGCGACCGCGCGGCCGTTGAGGTGACCTACTGGAAACGCGCCACCCGAGACGCGTTGTACGCTCGCCAGTTCGCCCCCTCTGGCGGGTTCCGCGCCCCGCAGCTGTTCAACATCGGACGCGTGGACTCCCATGGATGGGAATTGAGCTTGAATATCATTCCGATCAACCGGTCCGACCTATCCGTCAAGCTGTATGGGAACGCGGCCTTCCTGCACGAGATCGTGACGAGCCTTGGCGGTGCACCACCGCTCAAGGTCGGAGGCAGCTATCCGCGTTATCGCAACTTCGTATACGAAGGATATGCGCCAAACTCGCTCTTCGGTGCCAAGCTCGTTGGCCCGTGCAGCGCGCGGCCGGCGGGCGCGACCTATGCCTGCCTGCAGCCAGGTCAGAACCCGTACGATCTGAATGGGGATGGCCAATTCGACACCGATGCCGATATGCTGGCGGCGCTCGCGGCACCGCGGTCGCTGAGCACTATCCTACCGATCCGCGTGGATGAGAACGGGAACGGTGACTTCCTCGACCACTATCTCGGCAAGTCGACCCCGGACTGGGCCGGATCCTTCGGTCTGACGGCGACGGTGCTGCGCAATTTCGAGATCTCGTCCGTGTTCGAGTACAAGGTCGGCAACTATACGATCACGAATCTCACGTACGCATTTCGCAACTCGAATGCGTCGATCGGGCGCAATTCGAAGCGCGCCGCCGATGTCGAATCCACCATGCTGAATCCAGCGAGCACCGCGCAGCAGCGCGTCGATGCGGCGAAAGCGTGGTTGAAGCTGCGGGCGTTGACGCCGTATGATGGCCTCAATCAGAACGAGAACGGGAAATTCGTGCGGTGGCGCGAGCTCGGCATCACGTACAACCTGCCGAGCGAGTGGGCGAGTCGACGCTTTGGATTGCGATATGTCTCGCTGAAAGCGTCGGTGCGGAACCTGGCGCTGTGGACGCCCTATAGCGGCATCGATCCGGAGTTGAACGAGTACGGTCGCGGCGCCGCGAGCTCGGACCTTAACGGGATCGAGGCGAATTTCGGCGACGGGATCGATGCGTTCGGACTTGCGCTCCCACGGCGCTTCACCTTCGCCGTTCGGTTCGGTTTCTGACCCGGGCACCGGAAAGGAGTGATACCATGACACCGAATCGCTCGTGCCGGCTGCTCGTCGTCGCATTCCTGATCGTCGCAGCCGCCTGCAGCAGCCTGCTGGACGTGAAGAACCCGAACAGCGTGACGGAGCCGGATCTCAACAATCCGAAATCCGCCGCGAATCAAGCGAACGGCGTACTCGCGTCTGTGGCGCGCGCATGGGGTCAGATCCTGACGCCCTACACGATGGCGACGGACGAGCTCAGCTGGATTGGGTCACGTGATGCCTGGCAGAACCTCGACGAGGGCACGCTGTCGGACCCCACCAACGAATTCGTCGATGCTGCATTCTTCTATGTCGGTGAAGCGCGGTGGTGGAGCGACCAGACGATTCGCCGCTTGGAGGGATTCGCGTCAGGCGGCGTGCTCGCGGACAGCAACGCGCTTGGTCGTACCTATCTGTATGCAGCGCTGACGTACACCATGATCGGAAATGTCTTCGACAACTTCCCGATCGGGTCGAGCCGGGACACGTCGGCGGCGCCGCTCGGGGCGACAAAGATGGATTCCGTTTACAAAGTCGCGGAGAGCTACGCTACCAGGGCCATGACGATCGCCCAGAATCTGGGCGACGCGGACCTCGAACTCAATGCGACCGCCGCTAGAGCCACAGCGCGGTATTATCAGGCGCTGTGGGCAAAGTTGAATAATCCACCGCCGACCTCCGTGCCGGTCGCGAGCCCGTTCGTCAATGACGCCGGAGCAGTGGCAGATGCCAATGCGGCGATTGCGCTTGCTGGTGCGCTGAAGGCGCCTGATTGGCGCTTCCAATTCCATTACAGTCCGACCACAATCAGCACCGATATCGGCTTCGAGGTCAACGAGCGGGAGGAGATGCGAATCGGAGGGGTGTATGTGTACCCTCCCTGCACGTCGTCACCGTGCGGCGGGACGAGCAACACGATCGACATAGACAGCGTGAAGCTCGCTGATCCGATCGACGCCATACCGGATCCGGAGGTAACGCGCTTTCTCCTGGACCCTAAAGACGGATTCATGAACAACACACGGTACGGACCGTTGACGATTCTGTCCGCGCGCGAGCTGCACCTGATCG
>JBKPDZ010000095.1:0-20480 GCA_046728135.1 Gemmatimonadota bacterium | reverse complement strand
TCGGCCGTCTCCGGCTCACCGAACGTCATCTCCGTGAGCGGCAGGACTTCCAGGTCGTCATTCCCGATCAAGCCCACGTACACCTCGCGTCCCTCCACGAGCTCTTCAACGATCGCCGCTTGATGGTATTTGGCGTGGATGAACTCCACGCGCTGGCTGAGACTCGCGTCGTCTTCCACAACGGACGCCTGCGCGATACCGATCGACGCGTCCTCGAGCAGCGGCTTGACGATGAGCGGAAAGCGCAGCTCGGATGGGCGAACCAGTTTCTCGCCCTCGTGGAACTCCGCAAACGCCGGCACGCGAATCCCGTGATAGGCCAGAATCTTCTTGGTCAGCGATTTGTTCCGGGCGACGAGCAACGCGGTCGGTGAGGAACCGGTATAGCGATAGCCGTACATGTCGAGCAAGGCGGCGATGGCGTACTCGTGGCGCGCGTTCTTGCGAAAGCCTTCACACCCGTTGAACACAAGCTTTGGCTGGAAGTCGGCCAGCTTCGCAAGGAGGGGCGCCACGTCGTCGCCGATGCCGATCATCCGGACCTCATGACCACCAGCCATCAGCGCGCGCGCGACGTCGTACTCGGCCTCCTCCGCCTTCTGCTCGACCTCGCGCTTGTAGGCCTCGTCCTCCCACTCGGGATGCAGAGAGTCGAAGATCACCGCGATCTTCACCGTACCGCCTCAGCGCGACACATGGAGATCGAGCGCACTCAAGCGCTGCATGTCCCGCCGCACCGTCGCAAGGCCGATGAGGATGATGACGCCACCCAAGAGCCCGACAGCGGGCAGCAGGAGCATCGCCGTCCGCAGATCGCCGGTCCGGTCGGATAGGTACCCGATCAGCGGCGGCGCGAGCGCATCGCCGGCGAGATGCGAAAACAATACGAACGCACCGAGCACCGACGCCTGCACCGCGGGCGGCACGACGTCCAGAATCACGGCGGCCAGCGGCCCGTTATACCACGAGTACAGGAAATACGTTGCCAGAATAAGAGGCGCGAACCAGCGGAGATCGTGAACCAATAACAACCCCGCGCAGACGGGACCGCCAAGCACGAATCCGGCACCCGACACCAGGACGCGACCCCCGTTCCATTGGTGCTGCAAGCGGTCGGCGAGGCGTCCCCCCACCAACGCGCCTGCGACGCCGCCGGCAAGCGCCCAAACGCCGAACTGCGCGCCAACACTCGCGACCGAGAGTCCGTGCATCCGTTGCATGAACGCGGCGGCCCACGCGATGAGCCCGTTGACCGCGAACGTCACCATCGCGCCACCGAGAAATACCCAGATCAGAGTGGGGGTCCGCAGCACCAGCACGGCCGCGTCCAGAAAATCGTCGAACGCCCCCGCGGCGACGGCACTCGCTTCGGTGGTACGCCGGACGGCGAGCGGCACGAGTCGCCAGACGGTCCAGGCGATTCCCATACTCATGCCGACGCCAAACACCGCCGTACCGAATTGTGAGGGAATCCCTTCGAACAACGACAGGAATCCGGCGAGGATCGCTCCGCTCCCCGCGCAGATCACCAGGGGCCTGACGTAGTAGATCACGCCACGCGTCCCCTGATGCCACCATCGCCTGAGGGTCTCGAGAATCGGCGGCGGCGGGCGGCGGTCGAGCTCGCGCAGGCGCGAGGCGAGCAACGCCAGGACCAAGCCGGGAAATCCCATCCAGATGAACGCCCAGCGCCACCCGTACCGCTCAGCGATGACGCCGCCAAACCAAATGCCCAGCACGCCGCCGAGTGCCATCCCGACGGAGTAGATGCCGATCGCGAAGGCGCGCCGCCTCCCGCGGTAGTACTGAGCGATGACCGCCTGGGCGGCGGGGGCATATCCCGCTTCACCGAATCCCACGAGGGCACGGCAGGCAAACAGCTGCCAGAAGCGCCGCACGAATCCGCCCGCCGCGGTCGACGCGGTCCAGACGGCGACGCCGAGCGTGATGACGCTGCGGCGAGACCGCAGATCCCCGATCACCCCCAGTGGCAGCGCCGCCAGTGAGAGCACCACGATGTAGGCAGAGCCGAGCCAGCCGAGCTGCGCGTCCGACAACCGGAGATCGCGTTTCACCGGCTCGAACACCGCGTAGACGACGTTGCGATCGAGATAATTGAAGAGATTGACCAGCGTCAGCAGACCCAGGACGTATGCGGCGTACGCCCTGGAGGGAGTTACGGGGGAGGAAGCAGGAGGCCGCTGCGTCCTAGGTCGCTCGGCCGCCAGTTGCCGCCTCGGCGCGTGCGTCGCGATCGGCTTTCGCCTCGAGATACGAGTCGGTCAGCTCGCGCATCATGTCTCCGCGCCGGTCGTAGAGGCGCTTGAGCTTGCGGGGCTTGCGGCGGGCCAGCGCGTACGCGGCCAGCACCGGGAAGGCCACCGTGTTGTCGAGATACGCCACCACGGTGCCGGGCAGCTTGTCGGGATCGACCTTCCCCCAGCTCACCGCTTCCGACGGCGTCGCGCCGGAGAGCCCGCCGGTATCGGGGCGCGCGTCAGTGAGCTGGAGATAGTAGTCGTGGCCCTTCTCGCTGATCCCGAGCACTTCCTGAATTTGCGGCTCGGTCTGGAGCACGAAATTCTTGGGACTCCCGCCGCCGATGATCAGCACGCCGCTCTTGCCGCCGTGCACCTTCGCGGAGAATACGATCGCCGATGTCTCGTTCACATCCGCACTGACGTCGAACCGCAGCCTGCTGCCGGAGAGGGCCTGCTCGGCGACGTTCATGCCGATCGAGGAGTCGCCCGGTGAAGAGGTATAGATCGGTACCGCCGCGGCATGCGCCGCGCCGAGCACCGATTTGCGGGAGAGGCCAAGCGCCTGTTCGCGCTCCCGCACGTACCCGCCGAGCAAATAGTGATACTCGGCGGTGCTCATCGGGCGCTGGAATTCTTCGCGCGCGGAGACTTCGCGCACGAACCGATCCGTGGAGAGCAGCACGTCGTATTCGAAAAAGATGTCGTAGATCCGCACGACACCCTCTTCGCGCAGCACGACGTCATCGGCGAACGGTGTCCCGCGGTGCATCGCCATGCCGAGGCCGAAGTGCGCGTCGTGGTAGAGATTGGCGCCCGTGGACACGATCCAGTCGACGAATCCGGCTTCGATGAGCGGGATGATCGTGGACATGCCGAGGCCGGCGGGCGTCATCGCGCCGGTGAGACTCATACCGACCGTCACGTCGTCCTCGAGCATCCGCTCGGCGAACAACCGGCAGCCTTCGGCCAGGCGGCCCGCGTTGTACGCCAGGAACGCGTTATCCACCAACTCGGCGACCGTTTCCTTGCCGGTGACCGGCTTCGGATTGATGCGCTGCCCGCGCAGATACTCGTTCTGCGTCATCGCGTCGCCTTCGCCGTGTTCATCGCCCGGTACGCGCGCGTGCGGCGCTCGCGCGCTTCCACAATCCACCCGAGCGTTTCTTTGGGGTCGTCCGTGACCAGAAAGAGGTTGAGGTCCTCAGGAGAAATCTTTCCCTCGGCGGCAACGCGGTCCTTCAACCAGTCGGCGAGCCCACTCCAGTACGCGCGGCCAAACAGCACAACCGGGAACTGCTTCACCTTGCCCGTCTGCACGAGTGTCAACGCCTCGAACAGCTCATCCATGGTGCCGTAGCCCCCCGGAAACGCGATGAACGCCGTCGAGTACTTCACGAACATCGTCTTGCGGACAAAGAAGTATCGAAAGTTGATCGAGCGCTCGACCCACTGATTGGTGCCCTGTTCGAACGGGAGCTCGATGTTGCACCCGATCGACAGGCCGCCGCCTTCCTTGGCGCCACGATTGGCCGCGGCCATGATCCCCGGCCCGCCGCCCGTGATGATCGCGAAGCCTTCCTTGGCGAGCATGCGTGACGTCTCGAGCGCCGCCGCATAGTAGCGATCGCCCTCGAGCGTCCGCGCCGAACCAAAGACGGTGACGGCGTTGCGCACGTCGGACAGCGTGTCAAAGCCTTCAACGAACTCTCCCATGATGCGCAGTACGCGCCACGGGTCGGTGCTCGTGAACGACGCCCGCCGCTCGACCGGAACAACCTGCGGCGGCGTGAGAAGCTGCTCGTCTTCAGTGAGCGGGCTGCGAGGCGAGGCGCTCGGTTGCTCGGACATGGTCATCCTGCACGTTATAGAAGAAGGGCGAGAACCGGACGTGCCCGGGCCGGCTGTCGGCGATGATGCCGCCAGCCGCCAGATGCCGCACGCTCGCCGCCGGATCCGGCATGGGAATCATCACGATGGCGGAGCGACGCTCAGGCTCCGCGGCGACCTTCGGCGTGAAACCCGCCGCGCGCATCGTGGCGATCAAGTCTTCGGTCAACGCCGCCGTCGTTTCCCGAATAGCGGGGACCCCGATCTCTTCGATGTACTCGAGGCCGCCGAGCTGAGCGTAGACGGCGGCGAGCGCCGGCGTGCCCATCTCGAAGCGGCGGGCGTCATCGTGAAACGTCAAGGCCCGCGGGTCGAAGGCGAACTGCTCCCGCTGCCCAAACCAGCCCGAAATCCGCGGCTCGAGCCGGCGCGCCACGCCTTGCCGCACATAGAGGAAGACGATGCCCGGTCCGCCCAGCAACCATTTGAGGCCACCGGCGACAAGCGCGTCGACGCCCGAGTCCTGGACATCCACGGGGATCTGCCCCACCGCCTGGTAGGCATCGATCAGGCACAGGGCACCGTGCGCGTGGGCAACCTGCGCAACCTGCTTGATATCCTGAATCGCGCCGGTGGTGAAGTAGACGTGCGATGTGACGACGAGCGCCGTCCGATCATCGACGGCGCGCGCGATCGCTTCGATCGGCACGCTGATCTTGTCGGGACTCTCGACGACGACGAGCTCGACACCGCTACGCACCTTCGCGAGCCATTGGTAGGCGACGGTCGGAAAGTCGAGCGACGTGATGACGACTCTTGGGCGCTTCGCATAATCGAGCGACTCGGCGACCGCGCTCAGCGCAACCGAAATGCTCGGCGCGAGGGCGATCTCGCCCGGCGTGGCCCCGATGATCCGGCCGTACCGGGCCCGCAGATCGCCGAGTGCTTCCCACCATACGTCGTACCACGCGGATGCCCCGCGGCTCTGCCAGATGTCGAGGAATTCCGCTACCTTGCGGCGGGACCGCTCGCCTAGCGCTCCCAGCGAGCAGGTGTTGAGGTACACGCGGTCCCTGAAGATGGGAAACTCGCCCCGATAGCGAGCGAGTCCGAGCGCGCGCCGTTGAACGCTGCTTGCGAGCGTCATAGGCCGGGAATATACAGAAGGAATGCAGCGTATCGCGAGTTGGTCGGCACTCTATTTGCGTTTGGCGCTCCGAGCGCTGGTGAACCCACGTCTCGCAGTCGATTTACTGCGTCTCATGTGGAGCTTTCGCGCCCGCGATTGGTACCGGCACCCGCCGTTCTTGCCCCTGCCGCCCTCGGACTACATGCAGTGGCGCATGTTCACCGCGTACGGCGATGAGCACGCGGTCCCTCCGGTGGCCGACGTCGTCAACTTTGCGCGCTGGCGGCGCGAGACGATGGGACTATGAACAGCGTCGAGCAAAACCGTCGAGCAACGGCGTCGAACAGAAGCGTCGAGATTAAACGTCATGGCGCCGAGCTCGGCTTCTCGGCCGTGGGAATTGCGCCCATCGATCGCAATCCGCACGCGAACGAGCTGGATCGCTGGCTAGCGGACGGTCACGCGGGCACGATGACGTACCTGCACCGGCAGGCCGAGAAGCGGAAAGATCCGCGTCTGGTGATGCCCGGTGCGCAGACAGCGGTTGTGACGCTCACGAACTATTTCCACGGCGTCCGAAGCCCGAACCCCGAGCCCCGAGTCCCGCGAGTCGCCCAGTACGCCTGGTCCTCCGACTACCACGACGTTCTCGGCAAACGGCTCGAGCAACTCGCCGCCGAGATCCGGCTCCTGATTCCCGGCTCCAAAACCCGTTGTTACGTCGACGCCGGCCCCGTGCCCGAGCGCGAGCTCGCACAGCTGGCTGGGCTAGGCTGGATCGGCAAGAACATGATGCTCATCAATCCGGCGATCGGCTCGTTCACATTCATCGGCGTCGTTCTTACCGATGCCGAGCTCCAGCCGGATTTGCCATTCGAGGCAGACCGGTGCGGCACGTGCCGTCTGTGTCTCGACGCGTGCCCCACGCACGCCTTCGTGGGGCCGCGCGATCTGGATGCGCGTGCGTGCATCTCGTATCTCACAATCGAACATCGAGGAGAATTTACGGACGCGCAGCGCGCGCAGGTCGGCGAGTGGGTGTTCGGCTGCGACGTCTGTCAGGACGTGTGTCCTTGGAATGTGAGCTTTGCGCACGAAACGCTCGACCCGACGCTGGCGCCGCGCCCGGACGTGGCGCGACCGGATGTCGACGCGCTCGCGCAGATGGACGAGCCCGACTTCCAGCGCCGGTTCCACGATACGCCCTTCACGCGACCGGGGTACCGTGGTATGCGCCGCAATGCCCGGGCCGTGCTGAAGCCATGACGACTACGGACGCGATCGGCGAGCTCCAACGCAAGTTGGCCGACGGCCTGGCGAAGATCGACCCGCATCACCGCCTGCTGGGCCGGCCGGTGAGCTATCGCGTGATCGACGGGCAGATGCTGGAAATCACCTACCGCGACGTCGCCGGCATCGCCGAGACAGAAGTGCTGGGAGTGAAGCGAATCATGGGCAAGGACTGTTACTGCAGCGTCAGCCCACAGACCGCCGAGCAAATCACCGTGCGCTTTGTCGTGCCACTGAAGTAAGTTTCGGATCCCGCAATCGAGCGTTGCCCTATGAACCGCATGACGCTTGTCTGTTTCGCGCTGCTGAGCGGTACGCTGTCCGCGCAGACCCCGTACAAAACACCACCGCAGGTTATCGTCGACATCCTGGACGCGCCGCCATTGCCTGTGGCGAGCATTTCGCCCGACCGGCAGTGGCTGCTGCTGCTCGAGCAGCGCAGCATGCCGACGATCGCCGAGCTGGCCGCGCCGATGCTGCGCCTGGCGGGAAACCGCATCAATCCGCGTACCACGGGTCCGCAGCTCCCAGGCGCCATCACGGGACTCGTCCTGAAGCGCGTGGCCGACGGCTCGGAACGTCGCATCAACACCCCCACACCGGCAGCGCTCTCCTACGTCATCTGGTCGCCCGACAGCCGCGCGGTCGCCTTCGTGCAAACTCGCGACGAGGGGATAGTCCTCTGGATCGCCGACGCTGCCACCGGGCAGACCCGCGCCCTCACCGGCGCGAATCTCAACGCGACGAACGGCCCGCCGTGCCAATGGACGCCGTCGAGTACGAGCCTCCTGTGTGAGTTCATTCCGGAGGCCCGAGGCCCCGCGCCCGTCGCGCCGCAGACGCCCGTCGGCCCTACGATCCAGGAGACCCGCGGTCGCGCTGCTCCGGCCGCAACGTTTGAAGACTTGCTGAAAAACGCCTTCGACGAGCAGCTCTTCGACTACTACTTCACCGCCCAGCTCGCCCTGGTGAACGCCGGCACCGGCGCGCGTACGCCCATCGGCAAGCCCGCGATCTTTGAGCGCGTCGACGTCTCACCCGGCGGCGAGCACGTGCTCGTCGTGCGCACCGTCCGGCCCTTCTCCTACCTCGTCCCCTCGGGCGCCTTCCCACAGGAGATCGAAGTCTGGAACCTGAAGGGCGAGTTGGTGCAGAGCATCGCGAAGCTGCCCTCGTCCGAAGGTGTCCCGATCCGCGGCGTGCGCACGGGCCCGCGCGCCGTCAACTGGCGCCCGGGCACGCCCGCGACCCTGGTCTGGGCCGAAGCGTTGGACGGCGGCGACCCCCGCACCAAGGTCGAGCACCAGGACCGCGTCGTCACGCTCGCCGCGCCCTTCACTGCCGAGCCCACGGAGCTCGCGCGGCTCGTGAAGCGCTACGCCGGCCTGACGTGGGACACACAGGGCATCGGCTTCCTGCAGGAGTACGACCGGGAGCGCCGCTGGGCCAAGACCTGGATCGTCGACGCGACCAAGTCGGGCACCGCACCCGTCCTCCTCTTCGATCGCAGCGCTGAGGAGCGGTACTCCGACCCCGGATTCCCGCTCACTCGCATGACACCCACCGGCGATGTCGCGATGCAGCGAAGCGGCGACTGGATCTACTTCACGGGCACCGGCGCCTCGCCGCAGGGCGATCGGCCGTTCCTCGACCGCCTGAACCTCGTCACGAAGAAGACCGAGCGGCTGTGGCGGGCCGATACGGTCCACTACGAATCGGTCGTGGCGCTGCTCGACGACGCCGCCCAGAGCATCGTGACGCGGCGCGAGTCGCGCTCCGAGCCGCCGAATTACTTCGTGCGCCAGGGCACGAAACTGCGCGCGCTCACCGCCTTCAAGGACCCCGCGCCCCAGCTCACCGGGATCCAGAAGCGGCTGCTGACCTACACTCGGGAAGACGGGGTGCCGCTCTCAGGGACGTTGTACTTGCCTCCCGGTTACGTCCCTGGTTCACGCCTTCCTGTAGTCATGTGGGCGTACCCGATCGAGTTCGCCTCGGCGAGCGCGGCGGGCCAGGTGACAGCGGCGCCCAATCGGTTCAACATCATCCGCGGGCCGTCGCACCTCTTCTTCCTGACGCAAGGCTACGCCGTGCTCGACGACCCCAAGATGCCGATCATCGGTGGCGACACGGCGAACAACCACTACGTCGAGCAGCTCGTGATGAGCGCGCGTGCTGCCGTGAAAGCGGTCGTGGACGCCGGCGTGGGCGACCCGGACCGCATCGGCATCGGCGGGCACAGCTACGGCGCCTTCATGACCGCCAACCTGCTCGCGCACTCGGACCTATTCCGCGCCGGCATCGCGCGCTCGGGCGCCTACAACCGCACGCTCACGCCGTTCGGTTTCCAGAACGAGGACCGCACGTTCTGGCAGGCGCGCCAGGTGTACCTGCGGATGTCGCCCTTCGTGTACGCCGACTCGATCAACGAACCGATCTTGATGACGCACGGCGAGGCCGACAACAACTCGGGCACCTTCCCGATCAACTCCGAACGGCTCTTTGCCGCTATCAAGGGGCTGGGAGGAACGGCGCGTCTCGTGATGCTGCCCAACGAAGCGCACGGGTACGTGGCACGGGAGTCCGTGCTGCACACGCTCGCCGAGATGATCGACTGGTTCGACCGCTATGTGAAGAACGCGCCGCCGCGGTCGCCGGGAGTATCGTCGGGCGTTCGCTGAGGCTTCACTTCGCGGCGACGCGCGACACCACCTCGTAGTAGAAGCGGACGCCGAACCGCAGCGCGTCGAGACTGACGCGCTCGTCGTTGCCGTGGACGCCACGGGAATCCCCTAGCGTGAGCGGGAACGGCCCCAAGCCGTAGCTCGCGATGCCCATGCGCCGGAAGTAATGACTATCGGTGAATCCCGCGAGCATCAGCGTGGTGACGAGCGCGTGCGGATCGCGGGCGTGCGCGACGGCGGTAATCGCCCGAAACATCTCGGTCTCGGTTGAGCTTTCTGTTGCCGGCCAGTTTGGCCCCTGCGGGCGAATCGTCACCGCGCTGTCGCCCACCACGCGCGTCAAGTCTGCGAGAAACGCCGCGGGATCCTGGCCCGGCAAGAGCCGCACGTCGATTGCCGCCGTGGCGACCGGCGGAATGACATTGGTCTTGTCGCTGCCTTTCAACCCGGTGATCGAGATGGTATTGCGCAGCAACGCATTGTAGGTCAGGTCGGCAGTGATGGCCCGCGCGGCCTCCGAGTCGCGCAGCGCTGTGCGGATGTCGCTGAGCCAGCGGCGCATCGTCGTATCGCGCTCTACGCCCGCGAGATCGCGAAACGAGCGCTCCACCGCGGGGGTTACGATCAGCGGCGTCTGCCAATCGGCGATACGACGCAGGGCGCGCACCAGCCGATGGACAGGATTGTCCGGCGTGGGCCGCGAGCCGTGCCCCGCTGTTCCGTGCACCGTCACATCGAGCCAGAACGGTGACTTCTCCGTGGTGCCAATGCCGTAGAACTCGATGCCGCCGCGATCGTCGGACCGCGTCAACCCGCCTTCATTCAAGAGAAACTCGGCGTCTTTGACGAGGCCCGCCTGTTGCTCGCCGATCCAGGCGGCGCCCACGCCCGCTCCAATCTCCTCGTCCGCCGTCGCAAGAAAAATGATGTCGCGCTTGAGCGGCACACGCGCGCGTTTCAAGGCCACCAGCGTCATGAGCTGCGCGATCGCTTCACCCTTCATGTCGAGCGCGCCGCGACCCCAGATGTAGCCATCCCTGATCAGCCCGCTGAACGGATCCACGCTCCAGTACTCGGGAGAGGTGAGGACCACGTCCATGTGGTTCAGCAGAATGATTGGACGCGCGCTGCCATCGCCGGCGAGCCGCGCGTACAGGTTCGCCTTGCCGGGAGCGGGCTCGAAGATCCGCGCCTCGATGCCGTCGCGCTGCAGCACCTGCGCCAACCAGCGCGCCGCCGCGATCTCGTTGCCGGGTGGATTGGTCGTGTTGATGCGGAGGTACTGCGAGAGCAGGGCGATGGCTTCATCGCCGAGCGCCTTCCAATCTCCCTCGGTTGGTGCGGCAATGATCGCCGCGCGCGCCGGCGTCTCGAGCACGGGCGCCGACGAAGGGCCGGCGAGCGGCGGCATCGCGCGACGCGCGCACGATGCGGTGCCGATCAGCAACAGCAGCAGGAATCGGGGGCGCACGCGTTAGTCTAGCACGATTGTCACGCCATGCGCCAATGCGGCCGCCTTCCAGACGGCGAGTGGTCGTTTTGCTTAGGGATGCGACAACAACATGTTGTGCGTCGTCTCGAAACCCTGGTTCACCGCAACGCTGGAATCGGCTGCCGACCCCAACGTGGTGTTCCCAAACGGCGGATCGACGGTCACCAGATAGGTGCCGGGCAGGAGATACGCGAGACGGTAGTGACCCATCGCGTCCGTCTTCCCAGTCGACAAGACGTACCAGTTGGCAGGACCTCCGGTCCAGGCGCTGACCGTCGCGTCCGCCACCGGACCGACGGAGCCGCCCAGGCTCGTATCGTGTTGTACTGTCCCCGCAATGCTCCCCGTCGCTGCGCGATTCACGGCACGCATCGAGGCGAAGAAATCGAAGGCGCCGTCTCCCCGATTATTGTAAGGAAAGCTCCGCGCCACGTCGAAATCGATCACGATGACGGCACCGGTGTCGGGAACGCTGATGGGCGCCTCGACGAACACCCCGTACGACTGTACACCGGCGCCATTCCAGTGCACGACGGCCTGCGATCCGTTCTTGAAGCGAATCCCCGCTGAAGAGTCGACGTTGATCGTGACGAGCACCGCCTTGTATTGATCCGCGGTCACGCTGCCGATGCCAAGCGAGTCGGTAACGCCTTGCTCCAACGTGAGTAAGTCGATCTGCCGGTGCGGGGAGGCAACCGTGACCCAGTGCATGCTGTCGGCGGACGTGCCGGTGTCCGCGTGCGTCGAAAGCGCGATGCTCACGACGTACACTTGGACACTCTGCACCGAGTCGAAGGGAAACGGCGCATCGGTGAGGAGAACCTTGGCCCTGGGTCCCAGGGCCCTGGGGCTGGCGGGCAAGGCCTCGTCCTGATAGCACGCTGCGGCTATGCTGGCGACGGCAAGCAGGGCGAAGCTCAATTTCGACATCGTCAAGTTCCTCACCAGCATATCATACCCATTTTGTCAGACCACACGTCACAGCTCCTAACGTCTCTCTGACGCTTTACTTCGACGCTGCTTTCGACGCCGGTGTTCGACGATGTTCCTTGACGCCTTTGCTTTGACGGTCTCCTTGTGACGTATTTATGGAGAGTATGGGTATAGAGAGAGTGGAATCAAGCGACGCAGAGCTGGTGCGCCGGGTCCGGACCGGCGACATCGGCGCCTACGGCGCGCTGGTTTCGCGCTATCGCGATCGCCTGGGGCGTTACGCGCTCCACATGCTCGGCGATCGTGAGGACGCGGAGGAGGCGCTGCAGGACAGCTTCGTGCGCGCGTATCGCTCGCTCGCGCGCTGCGACGATCCCGCACGATTCGGCGCTTGGCTCTACGGCATCCTGGTCAACCGTTGCCGGACGAGCGGCGCTCGCGCCGCGCGGCGCCGCCGCATGTTCGTGCGTGATGCGGACGGTGTGCAAGGCGCCCCTCCCATCCCGCTCCACAGTGACCAGAGCCAACGGCTGGAGTGGAGGGACGCGGTGGATCGCGCCCTCGCCCGCCTCGCGCCCCAGTATCGCGAGGCGTTCTTGCTGAAGCACGTCGAGGACTTGGAGTATGAAGAGATCGCGGAGCTGACCGGCGCTGGGGTATCGGCGCTCAAGATGCGAGTGAAGCGCGCGCGCGAGCAGCTCCAGCGTTACCTGAGAGAGGCCGAGCATGTTTGAGCACGAAGACGATGTCGTGCAACGTGTAATCCAGCAGTTGCGGCGTCCGGTGGCGATCGATCCGGCCCTGGACGCTCGCGTCATCGAGGCGATTTCCGCGCCGCAGCCACCAGCGCGCGCCATCTGGCCGTGGCTCGCCGCAGCGGCCGTGCTCGTGTCGTTGATCATTTGGCGGCCGTGGTCCCGGAGCTCGGAGGACGTGGCGGCCAACTTTCAGTTTGTCCTGGTCGCACCGCGTGCGAACTCGGTATCCCTGGTTGGGGACTTCAACGACTGGGATCCCAGACGCGCACCGATGCGCACCGCGAATGGGATCTGGGCGACGGTCGTCCCACTCGCGCCGGGACGCTATCGCTATGCATTTCTCGTCAATGGCGTCGAATGGCGCGCCGATCCTGGCGCACCGGCTGTCCCCCCGCCGGATGACGAGTTCGGGAAGCCGAGCTCAGTGGTTACGGTAGGAGGAAAGGGATCATGATGCTCGCTCTACTGCTCGTCGCCGCACAAGTCGGCACGGCCGCCCCCGCCCCCGCCCCCGTTCAGGATCCGCGGCTCGGCCGTCTCGATCCGGACACGCGCGCGCAGGTCGCGACCGTTTTAGACTCGGCGCGCGGCGCAGGACTTCCCATTGAGCCGCTCATTCAGCGCGCGCTGGAAGGCGTGACGAAAGCGGCACCCGGTCCTCGTATCGTGGTCGCCGTGCGCCGATTGTCCGCAGATCTTGGGGTGGCGCGCTCCGCACTCGGGGGCAAAGCATCCGCGCCTGAGCTCGAGGCGGGCGTCGCCGCGCTGCGCGCGGGCGCGCAGCCGCAAGTTCTCGCCAAGCTTCGCAGCGCGCGCCGGCAGCCGCTGACGATGGCCCTGGCCGTACTTGCCGACCTGATCGCGAGCGGCGTCCCAGCCGACAGCGCGGCCGCTGCGGTGCTGGCGCTCGCCCCCAAGGCCCGCGATGCCGATCTCGTGGAATTCCGCCGCGCGGTGGAGCGCGACATTGCTCTCGGCGCGCCGCCCGGCGCGGCCACGTCGGTGCGCGTGAACATCGGCGTCACGGACGCATTCGCCGGCTCGAACAACCCCGGCGCTGCCGCCCAGCCCCGCCGCCCGTAATCGCATTACATCTGTGCGGACGCTCGCCCTCATCGCGTTGGCGTGCGGAGCGGAGGCCAGCGTCCATCGGGCAGTTGCTCAAGTCGCCGCGAACGTCGAAGCCGGAGTATCCTGGGTTCGCTATGATGGCTTCTTGGCGTCCGCGGCGGCGTCCATTTCGCCGACGATCGGGTGGGAACACCCCCGCGGCCGCGGCTTGGTGAGCGCACGCGGCACCTATCTCCGGTTCGAGAGCGGTCGCCACAGTCTCGATGGCTCCGCTCACGGCTCCTGGTTCGCCGCGCTCGCCCGCCACTGGCGCGGGGAATTTGGCCTGTCGGCTGGGTCCAGCCAGTACGCAAACATCGCGAGCTTCAGTCACCGCGAAGCAGAGTCACGTCTGCACCTGATGGCTGACGACCACGGTGCCTGGGTCGGTGCTACCATGGGTCGTTCCTTCTTCCGGGGCGCAGCTCGGCGCGTGCGCGTCCTGGCGACTGGTCTCTGGGTGCTTCGCAACAACAAGACGATGTTTGTCTCGCTGGACCGCTCATTCGTCGGTGATACCGTGTACACGGACGTGCGGTCTTCGGGTCGCTGGCAAGGAAGTCGTATCGTACTGGAGGGAGTGGTGGGCGCGCGTGTCTGGAGCCGCGGCGGCGGGAGCGGCGTGTTCGGAGAGGGCAGTGCAACGGTAACGATTAGCCCCGAAGCCGCCTTTGTCCTGTCTGCCGGCCGCTATCCGACGGATGTGGTGAGTGGCAGTATCGCCGGCCGCTATATCACCGCCGCGTTGCGCGTCGGCACCATTCGTGTCGGTAAGCCCGCTGCGCCCGTCCGCTCGATCGATGCGCGTCCGAGCGGATCCAATGGGACCGAGACACGGCTCACGATTCAGAGTCGGCCCGATGACGTGCTGCTGACCGTTTACGCGCCGCGCGCGGATGTGGTCGAGATTAGCGGCGACTTCACCGACTGGCAGCCCGTGCCGTTGAGCAAGAACCCTGCTGATCAGGAATCATGGGTCGGGACGTTCCGCATTTCGAGCGGCGTGCATCGCATCAACGTCCGGCGTGACGGAGGACCATGGCTCGTTCCCGAAGGCACGCGTCGGAGCCATGACGACTACGATGGAGAGGTCGGGATCTTCATCGTGCCCTAGCGGGCACCACCCGCCAGCTGGCGGGCCTCGGGCCGCCGACGCAACAGCAGCATGGCCCAGACCCCGATGCCCGGCCCGATTGCCAGCACACTCATGCTCCAACGCCACCCGATCGCTGCCGCGACGTGCGGCAACAAGTAAATCGTGGCACAGGTGAGCAGGAATCCCAGGCTCGTTTGCAGCGTCAAGGCCGTGCCCACGTACTCGCGTGGAGCCAGCTCGCTGACCGCCGCCGAAAACTGCGCGGAGTCGGCAACGACAGTGATTCCCCAGACCAGGAGTAATGGCAGGAGGGCAGCCAGCGACGCGCCGAAGAAGAATCCCACCAGAATCGCACAGCTGCCCGAGACAACCATTGCCGCGCTGGTCAGGAGCGTGCGGCCCCAGCGATCCGCGTACTTTCCTCCGAGCCAGCAACCGGCGGCGCCGCTGCCGACCACCGCGAACGTCACGAGCGCAGCGAGACCGGTGACATCAGCCTGGGCTCCGCGGCGTGCGTGTTCGCTGGCCGCCACGAACACCGCCATCCACGTCCACATCGCGTACAGCTCCCACATGTGGCCCAGATAGCCGACGTTCGCGAGCAGTGTAGCCTGGTCTTTCAAGATCCGAGGAGCGGCGGCGAGCGAGAACGGCGGCGAAGGCGCGGCGAAGGGTCCGTCGCTCGGCACACGTAGCACCAGGAGTCCGCCAAGGATCGCACTCACGGCGGCAACCGCGAGCACCGCACGCCAGGCGGCCGGTGCGACCGCCCACCGGACGAGATGCGGACTTGCGGACCCGAGGGTGAGTGCGCCGACGAGAATTCCGATCGCCAGTCCCCTTCCTTCTTTAAACCAACCCGCGGCGATCTTCATCCCCGGCGGGTAGACACCGGCGAGCGCGGCGCCGGTGACCAGCCGGCACGCGATACCCACCGTGATGCCCCCCGCGGCCGCCACTCCCAGTGTCGCGAAGGCCGCAAGGACCGCCGAACCTGCAACCAGACGCCGGGCTGACACGCGGTCAGCCAGCGTGAAGACCGCGCTCGCCAACGCGCCGGCGACAAACCCCAGCTGCACGGACATCGTGAGCCAGGCGGTTCCGGCAGGCGAGAGCTGCCAAATGCGTGCGAGTGTCGGTGCCACGGCGGACGCGCTGAACCACGGAGCCATTGCCAACAGCTGGGCAATGGCCAGGACAGCCAATACCCGCCGCGCATTCACAAACCGGTCGGATGATCCAGAAACACCCAGGGCAAATCGAACTTCTTGGAGACGTGCTCAGCGAGCGCCTTCACGCCCACCGTCTCGGTGGCGTAATGGCCCGCGTAGAAAACGTTGAGGCCAAGCTCTTCAGCATCGAAGAACGTCCAGTGCTGACCTTCGCCGGTCACAAACGTGTCGAGACCGGCGGCCGCCGCCTGTGGGATCAGCGACCCTCCCGATCCGGTAACGATGCCGACCCGCTGCACTCGCTCAGGTCCGAACGCAAAGAGTTTAGGCGCTGTGCCGAGCGTTCTGGTCAACCCCCAAGTCAGCTCATCGCGAGTCCCGCGGTACTCACCCCACACGCCCGCCGGGCTGCCGTGATAGGATCCGAAATCACCCCGCACCTTGATATCGAGCAGCCGGGCCAGTACGTGGTTATTGCCAACGTCAGGATGACGATCGAGTGGCAAGTGGGCGGCGTACAGTGCGATGTTGGACTTGATCAGACCGGCAATGCGGCGGTAGGCGGGGCCGACCATCGGCCGGAGACCGCCCCAAAAAAGGCCGTGATGCACCAAAAGGCAGTCGGCGCGTTGCGCGGTCGCCTGTCGAACGGTGGCCTCGCAGAGATCGACCGCCGCGGCAAGGCGCGTGACCTCGCCCGCATTGCTGACCTGAAGACCATTGAGTGCCTCAGGGCTGTCGGCACTTTCCTCGGCAATGTGGAGGTACTCATCGAGAAAACGGGCGAGAGTGTCTAGGCGCACTTAAGACACCGTAGGCACACTATCGAGGCAGTTTGCGATCTTTCCACATGCGGCTGGCGCGTAAGTGATAGCCACGTAAGCGATTAGGTAATCCACATCGGCCGGCCGTAACCGTGTGGATATCTAGGCCCGCGCTAAAGCTTGGCCGCTGCCGTGCGTCACCTGCGGAGGCTGGCCGGCGTCCTCTCCCATCCTCAGTACGCCGTTGATCTCTCCACCTTCCTGAATGAGCAGTTTCTTGGTGTGCACGTCGCCATGAACCACGCTGGTGGTCTGCAGCTCGACACGTTCTTCGGCGTAGATCGCCCCACGCACTTCGCCGCCGATAATGGCCTCGCGGCTTATGACGTCTCCCTCCACTTCCCCGCCCCTGGCCACGAGAACCTGTTTCGCGGCGCGGACCGTGCCGTTGACCGAGCCCTCGATCTTGACCACCCCATCCGCTGCGATATCGCCGACGACTCGCATGCCGGCGCCGATGATAGAAAGGCCGGGCACGCCTTCGCGGGCGTTCCCCCCACTCGATCCTGGAGTCTTTTCCGAGAACACGGCCATCAGCGCGTCCCCCCCTCTTTCACGAGGTCAAGCGGATCGACGGACTTGCCGTCGTGACGAATCTCGAAATGCAGATGCGGTGCTGTGGACCGCCCGGAGTTGCCGGACAGACCGATCACTTGTCCGGCCTGAACATCGTCGCCTTCCGCGGCGAGCAGCCGTGACGTGTGACCATACATCGTCTCATACCCGGACGGATGTCGCAAGAGGACGAACAGCCCGTAGTCAGGGTCATAGCCCGCCGCCGTGACGGTGCCCCCCCCGGAGGCACGGATCGGCGTGCCGACCGGCACGGCAATGTCGATGCCCGGATGCGATTCGTCCACGACGCCGGGGCGCACTTGCCCGCGCGTTACAAATCCCGGTACGTCGAGCGGCCAGTGGGACGGAATCGACGATCCTGTCTCGTAGCGCTTTGTGGCGCCGGGCAACGACGCGCGGATCGGGACCGAGCGCATGGCGGTCGTGAGATCGGCAGTCCGCGCGACACTGCCGCCCTTACCCGTTGGGGCAGGCGCCTTCACGCCGAGCATCTGCCGCAGCTCCTGATAGTTCGCCTCGGCGCGATTCAACGCGGAGGCGAGCTGCTGCACCCGACTGTTCTCGACGCGTAGCCGCGACACCTCGCGCTCGAGCCCCGGCACGCGCGCATTATTGCGCATGATCGGCCCCGCGAACGCCAAGAACCCGACGATGAACACGGCGAGCGCGCCGGCCGCCCACTTCCCCGCGATCAGGCCCCAGCGTGGGATGCGATACTGCTTGGATTCGAGATCGCCATCGGCATGGATGACGATCGTGACACCCCGCGTCCCTTTTTTCTTCTTCATCCGTCGAACGGTGCGCCGAGAATCAGCTCGAGCAGTCGCGCGAGATCGTCGTTCGAATAGAACGACACATGCATTTGACCTTTCCCTTTGGCGCGCAAGGTCACGCGCACGTCGGTGCCGAGCCGGCGGCGGAGCGCGTCCTCGACGCGACGCACCTCGGGGGCGACGCCGAGGCCGCGCTTCATCCGCGGCCGCCGCTCGGGCGCGCGACCGCCGCGGACGCGATCTTCCACTTCGCGCACCGAGAGGCCTTGGGCGACCGCTTCGCGCGCGAGGTTCGTGACGATGCGCGGATCCTCCAAGGCGAGGAGCGCGCGCGCGTGCCCCACCGACAGCTGGCCCTCGTGCAGCATCTGCAGGACGGCCTCCGGCAGTTTGAGCAAACGAAGGGCATTGGCGACCGTCGAACGGTCGCGCCCGACGGCGTCCGCGACATCCTGCTGCGCGAGCTTGAACTCCGCGATCAAGCGCTCGTACCCGCGCGCCTCGTCTACCGGCGACAGGTCGTCGCGCTGCAGGTTCTCGATCAGCGCCAGGGTGAGCAATGTGCGATCGTCCGCATCGCGCTGCACCGCGGGGATGCGCTCCCAGCCCAACTCCTGGCACGCGCGCAGCCGGCGCTCACCGGCGATCAGTTCGTACCCTCCGTTCGCGCGGCGCACCACGACTGGTTGCAACAGACCGGCTTGCTTGATCGACGAGACCAGTTCCGCGAGCGCCGCCGGATCGACGGTCTTGCGCGGTTGGAAGGGGTTTGGCCTGATGTCCTTAATCGGAAGCTCGACCAGGCTTCCCTCCCGTTCTGCTTCCTCGCGCGTCGGCCCTAACAGAGCCTCGAGCCCACGGCCGAGGCGGCGTCTTCCTGCGGCAGTTTCCGTCATGCGGGCACCTCCGGAGGAGGCAACTGTTCAATTGCGGGGAGGCTGGGCGAGGGGGGCGCGCCCTGTTCGACGCGGCGAATCAGCTCCTGCGCGACGGCCAGGTAGCTCTTGGCGCCGACCGACTGCACATCGTACAGCACGATCGGCTTGCCGAAGCTCGGCGCTTCCGCCAGGCGCACGTTGCGGGGAATCGTGACGTTGAACATGCGCCCACCGAAATACTCTTTCGCTTCGTCGGCGACCTGCTTACAGAGATTCAATCGCGCGTCGTACATCGTGAGCAGTACGCCCTCGATCGCGAGCGCTGGATTGAAATTGCGCTGCACGAGCTTCACCGTGTTCAGCAGCTGCGACAACCCTTCGAGCGCGTAGTACTCGCACTGAATCGGGATGATGAGGCTGTCGGCGGCGGTCAGCATGTTCAGCGTGAGGAGCCCGAGCGACGGCGGGCAGTCGATGATGACGTACGCGTATTCATCCCGCAACTCGCGCAGCGCCTCGCGCATGCGCGCCTCGCGTCCATTCTGATTGACCAGCTCCAGCTCGGCACCCACGAGGTCCTGGGTTGCGGGAACGACGTCGAGATCGGGGAAATGGACGTGGGGAAACCGCGATTGGACGAGTGGCGACCCGTCGATCAGCGCATCGTAGAGCGAATGGCGAATGCGATCGCGCTCGATTCCGACGCCGCTCGTCGAATTGCCCTGCGGATCCGCGTCGATGAGCAGCGTCTTGCGCTCAGCGGTCGCGAGCGACGCCGCGAGATTGACCGCGGTTGTGGTTTTGCCCACGCCACCTTTTTGATTAGCGATCGAGATTACACGTGACATTGTAACTCATTGTAGTTTAATAACTTATATAGCTAGAAATTGGACGCAAGTCCAATATATGTCCGTTTCACGTGAAACGAAAGAGTGTACGTTTCACGTGGAACTGCAACAATCGGCCTAGGCGACCCTCCGACGCCAGCGGGTCGCTTCGAGCACCAGATTGTGCAGGTCGCTCGGCGTGACGCCGGGAATGCGCGCCGCCTGTGCGAGCGACGTGGGACGAACGCGATCGAGCTTCTGTCGCGCCTCCGTGGCGAGTGTACGCAGCTCGAGGTAGGGCAGGTCGGGCGGCAGGACGAACGACGCGAGCTCGGCAAGCCGTCCCGCTGCCTCGCGCTCTCGCGCGAGATAGCCGTCGTATTTGATCTCGACTTCCGCCGCAAGCACCGCGTCCGGCGGTGCATCCGTGATCCCCGTTGCCGCCAGCAAGCGCGCGAGTGACACGCCTGGGCGCTTTGCCACTACGGCGATTCGCTCGCTCTCCGTCAGCCTCGTGCCACTGGCCTCGAGCGCACCCTCCGCTTGCGCCGGCGTGATCGTTGTCGCTCGCGCGAGATCGACGATTTTCTCTTCCTCGCCCAGGCGCCGTTCGGCGGCCCGCAGCTCCACATCCGTGAGGAGACCGAGTCGCTCCGCAAGCGGGAGCAGTCGCCGCAGTGCGTTGTCTTGGCGGAGCAACAACCGAAACTCCGACCGGGACGTGAACAGCCGGTACGGCTCGTCCACCCCGCGCGTGACGAGATCATCGACGAGGACTCCGATGTAGGCGTCATTGCGACCGAGGACGACGGGCTCCTCACCGCGGATGCGGCGGACGGCGTTGATTCCG
>JBKPDZ010000094.1:0-22204 GCA_046728135.1 Gemmatimonadota bacterium | reverse complement strand
CGGCTTGCGCGGCGTGGTGCGAGATAACGTGCGTGTCATCCGCATGCATCACGATCCCGAACCTCAAGACACAACCGCGTCGTCGAGCGGTCTGTCGGTGCAGGAGATGAACCGGCGCGCCGAGCAGCTCCGCCGCCTCGCTCGGCAGTACCACCCCGAGATGATCGGACGACATGGTCTGCCGAGCGCCATTGCGCTCGTTCTGAATGCGAACGAGCAAGTAGTCGCTCACGCGGCGAGCGCCAGTGAACCTATCGGCCGAGAGTCGTGTGTCGATGTGCTGACCAGCCTCATCCCCCAGTACAAGAGCGCGCAGTGGTCGCAGACCGGCTGCGCCATCGAGAGGCAATCGAATCTCATCGTCTACTGGGGACAGCTTCCCGAGCGTAGTTCCTGGGAGAACTAGGGCCATCGACAATCAGCGAGACGGGAAACGCAGGCAGCGTGTCCCGTTTCCCGTTTCTCGTTTCCCGCTCTATATTCGGCCCGAACCCTCCGCGGAGATCCCATGGGCATGAGCGCACAACCATCCGCACCGGCCGAGCCAAAGAGCTTTCTCAGCGACGCGTTGGACGTCTTTAACGTGCTGCACGAGCCGGACGCGGTGTTCACACGCGTCAACGAGCGCCCCCGCATCCTCGCTCCGTGGATCGTGTTCTCGCTGGCCTTCATTGGGATCTCCATCCTGACGCAGCCGTACCAGCAAGCGGCGATGGAAGCGCTCAAGGCGACGCTGACTCCGGAACAAGCCGCCCGCATGGGGAACCGCGGCGCCGGCGGAGGTGTCGTAGGTCTCGTCTTGACGCCGGCATTCGTCCTGCTCTTTTTGGCGATCGGCGCTGGGCTCCTATGGATGGGCGTGAGCATCACCGGCGCGCAGGCGCGCTTCAAGACGCTGCTCAGCGTCCTCGCCTATTCCTGCGTGACCTATCTGCTGTTCGCCGCCGTAGGGATTGTCGTGCTGACGGTTCGGGGCAAGGCGGCGATCACGGGATTAGCGGACTTGCGCGCCCCGCTCGGACTGGACCTGCTCGCCCCGAATGTGGGGCTCTACCTGGGCACCGTGCTCAACGGCATCAATCCCTTTTCAATCTGGGGCGTGTGGCTGACCGGAACCGGTATCGCGATTACGCACGGAACGTCGCGCAGTACCGCGATCGTGGTGACGGCCGTCGTCTACTGCATCGCATTGTTGATTATCGCAGCGCCGACGTTGCTGCTCGGCTTGGCGACTAGACAGTAGCTTTCGTCCGACTGACGACGCCCGCCTCCTCGAGGGCCGCCTGGGCCGCGGCGAGGCGGGCGATCGGCACGCGGAACGGCGAGCAGGACACGTAATTCATCCCGACGCGGTGACAGAACTTCACCGAGCTCGGCTCGCCCCCGTGCTCGCCGCAGATCCCGACCTTGAGATCGCGCCGCGTATTTCTCCCCAGCTTCACCGCCATCTCGATGAGCTTCCCCACGCCAGTCTGATCGAGCACCTGGAACGGATCCTCGGCCAGGAGGCCGTGCTCGACGTAGAAGGGGAGGAACCGGCCCGCGTCGTCGCGTGAGAGACCGAACGTGGTTTGCGTGAGGTCGTTCGTCCCGAAGGAAAAGAACTCCGCCTCCTTCCCGATCTCGTCGGCGGTCACCGCGGCGCGCGGCAGCTCGATCATCGTGCCGATGAGATAGGGCACCGCCCGCCCCTCACGGTGGAACACCTCCTGCGCGACGCGCCGAACGATTTCGGTCTGATTCATGAGCTCGCGCACATCGGCGACCAGCGGAATCATGATCTCGACGGTGACTTTTTTACCTTTGCCGGCCACGTGGCCCGCCGCCTCGAAAATCGCGCGCGCCTGCATCTCGGTAATCTCGGGATACGTGATCCCCAGCCGGCAGCCGCGGTGGCCCAGCATCGGGTTGGCCTCGACCAGCGAGTGAATGAGGCGCTCGAGCTGCGCCGCCGGCACTTTGGCGTGCTTGGCGAGGGCGGCAATCTCGTCGCGGGTGTGCGGCAGAAACTCGTGGAGCGGGGGATCGAGCAGCCGGATCGTCACGGGTAACCCGTCCATGACTTCGAACAGTCCTTCGAAGTCGCCGCGTTGAATCGGCAGCAGCTTGGCGAGCGCCTTGCGGCGGCCGGCTTCGTCCGCCGCGACGATCATCTCCCGCATCAGGGTGATGCGGTCGCCTTCGAAGAACATGTGCTCGGTGCGGCAGAGCCCGATCCCTTCGGCGCCAAACTCGCGCGCCCGGCGCGCGTCGGCGGGGATGTCGGCGTTGGCGCGCACCCGCAAGCGGCGCCGCGCGTCTGCCCACGCCATCAGCGTATCGAACTCTTTCCCGACCTTAGGGGTGATCAGCTTGGCCGCACCGAGGATCACGCGGCCGGTGGTGCCGTCGACGGTGATGATCTGGCCGCGCTTCACCGCCCGGCCGTTCACCCGAAACTTGCCCGCGGCCGGATCGACATCCAGCTCCTTGGCGCCCACGACGCACGTCTTGCCCATGCCGCGCGCCACGACGGCCGCGTGACTCGTCATCCCGCCCCGGGCAGTTAGGATGGCGCGCGCAGCCACGATGCCGTGGAAATCTTCTGGTGAGGTTTCGGGCCGGACGAGAATCACGTCGTGGCCTTTCTTCTTCAACACCTCGGCGTCGTCTGCGTCGAACACGACTTCGCCGGTGGCTGCGCCAGGCGACGCGGGCAGCCCCTTGGCGAGCACCGTGACACTGGCGCGCGGGTCGACCATGGGATGAAACAGCTGATCGAGATCCTGTGGCGGGACCCGTTGGATCGCGTCGTCCTCGGTAATCAGACCTTCGTCGACCATCTCCACCGCGATCCGCACCGCCGCAATGCCGGTGCGCTGCGCCCGGCGGGTCTGCAGCATGTAGAGCTGGCCGTGCTCAAAGGTGAACTCCACGTCCTGGACGTCCTTGAAGTGCTTCTCGAGCTTCGTCGCGAGGCGCTCGAGCTCACGGTAGATCTTGCCCAGCTTGCCGCGTTTCATCTTCTGGATCGACTCGGGCGTGCGCGCGCCGGAGACGACGTCCTCCCCCTGCGCATTGGTCAGCACGTCGCCATTGAGGACACTCTCTCCCGTCCGGCAGTCGCGCGTGAACGCGACGCCGGTGCCGCAGTCGTCTCCCATGTTGCCATAGACCATCGCGACGATGTTGACGGCCGTGCCGAGACTGTCCGGGATCCCGTGCACCTGGCGGTAGTCTTTGGCCCGGCGCGTGTTCCAGCTCTTGAAGACCGCCTCGATGGCACCCCAGAGCTGCTCCTGCGGATCGTCGGGGAAGGGGCGCCCGGTCTTCTTCTTGACGATGGTTTTGAAGTCATGCACGAGGTCGTGCAGATCGTCGGCGGGCAGGTCGATATCGCGTTTGACCTTGCGGCGCGCCTTGGCCTTCTCGAGCTCGTCCTCGAACGGCTCCTTGCCCAAATCGAACACGACATCGCCGTACATCTGCACGAAGCGACGATAGGAGTCGTAGGCGAAGCGCGGGTTCTTCGAACCTGCAATCAGACCTTCGACGGTTTGGTCGTTGAGTCCCAGGTTGAGAATCGTCTCCATCATCCCCGGCATCGAGACCGCGGCGCCTGACCGCACAGACACCAGGAGTGGATTCTTCGCGTCTCCGAATCCCTTCTTCGTGACGCGTTCGAGATGCTTCAGATGGCGGTCGACTTCGGCGCGCAGCGCGGGCGGGAACGTCCCTTGGTCGACATACGCGATGCACAGCTTGGCGGAGATCGTGAAGCCGGGAGGAACCGGGAGGCCCAGGTTCGCCATTTCGGCGAGGCCCGCACCCTTGCCGCCGAGGATGTCGCGCATCGCGGCGGAGCCATCGGCGCGGCCGTTCCCGAAGAAATAGACGTGTCGCTCAACGGACATACTGCGATAATGTCGCCCAAAACGCCGGGTGGGTAGGGGCGCAGCATGCTGCGCCCCTACACCCCCGTCAAACGGCCATCGTGACCTGTAACGGGGCCGCGTGGCGGGCCTTTTGGGTGTCATCCGGAATCGCGGTCGGATAGGCGCCCGAGAAACAGGCATGGCAGAATTGCGTCGTGTCCCCACCGGCGGCCCGCAGCATCCCATCCAGCGACAGATAGCCCAGGGTGTTGACGCCGAGATGCTGGCGGATCTCCTCCAGGCCGTGGCTCGACGCGATCAGCTCTGATTTCGTGGGCGTATCGATGCCGTAGTAACAGGGGCCGGTGATCGGCGCCGAGGCCACGCGGAAATGCACCTCCTTGGCGCCGGCCTGCCGGATCATCTGCACGAGCTCCCGGCTCGTGGTCCCGCGCACCAGCGAGTCATCCACCACGACGACCTTCTTCCCCTGCAGCACCTCGCGCACGGGGTTGAACTTGATCTTCACCTTGGCGTTCCGCGACGCCTGTGTGGGATTGATGAACGTGCGCCCGACGTAGTGGTTGCGGATCAGCGCGTGCTCGAGCTTCAGACCCGATTGCTCGGCGAAGCCCAGGGCCATCGCGTTCGAAGAGTCCGGGACCGAGAAGACGCAGTCGGCGTTGGGCGCCGGATGCTCGCGGGCGAGCTCCCGCCCCAGCGCGCGGCGCACGCGATCGACCGAGCGGCCGAAGATCGTGCTGTCGGGTCGCGAGAAGTACACCAGCTCGAAGATGCAGCGCTGGTGCGGCTTCGCCGGCAGCGAGGGCAGCCTGTCCAGCTCCGGCGGCGATCCCTGAATGCGGAGGAACTCGCCGGGCTCGAGCTCGCGCACGGGCGCGGCGCCGATGAGGTCGAATGCGCACGTCTCGGACGCGACGACGTAACCGGTCCCCAGCTTGCCCAGCCAGAGCGGGCGGAAGCCTCGCGGGTCGACGATGGCATAGACCGTCCGGCCGATGGTCACGACCAGGGAATACGCTCCTTCAACACGCTCGAGCGCGTCCAACAACTGGTCCTCGGGCTCGCGCGCTTCAGAGCGGGCGATCAGATGGATCAGGACTTCGCTGTCGGAGGATGTCTGGAAAATCGAACCTTTGGCGACGAGATCGGCGCGCAGCGCTTCAGCGTTGGTCAAGTTCCCATTGTGAGCAAGCGCGAGCGGGCCCTCGTGGTAGCCCGCGAGGATCGGCTGCGCGTTCGCGAGCACCGACGAGCCGGCGGTCGAGTAGCGGGTGTGGCCGATCGAGACGTCACCCGACAGCCCGGCGAGCACGGCCTCGCTGAAGACATCGGACACGAGTCCCATGCCACGGTGCGAGCGGGCGACCCCAGCCCCGTCCACCGCAACCATGCCAGCCGACTCCTGGCCGCGGTGCTGGAGACTATAGAGCCCGAGATAGGCGACTCGCGAAGCCTCGGGAACCCCCGCCACGCCGATGATCCCACACATCCTGCGATCAATCTCCCATGCGTCGAGGAATAGCGCTGAAATATACGTCGCGCAGCCGCGTGACTGACTCCTCGATCTGCCCGTCTCGCAGCCTGATGCGGAAGGCTCCGTTCGTCTGACCGACACTGCCGGCCCGGAAGAGCGGTACGCCGAGCTCACCAGCCAATGCCTGCACCGCACCGACGCGATCGGCCGAACAAGTAATTACGGCGCGACCATGCGACTCGCTGAAGAGTAATTCGTGCGTCGTGAGTCGTGCGTCGTGCGTCGTGAGATCGACGTCTAGACCAAATGCGACTTCCTGATAGGGTCCCCCCATCGCGACTTCGGCGAGTGCCACGCCCAATCCTCCATGCGAGCAGTCGTGTGCTGACCGGAAGAGACCGCGCTCCGCACCCGTCACGAGCAAGTCAACGAGACGCTTCTCGTCTTCGAGATTCACCCGCGGGGGCTGGCCGCCCAGGAACTCCGCGCAGACCTCCCAGTACGCCGATCCGCCCAGCTCGGCCCGCGTCTCACCCAGGACGAAGACCATGTCACCAGGCGCGCGGGCGTGACTCGGAACGGCGCGATCGGCGCGCGCGAGCAATCCGATCATGCCGACCACAGGCGTCGGATCGACGGCGCCCGTGGGACTTTCATTGTAGAACGAGACATTGCCGCCGGTCACGGGCGTGCCGAGCGCCCGGCATGCGTCGGCGATGCCCCGGCAGGCCTCGCGGAATTGATAGAAGATTTCAGGACGCTCCGGGCTGCCGAAGTTCAGGCAGTCGGTGATGCCGAGCGGCCGCGCACCGGTGCACGCCACGTTGCGAGCGGCCTCGGCGACGGTCGCCTTGCCGCCTTCGTAGGGATCGAGCCGCACGTACCGGCTGTTACAATCGGTCTTTACGGCGATGCCGAACTCTTGATGACGCACCCGCAACACGCCCGCGTCGCCGCCGGGCGGAACGACGGTGCTCGCCTGAACCGTCGAGTCGTATTGCTCGAACACCCATCGCTTACTCGCGATCGACGGTGAGTCCAACAGGGCGAGTAAGGCGTCTGTGGGAGACGTGCGTCGTGCGTCGTGCGTCGGAGATGCGGCGCGCAAGGCGGCGATTCGGGGGTCTTCCTTCGCGTCCGGATGGTAGACGGGGCAATCGTCCACCAGGCGCTGGCCAGGGATTTCGACGACAACCTTGCCCTCCCAGAGACAGCGATACATCCCGTCGTCCGTCACCGTGCCGATCGGCGTGGCGCTCAGGTCCCACCTGGCAGCGATCGCCTGGACGTCTTTCACGCGATCGGTTTTGGCAACGACGAGCATCCGCTCCTGCGATTCAGACAGCAGAATCTCGTACGGCGACATGCCCGGCTCGCGCGTCGGCACTTTGGACAGGTCGATCTCCACGCCGACACCGCCTCGTGCCGCCATCTCGGCCGACGACGACGTGAGCCCGGCGGCGCCCATATCCTGGATCGCGACGATGTGGCCCGACGCAATCAGCTCGAGGCTCGCCTCCAGCAGGAGCTTCTCGGTGAATGGATCGCCGACCTGGACCTGAGGGCGGCGCCGCTCGCTCTGATGCGTGAGCTCTTCGGACGCGAACGACGCGCCGTGGATGCCGTCCCGGCCCGTGCTCGATCCGACGGCCAGCAGGACGTTGCCCACGCCGTGCGCGGCAGCCTTGATCAGATCTTTCTCTTTCAGCACACCCACGCACATCGCATTGACGAGCGGATTGCCCGCGTAGCTGGGCGCGAAGTCGACCTCGCCGCCGAGCGTCGGGACGCCGACGCAGTTGCCGTAGTCGCCGATACCGCGTACGACGCCCGCAAACAGATAGCGGTTGCGCGCGTCGCCCGTCGGGCCGAACCGCAGGCTGTTGAGCAGCGCCACGGGACGTGCGCCCATCGTGAAGACATCGCGCAGAATGCCGCCGGCGCCGGTCGCCGCGCCCTGATAGGGCTCCACGGCGGAAGGATGGTTATGGGACTCGATCTTGAAGGCGACGGCCCAGCCGCCGGGGAGGCGCAGCACGCCGGCATTTTCGCCCGGCCCTTGGACCACCTGTGGACCGGTGGTGGGAAACGTCTTCAGGATGGGTCGCGAATGCTTGTAGGAGCAGTGCTCGCTCCAGAGCGCGGAGAAGATGCCCAGCTCGGGGAACGTGGGTGTGCGGCCGAGCATCGCGACGATGCGCGCGTATTCGTCTGGAGTGAGATTGTGCTCCTGCACCAGCTCCGGGGTGATCTGCGGATCGGTCACTTCCTGGTCACGCCCTTGGCCACGGCGCGGAACACGCGGGCCAGGATGTTCGGCGCCGACTGCTTCATCAACGCCTGCGCCTCAGCGGCGTCGAACCAGACACCGTGGCAATGCGTGCACTGATCGATCTGAATGCCGTCCCATTCGTGCGTGATGAGGTCGTACCCGCATTTGGGGCACTTCATGGAGTGCGTCTTCCGCTCGCGCTCCGCCGCGGCCTGCTGCGCCGCCGCGCGCTGCTGGCGCAGCAGCTCGGCATCGCGGCGCGCGAAGTACTCGTCCTCGTTCTTGCTGTGAGTCATCGGCTCGGTGGCGGCGGCGGGGGGGCTGGGGGAGGCCGCAGGTGCAATGTGTCGCCGCCCGGATTGGGGAACGGAACGCGTCCCGGCGGGGAAGACGACTCGCCCGAGTAGCGATGGCCGTCCCAGCGCACGATGGCATCGATGACCTTGCCGTCTTTGAGCGTCACCACGTCCATCGTCCCGCAGGTGTACTCGCAGCTATTGCGATAGAAGAGATAGGTGTACTCGCCGACGCGCCGTACCGCCGCCGGCGCTGCCCACACCTGGTAGATCTCGCGCTCGGTCATACCCGGATTGATCGTGCCCGTGTCGTTCGAGATGTACGGCACGTCACGCGTCACGGCCTGGCCTTGGGGAGCCGCCGGTGGTTTCGGATGTTGCGCTACCGCCCGTCCCGGGCCTCTTGTCCCCGGCCGCTCCTGGGGAGCGACCACTTGGGTGGCGGCCGTATCGGGCGCGGGACGCACGGGCGGTGGCGGCGTGGGCTGCGTCGTCGTACGGCCCCGGAGCTTATCCCACGCCAGCTTCAGCTTTGCCTTCGCGGTGTCGACCTGGTCACACCCTAAGGTGGCGACCGTCAACAGCGCGCAAATCGCCAGCGTGCTGCGTCGCATTGCGAGCCTCCAGAGAGAGGAAGACGCGGGCGCCATCCTGACCGCCGAGGACTTGCGCGTTGCGGCGCTCCGGATGCGGCATGATTCCGACGACGTTACGGCCGGCGCTACAGACGCCAGCGATATCGTGCAGCGACCCGTTCGGATTCTCGGTGATGTAGCGCAAGACCACTTGACCGTTCGCCTCGAGCTCCGCTGCGGTCTGGGCATCGGCGACATACCGCCCGTCGCCGTGCGCGATCGGTAGGGTCAGCTTTTCGCCGCGGTCGTAGCTCGCGGTAAAGGGCGTGTCGGTCGCCTCAACGCGCACCCGCACCGGGCGCGACAGAAACTTGAGACGCGCGTTGCGCATCAACGCACCGGGCAAGAGACCCGCCTCGCACAAGATCTGGAACCCATTGCAGATCCCGAGCACCGCCCCGCCAGCACGGGCGTGCGCCGCCACGGCACGGAGCACGGGTGAGAAGCGGGCGATCGCACCGGAGCGAAGGTAATCACCGTAGCTGAACCCCCCGGGCAGGATCACCGCGTCGGCCTGCTGCAGGTCCGTGTCCTTGTGCCAGACGAAGTAGGCATCTGAGCCCGCGGCGCGGGCCGCATCGACAGTATCCGCGTCGCAATTCGAGCCCGGGAAGACGACTACGGCGACACGCTGCATTCGTAATCCTCGGTCACGGGATTGGCGAGGAGCCGGTCGCACATGGTGCGTGCCTTTGCGGCCGCCTCTTCACGCGTCGCGGCCTGCACCTGCAACACCAGATGTTTGCCGGCACGGACGCTGGCGACCTCCCCGAAACCCAGCGCCTGCAGAGCGTGCTGGACCGCTTGGCCTTGCGGGTCGAGCAGCGAGGCACGGGGCATCACCCGAATCTCCACCGTGTATGGCGAGCCGCCGCTCATGCCACCCCTCCCGCGCCTGTCCCGGGACGCCTCGGGCCGCGGTAGTTCGCTTCGCTCTCCTCGATCTCAATCGGACCCGCGATCTCTGCCTCCTCGTCCTCGGCGGCGGCCTTGAAGAAGCCGAGCAGAATCGCCCGGCCTACGCCGTAGGTCATGTAGGCGATGCCCAGTGGGAAGAGGAACACATCGTGCTTCCAGATCCCGAATACCAGGATAACAACAATCAGCGTGAGCCCCAAGAGTCCGCTGACCGTGCGGAAGCCGGCGCGGGGGAGTGTCGCATAGTGGACGTTGCTGACCATCAGGATCGTCAAGGCGATCATCAAGAAGGTGAGCAGCAGATGCCACGGCAGGCCGTGCAGCGACGCGTACAGCGGCGTCTGCGAGAATGGGAAATACGTCGCCAGCGTCATCCCGGCCGCCGGGGACGGCAGTCCGATAAAGTACGTCTTGGCGCGACCCGCCTGCGTCACGTTGAACCGTGCCAGCCGGATCGCGGCCGCCATGACGTAGAAGTAGCAGAAGATCCACGAGGCCCCGCCACTCCCTCCGCCCGCGGAGCCGGCGGCGAATTCGACCTGATACATAAGGAAAGCGGGCGCGACGCCGAAGCTGACGATGTCGACGAGACTGTCGAGCTCGGCGCCGAACCGCGTCCCCGTGCCCGAGATCCGTGCGACCCGCCCATCGAGCGTATCGAGAATGCCGGCGAAGACGATGAACCAGGCGGCGCGGTAGAATTCGCCGCGCGTGGCCAACACCATCGACCAGATCCCGAAGAACAGGTTGAACAGCGTGAAGAGACTGGGCACGACGATGACGACACGGCGCAGCGGCAGTGGCGGCGGTCTCACGCGTACTCCGCCAGGACCGTCCCGCCCACGCGGACGCGGTCACCAGGCTTGACGCGGACCACCGGTTTTGCGGAGAGCGGAAGAAAAACGTCCGTGCGCGAGCCGAACCGGATCAACCCCAAGCGGGCGCCCTGCGTGACGCGGGCTCCAGGCGTCGCGTCCGTCACGATGCGTCGCGCGATCAGGCCGGCGATCTGCCGGACGAGCACACGCCCGCGCGGACCACGCAATCCGATCGACGCCTGCTCATTGTCGAGACTCGCTTTCTCGTCCGCGGCATGCAGGAACTTGCCCTTGTTGTATTGCACCAGCTCCACCGTGGCGTCGACGGGGTAGCGGTTCACGTGCACATCGAAGACGGAGAGGAAGATGGAAATGCGCACCGCGCGTTCTTTGACATACATGGGCTCCTCGGTCTCGATCACGTGGACCACATGCCCTTCGGCGGCCGCTACCACGTAACGCTCACCACGGGGGCCAGAGCGAATCGGATCGCGAAAAAACGCGACGACCCAGACGGCGAGAATCCCGAGCAGAACGGCGAGCGGCCACCACAGCCATGCGGCTAGGAGAGTCAGGAGCCAGGCCCCAACGATGAATGGCCATCCCTCGGGCGCGAGCCTCACTCCAGATCAGTTCCAGTGATGCGTCTATAGGCGTCCCGATACCGTTCGCTCGTCGCCTGGACGACTTCCGGCGGGAGCGGGGGTGGCGGGGCCTCGCCGTTCCACTGCCCCTGCTGCTTCAGGTCCGCCAAGTAGTCGCGCAACGGCTGCTTATCGAAGCTCGGCTGGCTGCGACCCGGTTGATAGCGGTCCGTAGGCCAGAAGCGTGAGGAGTCGGGTGTCAGGATCTCGTCGATGACGATCAGCTCGCCTTCGGCCGTCGTTCCGAACTCGAACTTGGTGTCGGCGATGATAATGCCGCGTTTCCCCGCGTAGTCGCGGCCTGCTTCGTACAACGCCAGGCTGGCGCCGCGCAGCCGCTCGGCGGTGAGTCGTCCGAGAGCGTTCACGACGCGATCGAACGTGACGTTCTCGTCGTGACCCTGTTCGGCTTTCGTCGCGGGGGAGAAGATCGGAGGATCGAGCTGGACGCTCTCCACGAGCCCAGCGGGCAGCGGTTCGCCCGCGAGCGTACCGGAGCGCTGGTACTCGGCCCAGGCGGAGCCCGAGATGTAGCCGCGCACGACGCACTCGAACGGCACCGTCGTGGCGCGGCGCGTCAACATCGCGCGCCCGTGCAACTCGTCGCGATGTGGAGCGAGCGCGGGCACGCGCGAGACAATCGCTTCGACGTCGGCCGTCAACAGGTGGTGGGGCATGACTGACTTCAGGCGCGCAAACCAGAACGCACTCATTTGCGTGAGCACCGCGCCCTTGTACGGCACTGCCTCACGCATGACCACGTCGAACGCGCTCACCCGATCGCTCGCGACGAGCAGCAGCGTCCCCTCGTCCACCTCGTAGACTTCACGCACCTTGCCGCGCCGCAGCAGCGGCAGCGGCAGTCTGCTCTGCACCAGTACTCCCCCCTCAGTCATACCTGAACCTCCGCTGCGGCGGCTGCGGGAGCAGCCGCCTGAATGGCACGCATCAAATCGGGCAGGACCCGATCGAGGAAGTCGTCGACCTGCTGCGGCGCGCGGCCCACATACGCTGCCGGATCGAGCTCGCCGGGGGTCGCACGCACGCCGAGACGCTGAAACTCGGGAGCGCGGGCGAGGTGGTCGAGCAGCTGGTCCACGCCTTGGAGGCTGTGCGAGCGGATCACTTCGTGGAGCTGTTGACGGTCTCCTCCCGCCTTCACGCCGCGCATCAAGAGTCGCTCGGTGGCGAGGAAGGGCATCGCCTTGGCGACGTGCTGCGTGATCGTCTCTTCGCGCACTTCCAGGCCCGCCGCGACATTGATCGCGAGCACGAGAATCGCGTCCGTGGCGAGAAAGGCCTCGGGAATGACGAGCCGGCGATTCGCGCTGTCATCCAGCGTCCGCTCGAGCCACTGCGCCGCCGCCGTATGCCACGCGTTACCTTCCAATTCGATCACGAATCGCGCGAGGCTCGTGATCCGCTCCGCCCGCATCGGGTTGCGTTTGTACGGCATCGCGGACGAGCCGACCTGCTCGCTCTCGAACGGCTCGAGCAGCTCGCCCTCGTGCTGGAGCAGCCGCAAATCGGTCGCGAACTTGGCCGCCGATTGCGCGATGCCCGACAGCACCGCGAGCACCTGGCCGTCGAGCTTGCGCGTGTAGGTCTGACCGGTGATCGGCAGGACCTGATCGAACCGCATCGCGCGCGAGACCCGGCTGTCCAGCTCGGCGACCTTCGCGTGATCGCCGTCGAACAGCTCGAGAAAGCTCGCCTGCGTGCCGGTCGTCCCCTTGACGCCGCGGAACCGGAGCGTCGTGATCCGGTTGAGCAGCTCCTCGGCGTCCAGCGCGAAATCCTGCATCCACAGCGTCATCCGTTTGCCGACGGTGGTGAGCTGCGCTGGCTGAAAATGCGTGTAGGCCAGGCAGGGAAGCGCCCGATAGCGGCGAGCCACGGTCCCCATGGCGACCAGGAGCGCACCGATCCGTCCCAACAACAGCTGCATCGCCTCGCGCATGAGCACGAGGTCGGCATTGTCTGTGACATAGGCGCTGGTCGCGCCCAGATGAATGAAGGGGCGGGCGGCCGGCGCCTGATCGCCCAGGTGATGGATGTGTGCCATCACGTCGTGCCGCAACCGGCGCTCGTACTCGGCGGCTTTCTCGAGGTCAGCGTCGTCCAGGTGCGAGCGAAGCTGATTCACGGCTGCATCCGGGATCCCGACTCCCAGATCCTTTTGCGCCTGCATCAGCGCCAGCCACAACCGCCGCCACAAGCCGATGCGGCGGCGCTCGCCCCAGAGCGCCTGCATCGCGGGAGAGGCGTAGCGAGCGGAGAGGGGCGAGACCCAGCTCAAACCGCGGCCTTCGCCCGCGCGACCAGCTTGTTCCAGTCGGCGAGGAACTGATCGAGCCCGCGATCGGTCAGTGGATGCATGAGCAGCTTCTTCAGGACCTCGGGTGGCAAGGTCGCGACGTCGGCACCAATCATCGCGGCTTCTACGACATGGCGGGGATGGCGGATCGAGGCGGCGAGGATCTCGGTCTCGATGTTGTAGTTGTCGAAGATCGTGCGGGCTTCGCGGATGACATCCATGCCTTCCTGCCCGACGTCATCGAGCCGACCGATGAAAGGGCTCACGTACGCGGCGCCCGCCTTGGCCGCGATCAAGCATTGCACACTCGAGAAGCACAGCGTCACGTTGGTCCGAATCCCATCTGCCGCGAGCCGCCGCACTGCAATCATTCCCGCCTCGATCATCGGAATCTTCACCACGATGTTCTCGGCGATCTTCGCGAGCTCCTTGCCTTCCTTGAGCATCCCGTCCGTGTCCACCGCGACAACTTCGGCCGAGACCGGACCGTCGACGAGCGAGCAGATTTCCTTCAGCACGTCCCGGGGATCGAGGTCGCCGGCCTGCTTGGCTAGCAAGGACGGATTGGTGGTGATGCCATCGATCAGGCCGGCCTGCGCCGCCCAGCTGATGTCCTTGAGGCTCGCGGTGTCGAGGAAAAACTTCATGAGATCGACTCCTCGGCGTAGAGTTCCGGTGGATAGTGCACCGCTTCCAGGTACAAGCCCTGGGGCGGGGCAGGCGGGCTGGCCGCCAGATTGTCGTTTGCAGCGAGCAGACGGGGGAAATCCGCCGGCGGGCGCCGGCCAAGGGCGATGTCGACCATGGTGCCGACGATGAATCGCACCATGTGATGCAGAAATCGATCGGCCTCGACCGTGAACGCCATCCCAACTCCGTCCGCTCGCGGCGCCCATTGCGCAAGCGCCACGCGGCATCGGTAATGGGTGGTGTTCGCACCGGCCGCGGCCAAGCCGCGAAAGCTGTGCTCTCCAACGAGTGCGGCCGCGGCACTATCCAGCGCACCGACGTCGAGCGCTTGACTCAGCGCCCATTCATAGGGCCGGCGGAAAGGCGATGCCGCGCCTTCGTCGGTGCCGATCAGGTACCGGTAGCGCCGCGCCGTCGCGCTCCGCCGAGCATCAAACCCGGGCTGCATGAGATGCATCTCCTGCACCCAGATCTCGCGCGGCAGCAGCGCATTCATGGCACGGCGCAGCTCTGCGACCCGCCACCGCTCGCCCCCCAGGAAACTGACACCCTGGCCGAGCGCGTGCACGCCGGTATCGGTTCGACCGGCGCCGGTCGCCGCGGTCTTCCGACCCATCAGCCGCTCGAGCACGGCTTCAAACTCGGCTTGCACCGTGCGGTCTGCCGGCTGTCGCTGCCACCCCGCGAAGCCACCCCCGTCGTACTGAATCACCGCTAGAAAGGGGCGGCTTGGCACGCGGGGAAAGATGCAACTCGTTGTCACTATTTGACAAGGGTGATAGCCTTAATCCTCTATGGACTCTCCGCTGCGGCGTGCATTGAGCGCGCTCGCCAATCGCCAATCGCTCTCCGAAGCGCAGACCGCGGAGGTGTTCGGCGTCGTGATGAAAGGCGAAGCGACACCCGCCCAGATCGGCGGGCTCCTGCTGGGGCTCCGCGCGAAAGGCGAGACCGCGGACGAGCTCGCCGGGGCGGCGCGGGCGCTGCGCGACGCCATGGTCCACGTCGACGCCGTACACGAACACCTGGTGGATACGTGCGGCACCGGCGGCGGCAATGTGTCGACATTCAACATCTCGACGGTCGCCGCATTCGTGGCCAGCGGCGCGGGCGCTGTCGTCCCAAAACACGGCAATCGGTCCTACACATCGCGCTGCGGATCCGCCGATGTGCTCGAAGCGCTCGGCATTCGCATCGTCCTGGATGCCGCGAGCGCGAGTCGCGTGTTGCGCGAGGCGCGCGTGGTTTTCCTGTTCGCCCCGAGCTTTCATCCGGCGATGAAGCACGTGGGACCCGTCCGTCGCGAGCTCGGTACCGCCACGCTCATGAACCTGGTCGGCCCTCTGGCGAATCCCGCGAGCGTCAAGCGGCAGGTGATCGGAGTCGCCGAGCCGGAGCGGGCACCCATCGTTGCCGAGGCATTGGTTCGCCTCGGGGCCGAGCATGCGCTCGTCGTGCACGGCCGGGTGGGCATGGACGAGATCTCACCACACGGTGTGACGGACGTCTGGGAAGTGAAAGATGGGGCTGTCCGCACCTGGGAAATCGATCCTGAGCGTTTCCGGCTCGGCATCAAGGACGTCTCGCACTTGCAGGGCGGGGAACCAGCGGCAAATGCGGAACGCGTCGAGCGGATTCTCGGAAACGGAGGGGGAGGGGGAGCGTCCGGTGGCGA
Source organism: Gemmatimonadota bacterium (assembly GCA_046728135.1). Taxonomy (GTDB): domain Bacteria; phylum Gemmatimonadota; class Gemmatimonadetes; order Gemmatimonadales; family GWC2-71-9; genus 20CM-2-65-7. Next base: position 6,587 of record JBKPDZ010000094.1, on the reverse strand, counting down.
GTCGGATGCCGCAGGACTAGCGGCGGTGTTACTCAACGCCGGGGCGGCGATTTATGTGGCGGGCATTGCCGCGTCGCTGGCCGAAGGCATCGGCCGCGCGCGCGAGGTCATCGCCTCGGGCGCCGCGCGTGCGGCCCTCGACCGGCTCCGTAAAGCAAGCGCTAGTATTTCCTGATGACGCCGACAACGACTCCCTGCACGATGACGTCGCGCTCGTTGAGGCGGAGCGGCTGCAGGTTCTCATTGGCGGGTTGCAGCCTGATCCACCCGCCGGGTTCGCGGTAAAACCGCTTGACCGTGGCGCCCTCCCCGTGGACCAGCGCGATCACGGTCTGGCCGGCGTCGGCCTGGTTCCGCTCCTGGACCACGACATAATCGCCGTCTTTGATGTGCTCGTCGATCATCGAGTCGCCGCGAACCTTCAGGACATAGCTGCGTCCCCGCCGCGGCAGCAGCTCGTCTGGGACGGCAAGTGTTTCGTCGCCGGTGATCGCCTCGATCGGTGCGCCTGCCGCGACGAGCCCCAGCAGCGGCAACTCCGTCGCGCCGGTCTGCCCTTTGGGCGGTACGATCTCGATCGCCCGGCTCTCGTTGTGCGTGCGCCGGATGTACCCTTTGCGCTCGAGATTGGTCAGGTGTTCGTGGACCGTCGCCAAGGATTGGAACCCGAACTGGCGGGCGATCTCCTCGAAACTCGGAGCGTAGCCCTTTTCTTCGATATGTTTCGAGATGTAATCGAGGATCTCGCGCTGGCGCCGCGTGACCGGCATGCTCGCTCCCGAAGATTTACCGAACCATAATCTACCCGAATAACGACCGAACGCAAGGATGCCGAATAACCCACGCGCTGCCTCGCTAAACGCTATTCTCGCCGTAACGCGATCCCGTGTTGCGGCTCTACAGCCACGGGCCACCGAGCTCGAACGGGCGGCGGCAGCTACTCCTGCGCCCCGCCCATTTCCGAGGCCTGGGCCCACCGTGGGTGTGATCGCGGAAGTGAAGCGCCGCTCCCCGTCTCAAGGCGCGATTCGCGAGGACTTGGACCCAGTCGCTCACGCCAAGGCGTACGAGCGCGGGGGCGCCGTCGCGGTGTCGGTGCTGACGGACGAAGCGCACTTTGGGGGATCGATGGATGACCTCAGGCGCGTCGCCGCGGCCATTAGAGCCCCGGTACTCCGAAAGGACTTCGTGATCCATGAGATCCAGATTCACGAGGCGAGAGCGGCGGGAGCGAGCGCCGTCCTGTTGATCGCGCGCGTGCTGAACGCGGCGGAATTGCACGCGCTCGCGAGTCTCGTGCGTGAGTGCAAGATGGTGCCCGTGATTGAAGTGCATGCGGCCAACGAACTAGAAGCCGCCGTCGGCGCAGGCCCGGGCGTGCTCGGTGTCAATGCGCGCGACCTCGACTCGTTCGCCGTGGACCTGGACGTCGCCCAGCAGCTAATTGCCAAGGTGCCGACGGACATTCCGGTGGTTGCCGAAAGCGGGATCGAGACGCGGGCAGACGTCGAGCGGTTGGCGGCCGTTGGCGCGGACTTCGTCCTGGTGGGAACGAGCGTGGCGCGGCAGGCTGATCCAGAGAGTGCGGTGCGGGGGCTGGTGGGGGTTGAACGGAAAGGCGGGGTGCGCCGATGATAGATACACGTCGGCACGACTGCACGTCGGCACGATTGAACCGAAGTTTCGTGCCGACGTGCCGACGTGCGACATGCAGATCTCGATGACCACCGTAGCGGGCGGCCGCTTTGGTCCTTACGGGGGTCGTTACGTGCCAGAGACCCTCATGCACGCGCTCGACGAGCTGGCAGGCGTCTACGACTTGGCTCGCAACGATCCGCGATTCTGGGCCGAGCTCGAGCAGCTCCTCAAGAACTATGTCGGCCGGCCGACGCCCATCACGGCGGTTCCGCGTCTGTCCGCACAGGTTGGCGCCTCGGTCATCCTGAAGCGGGAAGACCTGAACCATACCGGCGCGCACAAGATCAACAACACGCTGGGACAGGTGTTGCTCGCGCAGCGGATGAACAAGCGCCGCATCATCGCCGAAACCGGTGCCGGCCAGCACGGGGTCGCGACCGCGACCGTGTGCGCGCGCTTTGGGCTCGAGTGCGTCGTCTACATGGGCGAAGCAGACATGCGACGGCAGCGACTCAATGTCTACCGCATGGAGTTGATGGGCGCGAAGGTGGTGCCGGTCACATCCGGGACTCGCACGCTGAAGGATGCGACGAACGAAGCGTTACGCGATTGGGTCACGAACGTGACGACCACCCATTACATCATCGGCTCCGTGGTGGGCCCTGATCCATTTCCGCGACTCGTGCGCGATTTCCAATCGGTGATTGGGCGGGAGGCGCGCGCGCAAATGCTGGAGCAGATCGGCCGGCTGCCAAGCACGGTGGTCGCGTGCGTGGGTGGCGGGTCGAACGCGATGGGCATTTTCGCCGCGTTTCTGGACGACCGGGCGGTGCGGCTCGTGGGCGTCGAAGCCGCGGGCGAAGGAGTCAAGACGCAGCGGCATGCCGCGACGCTGGGCGCCGGGCGCCCGGGCGTGTTTCACGGCAGCCTGAGCTACTTGCTGCAGGATGCGGACGGACAGGTCCAGCCGGCGCACAGCGTCTCGGCGGGGCTCGATTATCCGGGTGTAGGCCCCGAGCACGCTTACCTGAAAGACACGGGTCGCGTATTGTATGAAGCCGTTACGGACCGGGAGGCGTTGGACGCCTTCGCCGCCCTCTCGCGCTTAGAAGGCATCCTCCCGGCGCTCGAGAGCGCCCACGCGATCGCCTGGGTCATGCGGGCGAAGCGAGCCTCCGACGAACTCATCCTGATCAACCTGAGCGGCCGCGGCGACAAAGACGTCGCCATGGTCGCCGAGCTTACGGGAGCAACGCCCTGACGAATCCCGCGTCGCAGATCCCCGAGCTGGCTCTTCCGCCTTCACAGGTCGAGGAGCTGATGCAGGTCATCAGCAAAGGGATGCGGGCGACGCAGCTGTACCTGCCGAACAATCCCGTCTACCAGCGCGCCGTCGACAATATCCGCGCCGCATTCCGTCAAATCTGGCAGGCGACCGACGATCTGATCTTCGACATCGGCGAAACAGAGATGCGCTGGGAGGATCACGCGGTCTACACCCAGGAGCAGCGCAACGAGAGCATGGCCTGGACGCTGTACAAGGACGGCGTCCGCTCGCTCTCGTTCAAGCCGGGCGTGGAAGAAGCCGAGATCGTGCGCTTCTTATCGGTCCTGCAGCAGGCGAAGAACCTGCAGGCGGACGCGGCCGACGACCTGCTGACGTTGCTCTGGGCGGAAGACTTCCAGTTCGTCACCTACACGTTCCGGGAGCTCGCGAGCGAGAACGCGGTGCCGATCGAGCGCGCGGAGAAAGGTGCGCCCACGATCGGTGGGGGGGGCACCCCGGGCGGCGAGGGCGGATCGGCGGATCCCGCGACCGTACGCCGCCAGGTCGAAGAAGAAGCGCCCCCCAAGCGCGAAGGCCTGGTGTCGATCGATGACTTTGACACGACGCTCTATTTCCTCGACGACAAGGAGGTCGAGTATCTCCACAAGGAAGTCGAGCGCGAGTACGCGCAGGACTTGCGCGGCAATGTGCTCGCGATGCTGTTCGACTTGCTCGAGCTGCAGACCTACGGCACCGTGCGCGCCGAGCTGCTGTCCATCCTGGAGAACTTCATTCCGTACCTGTTGGGCGCCAGCGATTTCCGCTCCGTCGCCTTCATCCTGCGCGAGTGCAAAGTCATCCTGCAGCGCGCGCGCGAGCTGATTTCGGAGCACCGGCAAGTCCTGGAAGGGCTTCCGGCCCGGCTGTCGCAGCCGGACGCGCTGGCGCAGCTGCTGCAATCCCTGGACGAAGCGACGAGTCACCCGACCGAAGCGGAGCTGAGCGAGCTGTTCGGCGAGCTCCGCCCCGAAGCGCTCGGGACACTGATGGGATGGCTGACGAAGCTGACCAACGAGCGGGTGCGGAGCCTGGTGCAGGGCTCTGCCGAGCGATTGGCGCAGGCCAATGCGACCGAAGTGCTCAAGGCCCTCGCGAGCGCCGATCCGGCCGTGCAGCTGGAGATGGTGAAACTCGCCGGCCGGCTCAAGCTCCCCGGTGCGCCCGACGGCATGGGTCCGCTGCTCGAACGAGGCGACCGCGAGCTCAAGCTTGCGGTCGTGGAGGCACTCACGACGATCGGCAGCCCCACCGCGACGCGGCTCCTCGAGAAAGCGATCGACGACCAGGAGCGGGACGTGCGCATCAGCGCGGTCAAGTTCCTGGGCCAGCGCGGCCACCGCAATGCCTTCTCACGCATCGAGGCGGCGGTGACGGGCACCAAGCTCAAAGACGCCGATCTGACCGAGAAGATGGCGTTTTTCGAAGCCTACGGCGCACTGGCCGGCGCATCCTGCATCCCGACGCTCGAAAAGCTGCTCGTCGGCAAGGGCGGCCTGCTCGCCCGCAAGGAGGATCCGGAAACGCGGGCCTGCGCGGCGATGGCGCTCGGCAAGATTCGCGCCCCGGCGGCGCGCGAGATCCTGCAGAAAGTGAGCCAGGATAAGGAGCCGCTGGTGCGCAACGCGGTGAGCCGCGCGCTGCGCGACGTCGGAGGAAGCGCATCATGACGGCCCCGGCGGGCGGAAAGCGGCCGTCGATGATGGAGACCGTCCAGACTACGGACGGTTTCCTCCGCCACGCAGGCCGGGATTTCCTCGTCGTGCTCTACACCGCCTTCCGCTCGCTGAAGCTCTATCCGATCGAGAATGCCCAAGTCCAAAAGGCACTGGACGATCTGGCCGCGACCACCAAACAGCTGCTCGATGTCGAGCGCGAGCTCGAGATCCGGATCCAGGGCGAGTTCATCTTCGTCAACTCAACTCGCCTGCGCCTCGATCTCGATAACTACGCCTCCTTTTCACACATCCTCGGTGTCCTCCAGCAGTGCGGCATCGGCGCGGTCCGGCTCGACGAGGGGGTGGAGCGCAAACAGCTGCAGATCTTCGTCTCGCTGTTGCTCGTGTACGCCGCGAAGGAAGCCAACCCCAACAAGCTGTTCGAGCTGTCGCAGAAGCTGACCGACGGCGGCGTGTCGCACATCGGCGTCGAGCCGCCGCTCGAAGCCGAAGAAGACGTCGAGGAGGAAGAACGGCAGAAGGAGGCGGCGAAACGGACCTACGCGCGCTCGGTGGCGGTGACCAAGGAAGTCATCAACAGCATTCGCATGGGCCGCACCGCCAACGTCAAGAAGGTGAAGCGCGCGGTGCAGGCCATCGTCGATCAAGTGCTCAACAACGAGTCATCGCTCGTCGGTTTGACCACGCTGCGCGACTATGACGAGTACACGTTCACGCATTCCGTGAACGTGTGCATTTTCTCCGTGGCGCTGGGGCGCAAGCTCGGGCTCACCAAGCTGCAGCTCTACGATCTCGGCATGGCGGCGCTGTTTCACGATGTCGGCAAGTCCCGCGTGCCATTGGAGGTCCTGAATAAGGAAGGAGGCCTGACTGAGGAAGAATGGCGGATCATGCAGGCCCACCCCTGGCTGGGCGTGCTGACGCTGTTCGGGCTCCGCGGGTACGGCGAAATCCCCTACCGCGGTATGGTGGTAGCGTACGAACATCATATGAAGATCGACCTCACCGGCTATCCGAAATCGATCCGTACGCGGCAGCTCTCGATCTATTCCAAGATCATCGCGGTGGCCGACGGGTTCGATGCGGCGACGAGCCGGCGCGTGTACCAGACCGTGCCGATTCAGCCGGATCAGGTGCTCAAGGAGATGTGGGAGAATCCACGGCGGGGCTATGATCCCGTCGTGGTAAAGGCGTTCATCAACCTGATCGGGATTTACCCCGTGGGGACGTGCGTGATTCTCGACACGTACGAGGTAGCGTTGGTGCACAGCGCGAACCCCGATGTCGCACATGTCCATCGGCCCGTGGTGCGCCTGGTCACCACACCCGACGGCGCGCTCCTGACGCCCGGCACCGTCGTCGATCTTTCGGAGAAGGACGCGAACGGCAGCTACCCACGCACCATCGTCAAGGTCACCGACCCTGTCAAATACGGGATCAACGTCAGCGACTACTTTGTCTGAGACGGCCTCCTCCATCGAGGCACGGTGGCGGGCGCTCGGCAAGTCACGTGCGCTGATTCCCTACCTGACCGCCGGGTTTCCCGATTTTGCCCGCTCGCTCGAGGCGATCCGGCGCGTCGCTGACGCAGGGGCGGATTTCATCGAGGTGGGCGTCCCCTTCTCGGATCCGCTCGCGGACGGGCCGACGATTCAGCGGACGACACAGGCGGCCCTGGAGCAGGGGATGACGGTGCCCCGCGTGCTGGAGTTGATCCACAAAGCCGATGTCCCTGTCCCCATCATCATCATGACGTACCTGAATCCCGTGCTCGCCTTCGGGATGCCACGATTCGCCGCGGCGGCGCGCGCGGCGGGCGCGGCGGGCGTGTTGCTCACCGATCTCCCGGCGGGGGCCGATCCCGCGCTCGAGCAGACGGTACAGGGCAGCGCGCTCGCGCTCATTCGTCTCGTGGCGCCCACGACGGATGACGCGCGACTCCAGAG
>JBKPDZ010000093.1:0-16645 GCA_046728135.1 Gemmatimonadota bacterium | reverse complement strand
TCCAGCGCAAGGACTCGAGTTGTTTGAACTCTTCCAGTGCCCAGGACAGGCGGCCCAACGTCCTGAGTCGCTGCTCGAGCGCGTCCCGCAGCGCGAGGAGGAACCGGGTGTCGGCGGCGGCATACGCGAGCATCGACGGTGTGAGCGGCCGGATCGACCAGTCGGCCTTCTGGTGCTCCTTCTCGAGCTTCACACCGAGGTGTTTTTCGAGGAGCGCCGCCAGGCCGATGGCGGGTTCGCCGATCAGTTGAGCCGCGATGCGTGTGTCGAACAGGCGCGCGGCGCGAAACCCGTAGTCGCGATCGAGCACGCGCAAATCGTAGTCGGCATCGTGGAAGGTTTTTTCGAGCTGCGGATCGGCGAGGAGCGCGCCGATGGGCGCCAGATCCGGAGCTGAGACGGCGATGGGATCGATGAGTGCCGTCTGCGTCGGGCTCGAGATCTGGAGGAGGTAGATGCGATCGCGGTAGCGATGGAAGCTCGCGGCTTCCGTATCGACGCCGACTCGGAGCTCGCGGCGAGCCGCGGTGGCGAACGCCGCCAGCTGGGGCGCCGTGTCGATGTAGAGCGGGGGGAGAGCGCTCACTCCTCTTTCCCGAGTTCCTCCATGCCAGCGGCGATTTCCTCCAGCGCCTTGGCTAGCGTCCTGTAGAATTCTGGATCTGGAGTCTGAGGGGCTCCGCCGAGCGGATCGCCCGCGCATTTGCGTGCGGCTCGTGCTGCATGACGTATGTAATCGGTGGCTACTCGCATGGATCGCTCCGTAGTGATGGCGACAAAGATACGCGGCGCGTTCGCCCCGTGCAGTCTGGGCGACTGGCCGACACCGCTCGAGGCGCAGCCGAGTCTCGCGCATGCCGTGGGGCTCGACGCCCTGTGGCTCAAGCGGGAAGATCGCGCGGGTGGAAATAAAGTTCGCGGTCTCGAGTTTCTGCTTGCCGGCATGCCGGCAGGATCCGTGTTCGTCACTACCGGTGGGACCGGCTCAAGTCACTGCCTGACAACTGCGCGCTTCGCACGGGCACAGGGCCATTGCACCGCGGTCGCGCTCTTCGACCAGCCGGAGACGGATGCCAGTCGGCGCATCGCGACCGCGATCGCCGAGACTGCGGATGTCGTGGTCCGCGCCCGGAGCCCGCTGACGCTGCCGTGGGCCGTGCTGCGCGCGTGGCGCGCCGCGCGGCGGCTTGGTCCTCGAGCACCGCATTGGATCCCGGGCGGGGGCGCGAAGCCACGCGCTGTGATCGGACACGTTCTTGCGACGCTGGAACTGGAGCTCCAGCTCGATGCTCCGCCGGATGCGATCATCGTACCGCTCGGCACCGGCGGAACAGCCGCCGGGATCGCGCTCGGTGTTGCATGGCTGGGATGGCCGACGCAGGTCATCGCGGTGCGCGTCGCGCCACGTATCGTTGCCAACCGATGGCGCACGCGCTGGCTTGCCCAGAGCGCTGCAGCATTGTTGCGCCGCGCCGGCGTCGGATTCGACGTCACGCGATCTGCGCTCAGGGTGCGAGTCGTGGACGGGATGGGATCGGGCTACGGACACCCCACGCCCGCAGGCGAACGTGCCAGGGTGTTGGCCGCGGCGCACGGTCTGCGGCTCGATCCAACGTATGGGGCAAAGGCGTTCAGTGTCTTCTTTCAACAATCGACGGGCAACATCGCACGGGGGATTTTCTGGCACACGTTCCCGTCCTACTGATCCACGGATTCCCGTTCGATCATTTGCTGTGGCGACATCAACTCGCAGGCTTGTCGGGTTGGCAGTGCCTCGCACCCGATTTGCGTGGAGCCGGCGCGAACGTTGCGGCTCCAGACGATGAATTCTCGATGGCCGTGTACGCGCACGACCTGATCCGTCAGCTCGATGACGCCGGGATCGATCAGGCGGTTGTGTGTGGCTTATCGATGGGCGGCTACATCGTATTCGAGTTGCTACGACGTTTTCCCCAGCGCGTTCACGCCGCGATTCTCTCCAACACGAAGGCGCCGGCCGATACGGCCGATGGAAAACGCGGACGGGATGCGATGGCCGCGCGTACGCGGGCTGCCGGGGTACGAGCGATCGCCGCGGAGCTCGTTCCCAAAGTCGTGGCGCGTGTAACCTCTGATCGTCGGCCGGACGTGGTGAATGAAGTGAGAGAGATGATCCTGCGGCAGCCGCTGGCGGGCATCGTCGGTGCCTTACGGGCGCTGCGCGATCGCCCGGACTCGACGCCGCTTCTGGCGAGGATCAGCGTCCCGGTATTGGTGATCGCCGGCGATGACGATCAGATCGCACCGGCAGCGGGAATGCAGGAGATGGCCCGGGCGATCCCTGGCGCGCAATTCGTGCTCATTCCTGACTCAGGTCACCTGTCCCCGCTCGAGCAACCCCAGGCGTTCACTGCGGCGCTGCGAGCCTTCCTATGAGCCTTTGCGCTGTGGTTTGCCGGGCGGGTTGTCGCCCTGGAACACATCGCGATTCTTGGCGATGTAATCCTTCCACTGGGGCGGGACATCTTCTTCCGGGAAGATCGCGGTGACGGGGCACTCGGGCTCGCACGCACCACAGTCGATGCACTCGTCGGGATGGATGTACAACATGTCCGGCCCTTCGTAGATGCAATCCACGGGGCAAACGTCCACGCAGGATCGATCTTTGACGTTGATGCAGGGCTCGGCGATGATGTACGGCATTCCTTCTCCTGGGTGCGAATGGCCGAGGGGCGGGCAATCGTCGACGGTGAATGGCAAACCTAGATTGAGAGTTAGCTCAGTCAAGGGACCGCCCAGTATCATGGATACCCAACGGTATCGTGACGGCTACGTTTCGAGCCTCCCAAACCTTGCGTCTCAGATGCCTGCCAGTATCCTAGATACCCGTGGGCATCGTGCACCAGCGACGTAAGGCCGAAACGCGAGCGCTGCTCGTCGCTGCAGGTCTGGAGCTGTTCGCCGAGCGAGGCTTCGACATCGCCACGCTCGACGAGGTCGCGCTCGCCGCCGGCTTCACGAAGGGGGCTATCTACCGGCACTTCCCGTCCAAAGGCGCCTTTCTCCTGGCGTTGTTCGAGCAATACGCTGCCGTCGCCCGCGCCGGCTCCGGCGCACGCCAAGCCGAATGGTTCATTCCACTCACGGTGCAGTTCGCGGCGCTGGCCACGCGCGATCCCCTCCTGCGGCGCCGCTTGGCCATCGTTCTTTCCGAAGCTCCCGATGGCTCGACGCCGGAGGGGCAGCTGCTCAAGGCGCTGGCGCGCATATGGGCCGCCTGATCGATCTTAGTCATGAGATCGAGCATGGGATGGTCACGTATCGAGGCCTTCCCGCTCCGGCGATCAGCGACTGGCTTACACGCGATGCCTCCAAGGCGCGGTACGCGCCGGGCACGACCTTCCAGATCGGCAAGATCGAGCTACTCGCAAACACCGGCACGTACATCGACGCTCCGTTCCATCGGTATGCGGACGGCCGTGACGTCGCGGGATACGCGCTCGAGACGGTGGCTGATTTGCCGGGTGTCGTGGTACGCGCAACGAATCAGCCTGGCCGTGCCATCGACGCTTCACGCTTCGGCAAATTCGATGTGAAAGGCAACGCCGTGCTCGTCCACACGGGCTGGGATGCGCATTGGCGCACCGATACTTACTCCGCTGGCCAACATCCGTTCTTGACCCGCGATGCGGCCGAGTTCCTCGCCAACGCTGGAGCGGCGCTCGTGGGGATCGATTCGCTCAATATCGACGACGACAAGGACGGCAGCCGGCCGGCGCACACGATCCTGTTGGGAGCCGGTGTGGCGATCGTCGAGCACATGACGCGCCTGGCCGACTTGCCCGACAGCGGCTTTCGGTTCTTTGCCGTGCCGCCGCGGGTCAGGGGAATGGGCAGCTTCCCCGTCCGCGCGTTCGCGGTCATCAGTTAGCTACCGCCTGCACCACGTGCGTCAGCCCGTGGACGACGCGCGCCATGCGGTTGTAGTCCAGCTTGTCCGGCGTGTCCTGCGGCGTGTGATAGAACGGATTCCGATATGGCGCCGTGTCGGTGATCATGATGGCTGGATAGCCTTCCCTCCAGAAAGACCAATGGTCCGACCACCAGACGCCCGGCACCCACGCCGGCGCCGCCGCACCCTGCGTGGGCAGTGTGGCGTGCGCGCGGAACGCCGCAATGGCACGATGCAGCAGCTCCCGCGACCGCAGATTTGAGACGAACCCGATAAAGTCCCCGACATCGGGGTACGCCAGGTTGAGCGGGAACGGATAGCGCTGGCTGCCTTTGTCCGTGTCGTAGTAGCCGATCGACTCGATCGACAGCATCGCGACGATCTGATCGTTGCGCGCCCGCGCGGCGGTCGCATAGTGCCGGCTGCCCATGTCGGCCGTGGGAAAGGACGGCGGCTCTTCGTTGGGGAAGAACACGAAGCGCACGGTGCGCCGCTGGGAATTGCCGGCGAAGACTCGCGCCAATTCGAGCACGCCCGCGACACCGCTCGCGTTGTCATCGGCGCCCGGGGCGTCCTCGGCCGTATCGTAATGCGCTCCGAGCACGACCACTTGATGTGCGTAGCCCGTCATGCCGGCCAGCGTCGCCTCGAGATTGTGATACAGGCGGCCGCCGGCAAAGAACTCTTGAGACTCCACGTGCAGCCCTAGGCGCAGGAGCTCGGTACGGATGTAGTGTTCGGCGCGCTGCACGTTCCCATACGCCTGGTCGCTCCGGACGCCGATGTCGTGCGCGAGCGCCGTCACATGACGCTGCAGCTGGATCCGCATTGCTTCCTGGTTCGGGGTGAGCGGTGGCAGCGGACCCGCGAACGCCGGCCCCGGCATGCGGACGGTGAACAGCCAGATGACAAGGAACAGCAGCGGCAAGAAACTGACGATCGCAATCATTCGGAGCCGCCCCCATCGGGTGCGGGGAACGATGGCCACGTGCATCGGGGTAAGATACCTTCCTAACGATCTCCTCTCGGAGTCCCGATGGCCGTCCATCGCTGCCTGTTGGTCGCATTGCTGCTGTTCCCCACAATGCTTGCGGCACAGCGTACGCAGAAGCCGGCGCTGCACGGCCGGCACTGGGTCGCAATCACCGGCAAGCCACTCGGCGCCGAAGCCGGTGCCATGATCTTCCAAAAAGGCGGCAACGCCGTCGACGCGGCGTGCGCGATGCTGGCCGCCGTCACGACGATGTGGGACGTGCTCTCTTGGGGTGGTGAAACGCAGGCCCTGATCTACAATCCCCGCACCAAGAAAGTCATCGCCATCAACGCGCTGGGCGTCGCGCCAACCGGAGCGACCGCCGACTTCTATCGGTCCAAGGGGATGCGCTTCCCGCCGGCGTATGGCCCGCTCGCGGCGATCACGCCGGGCACTCCGGGCGGACTCATGGTCATGCTCGCCGAGTATGGCACGCTCAGCTTGCGTGAGGTGCTCGAGCCGGCAATCCGCATGGCGGATGGCTATCCCATCGAGGAGGAGACGGCGAATTCGATCGAGCGGAACAAGCGCTGGCTCAAACAATGGCAATACGCGCGGGCGGTGATGTTGCCACACGCGGGCGAGGCACGAGAAGCGCCCGACGCGGGTGAAATCTTCCGCCAGCCGGACCTCGCGGCGACGCTCCGCAAGCTCGTGGAGGCGGAGCAGCAGGCGCTACGTCGCGGCAAGAACCGGCACGACGCGATCATGGCCGCCTACGACCGCTTCTACCGTGGCGACATCGCGCAGGAGTTCGTCCGTGGTCTGCAGGAGGAAGGCGGTCTCATCACGCTCACCGATCTCGGCAACTGGCGCGTCAAGATCGAAGAGCCCGTCATGACGACGTACCGCGGGATCGAGGTCTACAAGCTGCAGCCCTGGTCGCAAGGTCCTGCCATGCTGCAGGCGCTCAACATCCTCGAGACCTTCGATCTCAAGGCGATGGGCTACAACAGCACCCGCTACATCCACACGCTGTATCAAACGATGAGCCTCGCGTTTGCCGACCGCGATTTCTATTACGGCGACCCCGCATTTCCACCCGAAGAACCGATTCGCGGACTGCTGTCGAAGGAGTATGCGCGTGCGCGCGCGAAGCTGATCAATCCTGACCACAACGACCCCGACATCAAACCGGGGGATCCGTATCCCTTCCAGGGCGGCACGAACCCCTACTTGCCGCTCTTGCAGCAATGGTCGCCGCGCCCCGTGACGACTGAGAGCGGCACGGAAGACGCCGGCGCGCTCGCCGCGTTTGACGAGGCGTTCCGGCGCGGGACCACATCGATCGAAGCGGCCGATTCGTCCGGCTGGGTGGTCTCGGTAACGCCGTCGGGCGGCTGGATTCCCGCGGTCATCGCGGGTCACACCGGGATCGGCGTCAGCCAGCGCGCGCAGCAGTTTGTCGTGGACTCGAGCGACAATCCGTTCAACGTGATTGTGCCGGGAAAACGGCCGCGCGTGACGCTCACGCCCAGTCTGGCCCTGAAGGACGGGAAGCCGTTTCTCGCGTTCGCGGTGCAGGGTGGCGACACGCAGGACCAGAACCTGTTGCAATTCTTCTTGAACGTGGTCGAGTTCGGGATGGACGTACAGCAAGCGGTCGAAGCGGCGAACATCACCAGCTACCAGATGCGCAATTCATTCGGCGAGCACAAAACGGAGCCGGGGCGCCTGACCCTGCGCGACGACATGCCGGCGTGGACCCGACGCGAGCTGCGGAGGATGGGGTACACGCTCGACTTCGATGATCGCACGTCAGGACCTATCAACGCGATCTTCTTCGATTGGAAGCACGGTTCCTTCTGGGGTGGGTCATCCAATCACGGCGAGGACTATGGCATCGCGTGGTAGCCCATTGACACGTCTCGGCCACTCCGCTAAATCACGGTCCATGCTGATTTCAGCGCATCACCGGCATCACCATGGTCACTCGGTCCACGGGGGATAGCCGGAGGCGCAATAGGGTTTGAATCATCACCGACGCCGGCCCCCCCACAGGGCCGGCGTCGTGCTTTTACGGCGGCGCCGCACACCCTCGGGGACTCCGGCTCGGCTCACACGGAGCCAAAGAGATGACTGCTGTACCGTTTCGACTTGGCCTTCCCAAAGGTCGGATGGAGACCGGTGTGCTGGCGCTGCTCGCGGACGCCGGGATTCGCGTGCGCCCCAGCGCGCGAGGCTACCGTCCCGAAGTGTCGTTGCCGGGCGCTGAAGCGAAGCTGCTGAAGCCCCAGAACATCGTGGAGATGCTGGCCCTCGGGAGCCGCGACGTCGGCTTCGCCGGGGCGGACTGGGTCGCGGAGCTCGAAGCGGACGTCGTCGAATTGCTCGACACGGGGCTCGATCCGGTGCAGCTCGTCGCCGCCGCTCCGGCCGCGCTACTCGAAAGCGGCCAGCTGCCCGCCCCGACCCGGCGGCTCGTCGTCGCATCCGAGTACGAACGGCTCACGCGGCGCTGGATTGCCGCGCGCGGGATCTGTGCGGAGTTCGTGCGCTCGTATGGAGCGACCGAAGTGTTCCCGCCCGAAGACGCGGACGTGATCGTCGACAACACCGCGACCGGCGCGACGCTCGAGGCGAACGGTCTCGCGGTTGTGGACGTGTTGCTGCGATCGTCCACCCGTCTCTATGCCAACCGCGCGGCATTCGATGATCCGGTGCGCCGTCGTTCCATCGATGATCTCGTGCTGCTGATCAACTCGGTGCTCGAAGCACGCCGTCGCGTCATGCTGGAGGTGAACGCTTCGGCGGGGTGTCTCGACGCGGTGGTGGCGGTACTGCCGTCCATGCGTCAGGCGACGGTCGCTCCCCTGTTCGGCAATGGTGGCTATGCCGTGAAGGCGGCGGTTCCGCGGGAGCTGCTGGCGCAGGTGATTCCCGCCGTGAAAGCGGCCGGCGGCACCGACGTTGTGGTCTCCGCGCTATCCCAGATCGTGCCATGACGAACGCGCTCAATACTCGGATCGATCCGGCGTCGGCTTACCAGGAACCGGCCCGAGGTGGCGTCGGGGTTCTGTGCCTTGACCGCAACGAAGGTCTCCTGCCGTCACCCGACGCGCTCGCGGAACTGGCCGAGGCCGACCCGGAGTTGCTGCGTCGCTATCCCGATGTTTCCGAATTGACCGCGCTGCTCGCGGCGCGTTGGAAGATCGCGCCGGGCCGCGTCATCGTGACCGCGGGAGCCGACGAGGCGATCGATCGTATTTGCCGCGCATTCCTGACGCGTGGCCGAACCTTGCTGCTTCCCGAGCCGAGCTTCGAGATGCTCGATCTCTACGCGGCGCTTGCGGGTGGCGAGCTCGTGCGCGTGCCGTGGTCGGAGGACGCGTTTCCGACCGATGAATTCCTGGCGCGCATCGACGCGCGCACCGCCGTCATCGCGGTCGTGTCGCCCAATAATCCCACCGGTGGCGTGGCAACGTTGGCGGATGTGAGACGCATCGCGGTTCAGGCGCCCGACGCGCTCGTGCTGCTCGATCACGCGTACGTGGAGTACGCAAATGACGATCTCACGCCGGCGGTGCTCGACGTGCCGAACGTCGTCGTGGTCCGCACGCTCTCGAAGGCGTGGGGACTTGCCGGGTGTCGCGTCGGCTACGCCATCGGCAGCCCGGACATCATCGCGGTGCTGCGCGCGGCCGGCGGCCCCTATCCTGTTGCGGCGCCCTCCATCACGCTGGCGGTGCGCCAGCTCGAGCGCGGACGGGCGTTGCTCACGGCGCACGTCGCGCTCGTGCGGGAAGAACGTGCGACGCTCACGCAGCAGCTTGCGTCGCTGGGACTCTTCCCGCGGCACTCGCAGGCAAACTTCGTGTTCGTTGAGTGCGGGAGCGCCGGACGCGCGCGGTTCTGCGCCACTGCTCTCGCGGCGCTCGGCGTGCTGGTGCGTGAGTTCCAGGACCGGCCCGGTCTCGACGCGGCGTTGCGCATCACCCTGCCGGGTGAGCTATTCGGTTTCGAGCGCCTCACGACTGCGCTCGACACGGTCCTCGCCCCGCAGGCGATCATCTTCGATCTCGACGGTGTGCTCGCCGACGTGCGCGAATCGCAGCGTGCGGCGATGATCGGGACGGCCGCGGCCTTCGGCGTCACCGTCACGATGCACGACATCGAGACCGCGTTGTGCGCGGGAGATGCCGCGAACGACTGGGTGGTGACGCAACGGCTCATCGCGGCGAGCGGCGTAGAGGCGGATCTGGAAACGATCTCCAGCCGCTACCAGGCGTTGTACCTCGGTGCGGCCGGCTCGCCGGGACTGCGGGAACGCGAACGCGCGATTGTGCGGCGCGACGTGCTCGAGCGGTTAGCGAAACGAGTGCCACTCGCCGTCGTGACGGGCCGGCCGCGCGCAGAAGCGCGTTGGTTTCTCGAGCGCGCTGGTTTCGCCGACCTGTTCGGTGTCGTGGTGTGCATGGAGGACGCGCGACGCAAACCGGATCCTGCGCCGGTGCGTCTCGCCCTCACGCGCCTGGGTGTTCGGCGCGCGTGGATGGTAGGGAATACGCCCGACGACATTCGCGCCGCGGCCGGAGCGTCCACTGTCCCGCTTGGCGTCGTCGCACCCGGGGATGACCTCGCGACGACTTCCGCCGCACTGACCGACGCCGGCGCGGCCAGGATAATCGATCACGTCGACGACCTCGAGGAGTTGCTGCCATGAGCTCTCGTACAGCCACTGTGGCGCGCACGACGCGCGAGACGTCGCTTCGGATGACCCTCGATCTCGACGGGACGGGCAAGGCGTCGATCAAGACGGGGATCGGCTTCCTCGATCATCTCCTCGACACGCTGGTGCGCCACGCGCGGTTCGACCTGTCGCTCACGGGCGAAGGAGACCTGCAGGTCGATGATCATCACACCGCTGAGGACTGCGCGCTCGCCTTGGGCGAGGCGATCGATCAGGCGCTGGGCGAGCGTCGCGGCGTCAACCGCTTCGGGTGGGCGCTCGCGCCGCTCGACGAAGCGCTGGCGCGCGCCGTGGTCGATCTCTCCGGGCGCCCGTTTGCCGACGTGTCGCTCGGTCTCTGCCGCGAAGCGATCGGCGGCCTCGCCTCCGAGAACATCCCGCATGTGTTGCGCTCGCTCGCTACCGCGGGCCACCTGACGCTCCACGTGGATGTGTTGAAAGGGGGCAACGACCATCACCGCGCCGAGGCGGCGTTCAAGGCGACCGCGCTTGCGCTGCGACAGGCGGTCGCGCGATCGGGCTTCGACGATGTCCCATCGACCAAAGGGACACTCCGGGGCGCGTTCCATGAGTGACGTGCTGATCGTCGACTCGGGCGTCGCGAACCTGGCGTCGATTGCCTGGGCATTCCAGCGTCTGGGCGCCACGACGGTCGTGAGCAGCAATTCCGCCGTCGTGCGCCAGGCGCCGCGTCTCGTGCTGCCGGGCGTGGGCGCATTTGGTGCCGGCATGGCAGCGATCCGAAACGGCGGTCTCGACGCCGCGATTCTGGATGCCACATCCCGCGGCACGCCGATCCTCGGCATTTGCCTCGGCATGCAGATGCTGTGCGAAGCAAGTGACGAGACGCCGGGGGTGGCGGGACTCGGCGTTGTGCCGGGAACGTGTCGGCGGTTGCCATCAGATGTGCGGATCCCACACCTCGGCTGGAACCAGGTGACGCCCGAACCGGGTGCGCGCTTCGTCACGAGCGGCGTCGCGGCGTTCGCGAATTCTTACGCCCTGCAGGAGTGCCCCGCGGGATGGACGCCGGCATGGACGACGCACGGCGCGCCCTTCATCGCGGCGCTCGAGCGCGGGTCGATACTCGCCTGCCAGTTTCACCCTGAGCTCTCGAGCGCGTATGGCGCGGCGCTGCTCGACTCCTGGCTCACCGGCGGAGCGGCCCGCGCCGGCACCGGCACAATCGGCGCCCCTCTCGCCTCCCCCTCGGGTTTGCTGCGGCGCCTGATTCCGTGCCTCGACGTGCAAGACGGCCGTGTCGTGAAGGGTGTGCGGTTTCAGAATCTGCGCGACGCGGGCGATCCGGCCGCACAGGCGGCGCGCTACGAAGCGCAGGGCGCCGACGAGATTGTGGTCCTCGACATCGCGGCGTCCGCCGCTGGACGCGACACGCAGGTCGAGACGGTGCGACGCGTGCGCGCGGCGATTCGCATACCGCTGACGGCGGGGGGCGGGGTCCGCAGTGTTGAAGATGCTCGACAGCTGCTCGCGGCGGGTGCCGACAAGGTGAGCGTCAACACGGCTGCGGTCCGGCGGCCCGGCCTGCTCACCGAGCTGGCGCGCGCGTTCGGATGCCAGTGCGTCGTGCTGGCCATCGATGCCCGCAGTACGGCAGACGGCTGGGAGGCCTTGATCCGAGGCGGCCGCGAGGCGGCGCTGCATGATGCGGTTGCCTGGGCGCGCGAGGGCGAACGGCTCGGCGCCGGCGAGATCCTCCTCACGAGCTGGGACAGCGACGGTACGCGGGCAGGGCACGATGTCGATCTGCTGCGCGCGGTCGCGCACGCGGTGCGCGTTCCTGTCATCGCCTCCGGCGGCGTCGGCACGCGGGGGCACGTCGCCGCGGCGTTTGCGGCCGGCGCGGACGCGGTGCTCGCCGCTTCCGTCTTTCATGACGGCGACGAAACGGTCGATGGGATCAAGGCCGATCTCGCGAACCGGGGCATCGGGGTGCGGCGATGATCGTGCCCAGCATCGACATCATGGCCGGACGCGCGGTGCAGCTGCGGCACGGCAAGGACTTCGTGCTCGACGGTGGCGACCCCGCCCGGCGGCTGGAGGAATTCTCCATCGCGGGAGACGTAGCCGTTGTGGATCTGGATGCCGCGCTCGGTCAGGGGTCGAACGCCGGGGTGGTCAGAGACCTCGTGCGACGAGGGCCCTGTCGCGTCGGCGGAGGGATCCGTGATCTCGATAGTGCCCGTCGCTGGCTCGACGCGGGTGCGACGCAGGTGGTGATCGGCACCGCCGCGACGCCCGATTTCTGCAGCGCCTTGCCGCGTGAGCGCGTCATCGCCGCCGTGGATGCCCGGGGCGGCGAAGTCGTCGTGGACGGTTGGCGAGCGAACACCGGTGACACTGTCTTGGAACGCGTGCGTGCGCTCGCGCCGTTGGTCGGTGGCTTTCTCTTTACGCAGGTGGAAAAAGAAGGAGAAATGGGAGGCTTCGACGGCGCTGCTGTCGAAGCTGTCGTGCGAGCCGCGGCGGGAGCACGCGTGACTGCCGCGGGTGGGATCTCGAGCGCAACGGAAATTGCCGAGCTCGATCGGATGGGAGCCGATGCGCAGGTGGGCATGGCGCTGTATACAGGCCGGCTATCGATCGGTGACGCCGTCGCCGCACCGCTGACCAAGCCCGTGGCGGGCGACGTCTGGCCCACCGTCGTCTGCGACGAATCAGGCCGCACGCTCGGCCTCGTCTGGAGTACACGCGAATCGTTGGCGCGAGCCGTTGCCGAGCGGCGCGGGCTCTACTGGTCCCGCTCGCGGCAATCGATCTGGGAAAAGGGCACGACGTCGGGAAACGTTCAGCAGCTCCTGCGCGTGGATCTGGACTGCGATCGAGACGCCCTGCGCTTCACCGTCCGCCAGTCGGGCGCTGGATTCTGTCACTTGAATCGTCGTTCCTGCTGGCCATCAGCGTTCGATTTCGCCGACCTCGAGCGCACCCTCGCCGACCGGATCGCTCGTCCGTTCGCCGGCTCGGGGACCGCGCGGCTGCTCGCCGATCGCGAGCTTCTCGCGGCAAAGCTGCGCGAGGAAGCCGACGAGCTGGCGCAGGCGGAGTCTTCTGCAGATGTGGTACGAGAGGCCGCTGACGTCTTCTACATGGCGCTCGTGGCGTTGGCGCGGGGAGGCGGAACGTTGGCCGACGTCCGTGCCGAGCTGGCGCGCCGGCATGGCGCCGTCAGCCGGCGCCCCATGGCGCGAAAGCAATGAGCGCGCGCCTATTACCTCGCCGTTCAGTAGCCGAGCTGGTGGGGCGGCGCGCCGGCGCGGTGCCCGCCGAGGCCTTCGCCATCGCTGCACCAATCGTGGACGCGGTACGGGTGCGAGGCGAGGACGCGCTCCGCGAGTACGCCGAGCGTTTTCGCGAGGTACAACTCGGCGGACGGCTGTTCCTGGAGCGCGCCGAGCTCGATCATGCACTCGCCGGCTTGCCGGTCACTGACCGCGCGCGGCTCGAACGGGTCGCCGGGCGGATCCGAGCGTTCGCGGAAGCACAGAAGCGCGCGCTCGGCGATGTGACAATCACCGTGCCGGGCGGGACGGCGGGTCACTGGGTCGCACCTGTCGAGCGCGTTGGGTGTTACGCGCCCGGCGGCCGCTATCCTCTCCCGTCGTCGGTGCTGATGACGGCCTTGACCGCGAAGACTGCGGGGGTCGGCGAGATCTGGGTCGCGAGTCCCAAGCCCGGACCGCTGACGCTGGCCGCGGCCGCGATTGCAGGTGCCGACGGTGTGCTGGCCGCGGGCGGCGCCCATGCGATTGCGGCGCTCGCGTTCGGTGCCGGCCCGCTCCCGCCGTGCGATGTGATCGCCGGACCGGGCAACCGCTATGTCAGTGCGGCGAAGCAGCTCATCGCAGGGCGTGTCGCGGTCGACATGCTCGCCGGCCCCTCGGAATTAGTCGTCTTCGCCGATCGCACCGCGTCTCCTGCCGCGATCGCCGCCGATCTTCTCGCGCAGGCGGAGCACGACCCCGATGCGGTGCCCGTCCTCCTGACGCTCGATCCCACGCTTGGCGATCGTGTTGACACGGAGCTCGCCCGTCAGCTAACCGCACTTCCCACCGCCGCGGTCGCCCGTGAGGCCATCGCTAACGGTGGGGTGGTGACTGTGGCGAGCATGGAGGAAGGCATTGCGGCGTGCGACGCACTCGCCCCCGAGCACGTGGAGCTCTTCCTCCACGATGGTTGCGCGGTCGCGCCACGCCTCGCGCACTACGGTGCGCTCTTCATTGGCGGCGCGTCCGCAGAGGTACTGGGCGATTACGGCGCCGGGCCCAATCACGTCCTGCCGACGGGAGGCACGGCGCGATCAAAGGGCGGGCTGTCGGTCTATACGTTTCTGCGGGTCCGGACGTGGTTACGGATCGACGACGCCGCGGCCGCGCGTCCCCTCCTCGAGGACGCGGCGTGGTTCGGTCGTGTCGAGGGACTCGAAGCTCACGTGCGAGCGGCTGAGCGCCGACTCGACTGACTTTAGTCTGCCCCTACGGCCTCCGGCTTCTCCTTCTTCTGGGGCTCCCTGACGCCCAGCGACCGCTCGATCTCCCGCGTGATGTGCATCGAGCAGAACTTGGGCCCGCACATCGCGCAGAACTCAGCGCTCTTGAAGTACTCGGCGGGCAGAGCCTCGTCGTGCAGCTCGCGGGCACGTGCGGGATCGAGGGCGAGCCGGAACTGCTCGTTCCAGTCGAACGCGTAGCGCGCGCGTGACAAGGCGTCGTCGCGCTCGGTCGCGCCCGGACGACGGCGGGCGATGTTGGCCGCGTGCGCCGCGATCTTGTACGCGATCACGCCCTCACGAACCTCCTCGGCGTTGGGCAGACCGAGATGCTCCTTGCGCGTGACATAGCACAGCATGTCCGCGCCGAACCAGCCGATCATCGCCGCGCCGATCGCCGACGTGATGTGGTCGTATCCCGGCGCCACGTCGGTCACGAGCGGTCCGAGCGTGTAGAACGGCGCCTCATGGCACAGCTCCTTCTCGAGCCGCACGTTCACTTCGATCTGATGCATCGGGATGTGGCCCGGGCCCTCGATCATCACCTGCACGTCCTTCTCCCAGGCACGCGCGGTCAGCTCGCCGAGGACTGTCAACTCCGCGAGCTGGGCCTTGTCGGTCGCATCGGCGATGGAGCCAGGGCGCAGCCCGTCGCCCAGTGAGAGCGTGACGTCGTACTCGCGCGCGATGTCGAGCAGCCGGTCGTAATGCTCGTACAGCGGGTTCTGCTTGCCGTGCTGTGTCATCCAGTAGGCCAGCAACGACCCGCCGCGACTCACGATCCCCGTCACGCGTCCGAGCGCGAGGCCGACGTGCTCCCGCAGGATGCCGGCGTGCACCGTGATGTAGTCGACGCCCTGCTGCGCCTGATGCTCGATGTTGTCGAGGATGTCGTCTGCGGTCAGCTTGGCGACGTCGCCCGCGATTTCGATGGCCTGGTAAATCGGCACGGTGCCGATTGGTACCGGTGCGGCGGCGATGATCGCCTCGCGAATGGCGTCGATGTTGCCGCCGGTCGACAAATCCATGACCGTGTCGGCGCCATAGTGCACCGCGTGATGCAGCTTCTCGAGCTCGCCGTCGATATCCGACTCGACCGCCGAGTTGCCGATGTTGGCGTTGATCTTTACGCTGGCGACCTTGCCGATCGCCATCGGATCGAGCCGCTGCTCCAAGTGATTGACGTTGGCCGGAATGATGAGCCGGCCAATCGCGACTTCGTCGCGGATCGTTTCGACCGGGAGTGCTTCCCGCTCCGCGACGCGCTCCATCTCGGGAGTAATTGTGCCCTGACGGGCAAAGAACATCTGTGTGCGGCAAGTCATACGAAGCTCCCTTCGCCGGTACGAACCGGATCAGGTTCTAAGGGTGTGATCTCAGCCTGCGACGTCCGCAGGCACCCCTGCAGTGGTGAAATCTAGCTGGTCTTAGACTTCGCGCGGGCGTGGCGGTCCGTAACGCTCGGTCGGTTTGTGTTGCTTCTCCCATTCAGTCCGAAACGCGAATGGATCGAGCCCGCTCGGCTGGTCCAGGGCGAGGATTCCGTTGAGATGGTCCAGCTCGTGCTGCAGCAGCTCGGCCATCGGTCCTTCAAGATCCATCGCATTCACGTTTCCCTTCAAATCGGTATAGCGGAGCGTCGCCCTGTAGGCACGCGTCACGCGGACCAGCAGACTCGGAAACGAGAAGCAGTCGTCCCAGACCTGAAAGTCCTCGGCACCCACGTCGGTGATTTCCGGATTGATCATCGTCGCCCGGAATTTCCCAACTTCGACCAGCACCACGCGCACGGGAGCCCCGATCTGCGGTGCGGCCAACGCCCGCCCGAAGTTGTACTTCTTTCGGGCCTGGCGGAGCGTGTCCCGCAAGTCGTCGGAAAGCAGCCGTACCGCCGGTGACTTGGGGTCTTCGACCGGGGTGCAGCGAACCCGCAGGATCGGGTCGCCGAGCTGGCGAATGCGTCGGGCTGCCATGGGCGCGCCAAAATTGCCCCTTTCGGCCCGTCATGCAACTACCCTCTAGCCGATCGGCCACTTAGGCCCTAAGTCTCTCAGCCCCTATGTCTTTAGCGGGCGTCGTCCTAGCGGCTGGCCGGTCGACCCGAATGGGGTCGCCCAAGGCCCTGTTGGACTTCCTTGGCCTTCCATTCGTCGTGCGGATCATGGAAGCCTTGGAAGCGCTCGAGGTGAAGACTCGAGTGGTGGTCCTTGGCCCGGACGCCCCGCGCATCCAGCCTGTCCTGGCGGACCACGACTGCATGATCGTGGAGAATGCCGAGCCCGAGACCGGCCCCATCGCCTCACTGCGCGGTGCGCTGCGCGCGCTGCAGCCCCTGCAGCCCCGCGCCGTGCTCGTCTGGCCCGTCGATCTGCCGCACGTGCGCGTCACGACCGTCGAGCGGATTCTCGAAACGAACCGCCGAACCGGGGGGGGGGGTGGGGGGGGGGGGGGGGCCAACGTCATCGTTACCCACTTCGGGGG
>JBKPDZ010000092.1:0-21367 GCA_046728135.1 Gemmatimonadota bacterium | reverse complement strand
CATCGGCCCCGACGAGCGCCGCCTGCGCGGAGGCCAGCTGCGCCTCCGCCGCCGTCGCGGCAGCCCGCGCGGCGTCGAGCTGTTGCTGGCTCACGACGTTTTGCAGCGCGAGCGGCTCGATCCGCGCCAGGTCGGCAGCGGCCTTCGTGGCATTCGCTTGCGCCTGGGCGACAGCCGCCTCGGCTTGTCCCACGCGCGTGCGCGAGCTGACGGTCGCCAGCAGCGCGGCGAGATCCGCTTCCGTCTGGGCGAGCCGCGCCTGGAAGTCGCGATCATCGAGCACGACCAGCGTGTCGCCCGCTTTCACGGTGTGATTCTCGTCCACGCGCACCTCGGCGACGAAGCCACCGACCTTCGGCAGCACGGGGATGATGTGGCCGTCGACCTGCGCGTTGTCGGTCGACACGTGCGAGCGACTGAACCACCACTTCCGCGCGCCAAAGAGGACCAGCCCGGCCAGGATGACGCCCATGATCAGGAAGACCGTGCGCCGGGAGCTCTTGGGTGGAGCGGCCGGTTTTTGAGCCGCCGGCGGGACCGAGGGTGCGGGCCGAGTTCTCGTTTCCGTGGGTTCCATCGTCGTAGCCATTGGATCCTTTTCCTTTAATGCAAGGTCCGCGCGCTGCCCACAGACCGGGCCAGCGCAATGCGCGCCGATACCGCCGCGAAACGCGCATCGATGTCCGCGTCACGCGCGCGGAGCAATGAAGACTGGGCGTTGATGACCTCGATATTGCCGGCGACGCCTGCCTTGAAACGCTGGCGCGCTTCCGAAACTTCCTGGGCCGCCAGCTGCAACCGCTCGGCGGCGATTTGTTGCTGGGCGGCTGCCGAGCGCAGGTCGAGCAGCGCCCCGTCGACATCGGCGGCGACTTGCTGGCGCAGGTCGCGCGCACGCACGTCCGACTCCCGCACCACGGCCTCTTGCTCGGCCTTCCGCCCCTCACGCCGGAAGCCGTCGAGAATCGGCACGGTGACTTCGACGGCGATCTGGCGCGTGCCCACGGCGTCGGGGAGGCGCAGTCCGCTGAATCCGTAATCGGCCTCGAGATCCAGCCGGGGCAGCCGTTCGGCCGAAACAGCGCTCACCGCCTGGCGCGCAGCCGCACCGCGCGCCTGCTCCGCGGTGAGATCGGGACGCGTGGCGATCGCCTGCGTCACTGCCGCGTTACGGTCCGCGGGAACGTCGGCGGCGCCGAGCTGCGCACTCAAGCTGTCGGTCAGCGTGATCGGCGTGCTGGGGTCGATGCTCAAGGCGCGCGCGAGGTCGATTCTCGCGCGATCGAGTTGATTCGCCGCCACAACGAGACGCCCCGCGGCTTCGGCGAGCTGGGTCTTGGCGCGCGTCACGTCGATCGATGCGCTGACACCCGCCTGCTGCTGCGCCACGGCCAGGCCCACGAGCTCCGCGGCCAGCGCCGAATCGGCCTGGCGGGCTTCGACCACCGCCTCCGCCCGCGTCGCCCGGGCATAGGCGAGCGCCACATTCTGAGCGGCGGCTTCGACCACCGCGGAGCGTTCCGCGTTCGCGGCGCTCAGCTGCCCGCGCGCGGCGCTCACGCGACTCAAACTGGACAGGTCGAGCAGCGTCTGCGTCACCCGGGCCCGGCCGTCGTAGGCATTGAACGGCGGCACCAGCGACGGCAGGGAGAAGCTCGGGATTTTGAAGCCCAGGGTCTGCGGATTGAACGTGCGATTCACCCACGACCCGCTGAGCGACAGGTTCGGAAGCAAGGCCGCGCGGGCCTCGCGCACACGCGCGCCGGCCGCGTCGCTGCGAAATCCGGCGATCGTCACCGCCGCCGCCGCGGTGTCGGCTTTCATACCGGTGGCCTGACGGACGGCGTCGGCGAAGGACAGGCGCAGCGGGGCCGGCGTCGGCCGCTGTGCCTGGAGCAAATCCGCGCTCAACAGCGCGACGATCAACCCGATCAACGGTTTACTTGCTGATGCCATGGAGATAGAGATCGATGTGAGTGTCGAGATACCTGGCGACGTCAAAGCCCTCGGGCATGCAGTGCGCGAACGCCTTCCGCGCGACGACGGCATGCATGAGCGGCGACATGGCGAGCTTCGTCGCGACGGCGAGATCCACTTTCCGGAACTCGCCCGCTTTTATCCCCCGCTCCAACACGCCCGACATGAGGCGATGACCGCGCGTGACGACTTCTTCGTAGTAGAAGCGGGCCAGCTCCGGGAAGTTCCCGGCTTCAGCGATCATGAGCCGCGGGATGCCGGCCAAGGCGGTTTCACCGACCAGGCGCCAGTAATCGCGGACGAGCTTCTCGAACAGGTCGCGCGCGCTGCCGGTGAAGCTCTTCGCGAGCGCCTCACCCTGGGCGATGACCGGCACGATGGTCTCGCGGATCAGCGCCTTGAACAGCGCTTCCTTGTTCTCGAAATAGAGGTAGATCGTGCCCTTGGTGACGCCCGCCTTGCGCGCGACATCCTCGAGCTTGGTCGCGGCAAATCCCCTGTCGGCAAAGACCTCCAAGGCCGCGTGGATGAGTTCTTCGGGACGGGCACTCTTGCGCCGGCGCCAGCGTGGACGTGCAGCACGGGCAGGACGGCGTTTGACAGCGGATGTGGGCATTGGGGTCTCCAAAGTTACTAACTGAACGGTCAGTAAGTAACTCTAGGTTCCCGCCCGGGTCAACCCCTTTGCCGGTAAAAGCGGATCAGGTCGGTGTTGGGCGCGGGCCGGCCCAGCTGGCGCAGAAACACCACGATCTGGCCGCGGTGGTAGGACGAATGATTGATGAAATGGCGAAACATCTGCCGGAATGAGTGGACGTATTCGCCACCGGTGGAAGGCTTTACGACTCGCGTCTCGTCGAGGCGGGCATCGTTTAGACCTGCAACGAACGCAGCGCGCTCGCGCTCCACCTGCTCCCATCTCCTCCGCAGCTCCGACAGGGTGCGGAGGTCGGTTCCCTGTGCAACAGGGGGATTGGGCTTTCCCAACCAGCGCTGGAGCCACAGCTGCTCGGCCCACACGATGTGACACAGCGTGCCGTGAATCCCGCCAAAGCTGCTCTTCAGGTCGCGAAAGTATTCGTCATCCGGCAACTGGGCGACGGCGTCGAAGATGATGCGGTGGGCCCAGACGTTATAGTCGAACAGCTCGAGGAATTCGTTCATCCTAGCGCGCGGGCGCGAGCTCGCCCGCATCCATCACGGCGTCCTTCACTTCTTTGCCATCGATCACTTGTTTATCGCCGATCACCGAGCCCAGGACCTTGGCGTTCTTCACCCGGACGCCCCTGCCCAGAATGCTGTTCGCGATCGTGCTGCCCTCGATGGTGCTCCCCGCTTCGATCGTCACGTTCGGGCCGACCGTCGAGTTCTGCAGCGTCACGCCCTCCTCGATCCGCACGGGCTCCTGGATCCTGACTCCAGACTCCACTTTTGCGGGCTCTTGGCCGCGACCGTGCTGCAGGAGATGCTCGTTGGTCTCGAGCAGCGTGTCGACCTTGCCGCAGTCGTACCAGCCGCCCACTTCGCTCACGAACAGTTTCTTACCTTGATCCACCATGTACTGGAACGCGTCGGTCAGATAGAACTCGCCCCCCTTCCCCGGGGAGCTCTTGAGGACGTGCTCGATCCCTGCAAACAGCGTGCGCCAATCCTTCACGTACTGGAGCCCGATGTTCGCGCGCCGGGAGATCGGCGTGCTCGGCTTCTCGACGATCTTGGTCATGTTCCCCTGCTTGTCGGTCACGACCACTCCGAAGCGCTGGTAGTCCTCGACCTCCTTCGTCCAGATGATGCCGTCGGCCTTGGTCGTCTTGACGATCGACAGGTCGGCATCGAACAAGGTATCGACGAAGATGACGATCACCGGTCCGTCGACGTAGGGGCGCGCGAGGTTCACCGCCCCCGCGGTGCCATCGAGCACCTTCTGCTCGATGAACCGCGCGGGAATGTCGTAATGCTCCCGCACATACGCTTCGACTTTTTCTTTCAGATGGCCGGTGATGATGATCAGCTCGTCGAGCTTTCCCGCGCGCCGCAGCGCGTCCATCACGTAATCCATCACGGGCCGGCCCGCGACATTCACCAGCGGCTTGGGCACGCGCTTGGTGAGCGGCAAGAGACGCGTGCCCTTCCCGGCCATCGGCATGATCACCTTCATGGAACCCGTCCGTAGCGGTCCTTGAGCCGGACGACGTCATCCAGCTCAGGCGTGGAAGCTTCGAGCAGATCGGTCACGACGACGGCCTCGAATTGGTGGACCTGTTTGGGCGGAATGTGAAATGCTTCGCCGGCGCGCGCGCGCCGCTCGATCAGCGTCTCACCCTGCTGGATCCGCAGGATGATCTCGCCGGAGAGAACGTAGATCGACTCATCCTTCTTATTGTGGTACTGCAGCGAGAGCACGTGGCCCGGTTCGATGTGCAGGATCTTGCCGACGTACTTGTCCGCCTTGGCCCAAATGATTTCGTAGCCCCAGGGTTTGGGGATCCGGTAAGGGAGATCGGTCATCGCAGGCAAATGCGAAATGCGGAATGCGAAATGCGAAACTTCTGGGTTGGGTCATTCGCACGGATACTTGCGTTAACATTTCGCGTTCCGCATTTCGCATTTCGCATTCTCACGCCAGCCTCAACTTGAGCGACGAAGGAACCGTCACACACGCCGTCACACATACCCCGCAGCCGACGCAACCTTCCGGCTTCAGTACGGGGCGCCCGCGGTCGTCGAGCGCGAGGGCTTTCTCGCCGATCGGGCAGGCGCGCGCGCACACGCCACACTCGGCTCCCTGAAACGTGATGCAGCGTTGGGGGTCCAGCTCGAGGATCCCCATGTGCACTTGGGACCAGGGGATCGGGGTTAGGGCTCCGGTCTCACATGCATTGGCGCAGGGCATGTCCTCACATGCGATACAGGCGCGCGTCGTCGGATCGATATAGGGAGTCCCCGCGGCAAGGCCACCGCCGTTCGCGGGCATCTTGAGGATGGCGTGCACGGGGCAGACGTCGATGCAGTCGCCACAACGCGTGCAGGCAGCCACGAACGCCACTTCCGGTGCCGCGCCGGGTGGGCGGAACCAGCGCTTGGGCGCGACGCGCTCCTCGGTGCGCCTGGCAACCTCGCTGAGCAGCTTGCCGAAGGTATGCTGGAAGAAGGCGCGTCGGTCGCTCAAAAGCTCGGCTCCAGGCTGACCTGCCAGCGAAACGCGATGCGCTCATCGGTTCCGTCAGCGGCGTAGTTCCAGCGATTCACCACGAACGGCACTTCGAAGCGCATCGTCCATGCCAGTTCGTTGATGTGGGGGTGGAGGACGAGCCCCACGCCGCCATCGTACAACGTCGTGAATGATTTGTCGCTCGACGCGGATGGCACGGCGGCCGTGTCGACCAGCCCGGCGTCCAGGAATGCTGTGACGCTCGCATCAGCGAAGCGCCCCCCCCCGCCCGCCAGCCGCTTCGAGCCTTCGAGGTTCAGGGCAACCGCCCAGCGCCCGCCCAGGTCGGGCCTGAAGCCGCGCAGGTTGGCGTCGCCGGGCGCGTGATAATGGAAGTCGGGACGCACGAATAGCGCGCCGCGGCTGCGGAGCAGCGGGTTCGTGAAGGTCTCGTAGGGATCGGCACCAGCCACCATGATGCGACGTTGCAGCGCCGGCGCGTCCTGCGCGAGATAGGCGCCACCGAAGAGTCTGGCGCCCAGGGTCGTCTTGAGGATAAACGGCGTGCGCACGCTGACTTCCGCCGTGGCGCGCGCGAACCCTTCAACGTCGTAGCGCCTGGACAATTGCTGGCCCAGTCCGGGATTCTTGTACACGAGACCACCACGGACGCTGCCGCGGGCCTGCCAGACCCGGTCGCCGTGTCGGCTCAGCAGCGAGCCCCACGGTCCGGCTTCCACGGTGCCGGCGTTTTCCCACAGCCGCCGGTCCACGTAGCCAGTGTCGCGCACGGCCATCCAGATCGCGTCAAACCCCGCGTGTTTGTCCGCGCCGAAGGCCAGGTGCTGGCGCAGGGAGCGGTCGGCGTGGAGCGCCATACCGATGCGTCCCTCGACGCTCCACCCGGACAGCCCAGCCTCCGTCCGCGGCAGGTAGTGACTGATCGGATTGCCGAAGCGGAAATAGAAGCCATCGCGATGCGTCGCGGCGGAATCGAACGCGTGCGAGTAAACGGCCACGTTCTTCTCGAAGCGGCCGAGATAGTTCGAACGGGCGTGGAGCGCGACGGTCGCTCCGCCGTAATCGTTGGACCAGCCGACTGGGAGGAAGGCCGTCACCATACGGTCGCGACGCGAGTCCTCGCGTGTGGGATTGTCCAACCGCGCCACGCTCTTGCCTCGGGAACCGAACAGGTGCTTCTCATAGTTGTTGAGCGCATTCCAGTCGTGCGCCCGCTGGCGCGGATCGAGCATGAGGCGGCCGGGCTTCTTGGTCGAGACGAACTCGACGCGCTCGCGCTCCGGTTGGCCGGTCGCACGCGCGTAGATCGTATCCGCATCGCCGATTTCGACCGGCATCCAGCCGTCGCCTAAGCGATCGATGGTGACGGCCATCTGCCATCTGCCGTCACCCATCCGATGTCGTTCGACCTTGGTCAGCCGATAATCGATCAATGGCGTCCCGTGCAGCCACTGGCCGAAGAACCATTTGAGGTCCTGGTGCGATACTGCTTCGGCGACGCTGCGGAACGCGTTCTCATCCACGTGCCGGAGACGATAGCGCGCGTAGTAGGTGCGCAGGATCCGGCGCATCACGTCGTCGCTCACGATATAGCGTAGCTGCTCGTAGAAAAGCTGGCCCTTGGTGTAAATCATAGTGTTGTAGGTCGCGAAGTCGCGGTAGCGCTCGCTTACCATCGAAACGGGCTCGCTCCATCGATCGAGGTCCCAGAACAGGATCTCGCGCTCGATATCGGGATACTCCGAAGGCTGGCCGTGCGCCTCGAAGAACCACCCGGTCTGGAAGCTCGTAAACCCTTCGTCGAGAAATCCCTCGCGCCATTCGTTGTTCGCGAGGATGCCCATCGTGTAGTTGTGGCCGAGCTCGTGGACGATGAGGCCGAGACCGGCGCTGCCGTCCATGATCATCATCGGAAATTCGGTGCCGCCACCCTCGATGCGATGCACGTTCGTGATCTGTGGCCAGGCGAATCTGCCGTAGAGCGAGTCCAGCCAGCCCAGTGCCATCTCCGTACGCTGCACCGCGATGCCTTTCCCCCACGTCGCACTGTCGCCGGGGAGATAGAGGACGCGCACGACGACGCCTTTGTACCGGCCCTCTTCGTAGCGGTAATCGGGATTGAGCGAGAGCGCGAAATGATGGACGGAGTCGGCGTAGAACCGCACGCACTTTCTGCCTACTCCCACGGCACCGCATCGGGGAGTGGGGAGTGGGGAGTTGTACCAATCGCGCTGATAATCGACTCGGCTCACACCAACCGCCGCCCTCTCCCATCCCGGATCACCTTCAACCGGCACTCCCGTCGCACCCACCACCTGATCCGCGGCGACGTCGAGCCTCACATCGTAACTGGCGAATTCGCCGTAGAACTCCCCCGCCGGATAGAGCGGGTGATCCTCCCACCCGTACTTGTCATACACGACGACTTTCGGATACCACTGCGCAAAATCGAAGCGCCTGCCCCGCCGGCCCTGCCGCCGCGGCAACGTCGACGGCCGTGCCAGCCAGGCGATCTCGACGACGAGCGAATCACCAGGGGCGAGGGCGCGTGGCAGCGACCAATGGGCGATCGTCGAATCGGGCGCGAGGGGATAATCGGGCTTGTGCGACTCACCCATCACCGTGGACGCCGTGATCCGCTCGAACGCGTAGTCGGGGTCCTTCATGTGCTGAAAGCGCACGCGCTGCTCCGCTGAATCGACCGCGGACCAGCGCGAGCCGGGACGAAAGGCGTTCAGGTACTGATGGACATAGAAGTCCCGCAGTGTATCGGGCGACTGATTGACGTACGTGATGCGCACCTTCCCGCTCAGCACGCCACTCGGCTCATCCAGCGAGGCCTGGATGTCGTACGCGACCCGCTGTTGCCAGTAGGTCGAGTCCGCCGCAACGAGAACTGCCAAGAGCACCAGCACGGTCGGGGAATCTCGCGTGTTTTGGGCCCGAGTCGCAAGGAAACGACGACGAACTCCGCGCGTGAGTCCCCACAATGCGCCTCCACCCTAACCAGGAGGAATCATGTTGCACCGTATCCTTACCGTCGCCGTGTTGGCGGCGGTGCTGGGTTGCACCGATCGGGCGCCGGTGACGGCACCGGATGGCGGCGTCCCAGCCGCCGCCTCACTCGCCACCCTGTCGAAGCGGCCCGAGGCGCTGGCGAAGATCGTCGCGAAAGGGCTCAGGAACGCGGCGTTCCGCGCGTACCTGAAAGCCCAGCTCGACGCGTCGCCGTATCGCGAGCACAAGCTCCAGTTCCAGACCTTTCTCGCCGCGAACGGCGGGCACGCGCTGCGTCAGATCGCAAGCGAAAATGGCATGAGCGAAGCGTCCATCGCCGAGCAGGCGAAGGCGGCCATCGAGCTCGAGATATACCTCCCTGTCCCGGCGCACCGGGCTGCATGGACCGGTGACGAGAACGTCCTCGTCGCGACCGCGTTGACCGATGACGACCCGCCGATCGCGTACGACGTGGACGGCCATCGGCAGATCCTCGATCCCAAGACGCCGCCCGCGACGCCCGTTCTGGCCGTCGTGCCCGTCGAAACGGATTTCTCGGTGCGGCCAGCACGCGTGGTCGAATGCATCACCGAATGTGACGGCGGTGGCGGGATCATCGGCGACGTTAATCCGCCACCCCCACCTCCGCCCGGCCTGTACATGACCAAAAGCCATTTCGTGCAAGACTTTGAAGGCTGGTTGAAAGGATCACCCGAATTTGAAGTGCACATCCTCGGGCAGAATGGACAAACCGACTCCTTGGTCGACTACCAGTGTGCCGGCGAGCACGCCGGCGGACCATACACGTTCGATCAGAACGATCTCGATTGGTCAGGAAGCGTCTTGCTTTTCTCGAAGACACAGCTCGATCAGTACAACGCGGCGCATCCCAACCAGAACATCCGTGTGTTCGTGGTCGAGGACGATGATACGGCGTGCCAGATCAAGACCGATCCGAACCAATTCCAACATCTGATCGACGTGGTGGACAGCACCTACGGCCGGCTCACGTCCGGGAATGATTCGAGCAGGATTATTCCGAAGTACTTCGGCCGCGCGAAATCCGCGTACAACATCTTCCGCGCGCTGGCGAACCTGATCATGACCAACGACGATCTGGTCGGTAATGCAGTTGAGGACCAAGTCGTGGGAGCCACGTACCCGGGGTTCAATTGGTTCGTCAAAGGCGACAACAACATTACCAACGGCTGGATCAACCTCGTGGTGAACTGACAAACATGCGGACCTTCTTGACGCTGGTACTCGTGTGGGGAGCGGCTCCCAACGCCGCGGCGCAGTGGTACGTGGGACTGGAGATCTCAACGACTCGATATGGCGGCTCCTCACACGACACATCGAATGCACATGCCGCCTCGGATGGACGACCCGGCGATGCAACCGTTTGGCACCTGCGTGTCGGGAGGAATTGGGGCCGATACGGCTTCGCGGTGCGCGGCGCGCACTCGACGCCAGGCTTGGCAGTCGCAGGGCAAGGTCTGAATCTGACCGACAAGACCAGCGGCGGACTCACAGAGATCGCGGCGATTGGAAGCACCAGGGTGGAAGGGATCGGGCCGAGCGGAGCGGTGCGGTTGGAACTGGGGCCCGCCCTCCACCTCTGGAACTTCGAGGGCGACTACCGCTCACGCTTTGGTGCCAATGGAGCCGTAGTCTACGAATGGTTACTGGCGGGACGATTTACGTGTGCCGTACGACTCGAGGGCGTGCTGTCGAAATCGTGGTTCGATCCAGGTGACGTGCCGCCCGAATACGAGCGGCGCGCCACCTGGCGCTACGGCGTGGGACTCGGCCTCCGGTACAGGCTGTAGAGCGTCACCGCAGAATAATCGCCGGGACGTCGCTCTCTTTCACGAGCTTGTTGAACGCCGGAATGTCGGTATCGAGCACGGCCTTCAGCTGATCGAGCTGCGCCTGCAGCGCCGCCGACAGCCCGTCGAACACCTGAACCGACTGCGCCGTCGGGGCGGCGTCGGCGCTCGCCACCACGCCCGCCAGCGCCGCGATCTTGTTGTTCAGCCGGATCGGATAGTTGAGCGGATCCTGGCTCGAGCGGTTCTGTACCTGATAGATCGCCTGCTCCACCGCCGCCAGCCGGCCTTTGATCGAGTCCGCCTGCTGTGCGATGCGCTTGCCGGCATCCCCGGGGAGACCGCGGGCGCGCGTCGCCGCGCCATCGATCTGCTCGCGCACCTCGCGGATCCGCCGCACCGCATCGTTTGCCGCGCTCACGCGGCCTGAGATCTTCATGAGCAGGTCGAACTGGCTCTGATAATCCGCGGCGGTCGTCTTGAGGCGCGGATCGGGCCGAACCGCGAACGTGCGCGTCTGCGACCAGTCCCCCACCGTGAGCCGCACCTTGTACGCGCCTGGCACTGCTACTGGTCCCGCGGTGCCGCCCGCCCAGAAGATCATCCCCTGGAACCGGCTCGCGTCGGGGTAGCGCAGGTTCCAGACGAACCGGTTCATCCCGGCCCGCACTTTGAGCGAATCGGCGCTCGGGGCTCGGGGCTTCGGAGAAAAACGCCGCACCAGCGAATCGCGGCTGTCCAGAAAATCGAGGCTCACGTTGGTGGCTGAATCAGGAGCGGTCTTGAGATAGAAGAAGATGACCGCGCCTCCCGGCGGATTCCGCCCCACTCCAACCGGCCCCCCACCCCCACCCCCACCCCCGAATCCCCTGCCCAGCCCCATGCGATACGCTGGGCGCGGCATATAGAGGAAACGGGTCGCGCCCGATACGGAGTCGGCCAGCTGCTGCAGCGGCGACAGGTCGTCGAGAATCCAGAACGCGCGGCCGTGCGTCGCCGCGACGAGGTCGTTGTCCTTCACCACCAGGTCGTGAATGGGCACGACGGGGAGATTGCGCTGCAGCGATTGCCAGTTGTTGCCGTCATCGAATGACACGTAAACGCCGAACTCGCCACCCGCGTAGAGCAACCCCTTCCGCGCCGGATCCTCGCGGACGACGCGGATGAAGTGGCCGTCCGGAATCCCGCCGGTGATCGCACGCCAGCTCCGGCCGTAGTCGGACGTCTTGAAGATGTAGGGCTTGAAGTCGTCGAGCTTGTAGCGCGTGGCGGCAACGTACGCCGTCGCCGGATCGAACGACGATGGCTCGATCGACGAAATCAGCGACCAATCCGGCAGCACACCCGCTGGTGGCGTCACGTTGGTCCATGTCTTCCCGCCGTCGCGGGTCACGTGCACCAACCCGTCATCGCTCCCCGCCCAGATCAGCCCCGAGTCCTTGGCACTCGGCGCAATCACGAAGACGGTGTTGTAGTACTCGACGCTCGTGTTGTCTTTGGTGATCGGCCCGCCGGAGGGGCCTTCCTTTGACTTGTCGTTGCGCGTCAGATCGCCGGAAATGGCCTCCCAGCTCTGGCCCTCGTTTGTGCTCTTGAAGACGACGTTCGCACCCACGTACAGCACGCTTGGATTGAACGGCGACAGCACGACGGGGAACGTCCACTGGAACCGGTACTTCAGGTCCCCAGCGCCCCACCCCATGGGGTTGTCGGGCCAGGGGAAGATGTTGCGCTCCTGGCCGGTGCGGACGTCGAGGCGCGAGAGGTAGCTGTAGCTGCCGGCGTAGACTATGTCGGGGTCGTCGGCGCGCGTCGCGATCCAGCCGCTCTCGCCGCCGCCCACCTCGTACCAGTCCTTCTCGCCGATCGTACCCGCGTCGGTGCGGCTCGCGATGCACACGGTGCTGTTGTCCTGCTGCGAGCCGCAAACCCTGTAGGGGATGTGGGTGGTCGCGATGACGTGATAGAACTGCGCGGTCGGCTGGTTGTCCTGGCCGGTCCAGGTAGCGCCGGCGTTGTTGCTGATGTCGGCGCCGCCGTCATTGCTGTTGATCATGCGATTGGGATCGTTGGGCGCGATCCAGAGGCCGTGGTGGTCGCCGTGCGGCGCGCGCAGCGGCGTGAACGTGCGGCCGCCGTCCACCGAGCGATACATGCTGGTGTTCAGCACGTACACGGTCTCGGGATCTTTGGGATCGGCGTGGATGTGCGAGTAATACCAGGCGCGCTGGCGCAGACTGCGCTCGTCGTTGGTGCGCCGCCAGGTGTCGCCGCCGTCGTCGGAGCGGAATACTCCCCCTGAGTCGGCTTCGACGATCGCCCAGACGCGGTCGTGATTCGCGGATACTGTTACGCCTATTTTGCCGATGACGCCTTTGGGCAGCCCTTCGTTACGGGTTATTTCCTTCCACGTGTCGCCGCCGTCTGTGGACTTGAAGAGGCCCGAGCCGGGCCCGCCGCTCGACATGTACCACGGGCCGCGGCGCGCCTGCCAGATCGCGGCGTAGATGATGCGCGGATTCGTGGGATCCAGCGCAATGTCGATCGCGCCCGCCGAGTCGGAGCGGAACAGGACCTTCTCCCAGGTGCGGCCGCCGTCTTTCGAGCGGTACACGCCGCGGTCGGGATTGGGCCCGAAGGCGTGGCCGAGGACCGCGACGTAGACGAGGTCGGCGTTGGCGGGATGGACGCGGATCGCGCCGATCTGGCCCGCGTTCGCGAGTCCGATGTGGCTCCACGTTTTCCCGGCGTCGGTGGACTTGTAGACGCCGTTGCCGGGCGACACGTTGCCGCGGATCGGCGACTCGCCCGTGCCGACGTAGATCACATTCGGATCGTTGGGGGCGACTTCGATCGCGCCGATCGAGCCGGCCTGAAAGTACTTGTCGGAGATCGGCGCCCAGGTGAGGCCGCCGTCTGTCGTCTTCCACACCCCCCCGCCCGTGCCGCCGAAGTAGTAGGTCAGCGGCTGGTCGGCGTGGCCGGCCACGGCCGTGACGCGCCCGCCGCGGAACGGCCCGATCTCGCGCCATTCGAGGGCGTTGTAGAGGGACGTGTCAACCGCGGGAGGGGGGACGGGGGACGAGGGACGTGTGCGGCGTTGCGCGGCAGCCGGAACAGCGAGCAGCAGAAGGAAACCCGCGAAGACGAGACGGCGGGGCGCGAACATGACGACGGCTCTCCGATTCGAGGGGAGCCGCAATTATATCCGGCCCCTGCCGGGCGGTAAGGTCTAGGGCGTCTGCGGCGTCGGCGTCCGCGGCGGTACGATCGCCTGGCCGAGCGTGTTGTTATCGGTCCCGAACCAGATTGCCTTCGTCGCTGGATCGTAGAACATGTGCCGCACGACGCCCCCGCCGCTCGGTACTGGCGTCTCTTCCGAGAACTGGAGCGTCCGCGCATCGAACGACACGAAGCGGTTGGGCCGCGACGTCTCGACCACCCACACGCGATCCTCATCGTCGCGCACCATCGCGTAGGGCCGGGCGTCCGCGCCGCCGGGCAGCTGCCACTCGTCGAACTTGCCGGTTGCCGGGTCGTAGCGGCCGAGCTTGCCGCCGGCGTAGTCGCCATACCAGACACGATCGTCCGACGTGATCTCCATCCGTCGCGGGCGCGCCTCGGCGCGGGGCAGTGTGATTTCGCGCAACTGCATCGTCGCGGGGTCCACCGTCGCAATCTTGTTCGTGCCGAACTCCATGAACCACGGATGGCCCTTGGAGTCCATCTTGATGCCGTACGGCCGCGCGTTTTCCGTCGGGACTTTGATCAGCCGGATCGCGCCGCTCGCCACCGTGAGATGGCCGACCGCGTTGCCGCCTTGCGCCGTGAACCAGATGTCGCCGTTCTTATCGAACACCAGCGTGTGTGGATCGCGCACCATCCGGTCGGGGATCGGATACTGTTTGATGCTGCCGTCTTTCGGGTCGAGCCGTCCGATATATCCCGCGAGGTTGCCCGAATACCACACCATTCCCGATTTATCGACGATCAGATTGTGTGGTCCGCTTCCTGGCGGCAGGTCGAACTTCTTGAACTCCCCGCTCGTCGGCACGAAGTAGGCGATGTAGTTGCCCGCCTGCCCGCAGAACCAGATGCGATTCGTGGTCGGATCGAGATAGGGATCGCGCGGGCGGGTGTCCGGCCACGGTACGGGCCACTCTTTGATGACGGGGGGCTTATCAAGGGCGGCAGGGGCGGCAATGGCGGCAACGGTTGCTAATAGAAGCGTCTTCATGATCACTCTCCGGTAAGCATTCTCCGTTGCAAGGCGGTCAACCGTCTGCGGACCGAGCCATCGAATATGCGGTCACCGACGCGTACGACTACCCCGCCGAGGATCTTGGGATCGGTGCGGAAGTAGGCCCGGATTTCGCGGCCCAACGCCTTGGTAAGCCGCTCGATCACCTGCTTTTGCATCCGCGCGTCGGGCTCGTTCGCGAGCGTGACGCCCGCGTGCACCCGGTTCAGCTTGTGATCTAAGAGGACTTGATACTCCTGCGCAATCTCCGAGAGCAGACCCTGGCGCCCGCGCCGCACCACGGCTTGCAAGAATCTGACGAACTCCGGCGGCGCTTCGCCTTGGAGTGCCCGTTCCAGGATCCCACTCTTGGCAGCCTTCGACACGCGCGGGGATTCTAGCGCGGTGGCGATGCGCTCGTCCGCCTGGATCGCGCCGGCCACCCCGTCGAGCAGCGGCCCGTATTGGTCGCCGGCCGCGAACAGCGCCTCGGCGTAATTGCGCGCGATCGTGACGCTTTTCACCGCTGTTTCGGCTCCGCTTTACCGAGGCTCTCGAGGAACTCCGTCACGAGCCTGCGGTTCGCTTCAGTGTCGAGATTCGCCTCGATGACGCGCGAGGCGGCGGCGATGGACAGCTCGACCGCCTCGCGCCGCAGCGCCAGGATCGCCTTCTCTGTCTCGGCTTCGATGTCTTTACGGGCGCGCGACAGCAGCGCGTCGTACTCCTCGCGCGCCTTGGCGAGCAGCGTCTCGCGCTCTTTCTGCGATACCGCCTTCGCCTTGGCGAGAATTTCCTGCGCCTCGTTGCGGGCCGCCGCGATCTGCTTCTTGTGCTCCTCCAGCAGCCGCTGCGCCTCGGCATTGGCCTGCTCGGCGTCTTCGAGCTGCTTCTGGATCCGGCGCTCGCGCTCCTCCACCATCCGCAGCAGCGCGGGATACCCCAGGCGCCACAGCAGCGCCAGGAGGAGCACGAAGATGACGACGGTCCAGATGATCACGCCGCCGTTGATATCGAACGGCGAAGCGACGGGACCGCCGGCTTCTTCCTGCAGCAGGGCGAAGAGCAGCGTCATTTAATGAGCTTGAACAGCAACGCGAACACGAGGGCCGCGAGGGTCGCGCCTTCGATGAGCGCCGCCGTCAGGATCATGGCGCCGCGGATGTCGGCCGAGGCTTCGGGCTGCCGCGCGATCGCTTCGACCGCCTGGCCGCCGATGCGGCCGATGCCGATCCCGGCGCCGATCAGCGCGAGACCCATCCCGATGCCGGCACCGAGCAGCGCGTTGTTGTTGAGCGCCGACTTGACGACATCGGATGCGGGTTGCTGGAGCAGCATGTGCAGAATGTGCATTGATCCCTCGTGTGAATGTACTTGGCGTCTTAGCGTCTTGGCGTCTGTTTCAGTGTTCGTGTTGCATGAGTCCGATAAAGACGGACGTGAGGAGCGCAAAGATATAGGCTTGCAGGAACGCGACCAGCAGCTCGAGGCACATCATGAACAGCACGAACAGCACCGTCCCGCCGGCGATGAACCAGTTGGCGAACAGGAAGATGAGGCCGAGCAGCGACAGAATGACGAAGTGCCCCGCCGTCATGTTCGCGAACAGCCGC
The DNA here is from genome assembly GCA_046728135.1 of Gemmatimonadota bacterium. Classification (GTDB taxonomy): domain Bacteria; phylum Gemmatimonadota; class Gemmatimonadetes; order Gemmatimonadales; family GWC2-71-9; genus 20CM-2-65-7. The sequence continues at coordinate 5,539 of JBKPDZ010000092.1, read as the reverse complement.
AGGCACAGCGCGAACGGCTTCACGATTTTGCCGATCAGCTCGACCGGGGTCATGATCACCGCCATGACCACGGCGCCCACGCCGGTCATCCCCGCCGGCACCATGACGATCGTCTTGAGGTAGCCCTTGGGGCCGAGCGCGCGAAATCCGGAAATCTCGATGACCAGGAAGGCGATCAGCGCCAGGCCGCCCGTGACGCCGAGATTCCCGGTCGGCGTCGCACCCCAGGGAAACAGGCCGAGCAGGTTGCAGTACAGAATGAAGAAGAAAAGCGTCTCGATCAGCGGAACGAACTTTTCGCCGCCGTGACCGATGCTGGCGATCGCCACGTCGTCGCGGACGAACAGCACCATCGCTTCGACTGCGGCGCCGAAGCCGCGTGGGCCTTTGCCCTCACGATGTCGCTTCTCGACCTGCCGGCCGGCGTACCAGATCGTGATGAACACCAGCACTGCCGCGAACGCCATGAACACGACGTGCTTGGTCGGGGAGATATCGATCTGCGTGCCGGGGATATACCAGGGCCCCGGTAACGAGATATTCCCGAACGGCGTTTCGATCACATGGCTGTCCGCCGTGTGCTCGAGGATCACCTTGCCGATGTCGGGCGCCTGTATCACTTGAGAAACCTCGTCTCCAGGAACAAGAGGGGCAACAGCACGCCAAGGTAGCCGAGCAACGCGGGAAGGGTCGCTGAGACGATGAGCACGACGCCTACCCCAAGCAACCGAACGCCCATGCCGCCGAGCCAGCGGGCCATGAACTCCGGGTTCGGCGCCCGCATCTTGGGCCGCAGCAGCGCGACGGCCCAGAGCTGCGCGATGAGCGCCACGCCACCGCCGACAGCGGCCGGCTTCCCACCCACCAACGTCGCTACGACGACCAACCCGACACCGAGCGCGGCGAGGATTCCCAGTCTTTTCACGCGCTCCCCTTTGCCGCCCTTACCGCCCTTTGCCGCCCTTGTCTGTCTCTTTCTTCACCCGATAGTAGATGCTCATGAATCCGGCAAATCCGCCAACGAACGCGCCGATGATCGCGAACAGCGGCCGAGTATGCGTCCAGCCGTCGATGAACCAGCCACCCGCACCGAACAGCAGGATGGCGATGGTGAAATTGAGCGCCATCCCGAAGTACGCGTAGCCCTGCCCGTAGCCCGAGCTGTCAGCGTTTTTCGGTGCGGGAGTCATGTTGCGCCGGGAAACCTAGATGCTTGTGAAATTTTTCGCAAGCAAATTGTCAGACATGCAACGCTATGTGGCGCTTAGGGGTAGGGTGTCATTAGCTTGGCTGCAATGGCGGCGAACCCGTCCCCCATCCCTCGCCCCCCGTCCCCGGTTTCCGGCGACGTCGAACTGCTCGAGCGCCTCGCCGGTGCACACCGCGATCTGCTCGCGCAAGTCGGCCAGCGCATCGTGGGCCAAACGGATGTGCTGGACGGAATTCTTACGGCGATTTTCTCCGGCGGCCACGCGCTGCTCGTCGGCGTCCCGGGGCTCGCCAAGACGCTGATGGTGCAGACCGTCGCCGAGACGCTCGATCTTGCATTCAACCGCATTCAATTCACCCCGGACCTGATGCCGTCCGACATCACGGGGACTGAGATCATCGAGGAGGATCTCGCCACCGGCAAGCGCGGCTTTCGGTTCGTGCGCGGACCCGTCTTCGCGAACATCGTGCTCGCCGATGAGGTCAATCGCACGCCGCCCAAGACGCAGGCGGCGCTGCTCCAGGCGATGCAGGAGCATCAGGTCAGCGCCGCCGCGCAGACGTATCGGCTCCCCTCGCCCTTTTTCGTGCTCGCGACGCAGAATCCCATCGAGCAGGAAGGGACGTATCCGCTGCCGGAGGCGCAGCTCGATCGCTTCATGTTCGAGCTGCGCGTGAATTATCCATCGCAAGAGGAAGAAGAGACGATTGTCGCCGCGACGACCGGCGATGCAATGGCTGAGGTCAGTGCCGTGCTCACGTCTGACGACGTCGTGGCGATGCAGCACCTGGTGCGCCGGATCCCGGTGTCGGAGGCGCTCGTGAAGGCGGCGGTCACGCTGGTGCGGATGACGCGCCCGCCTGAGGAAGGCTCGCCCGCTTTCATCAAAGAGTACATCTCGTGGGGTGCGGGTCCCCGCGCTTCGCAGTATTTGATTCTGGGCGCCAAGGCGCGCGCGGCGCTGGATGGCCGACCCATGGCCGACGAGGACGATTTGCGCCAGGTCGCGCCGACCGTGCTCACGCACCGCATCGTGATCAACTTTGCGGCCGAGGCCGCGGGGCGGACGGCGCAGGACATCATCGCGCAACTCCTCAAGGAGGCCCGTTGGCAGCCAAAGTAGCGTGTCTGGCCTTCGCCGCCCTAATCGCTGGGTTCTCGTCTCAAAACCCGAAGGACGGCCGGGCGTTGCTCGAGCGCATGCGCGCGGCCTATCTCGGCAAATGGTTCAAGACGGTCACGTTCGTGCAGCAGACGACCCAGACCCATCCCAATGGCGTGACCGACACGTCCACGTGGTACGAGGCGCTGAAATCACCCGATCGGCTGCGCATCGATATCGGCGATCCCAAAAACGGCAACGGCGTCGCCTACACGGCGGACTCGCTGTACGTCGTGCGGGGCGGCAAAGTCATGCGCACCGTGGCGTCGGGAAATCCGTTTCTGCCGTTCGTCGCGGGCGTGTACGATCAGCCCCTCGAGACGACGTTGCGCCAAATTCAGCCTTACAAGTTCGACCTCTCCAAGCTCTCCACGACGACCTGGGAGGGCCGGCCGACCTACGTCGTTGGCAGCCAAACGGCGAGCGACACTACGTCGCCGCAGTTCTGGATCGACCAGGAACGGCTGGTCGTGGTGCGGATGTTCGTGTCGCCGAATCCGGCGACTCCGGCCGACGTCGCAGACATCCGGCTCGAGGATTACCGGCCCGTGGCCGGCGGTTGGCTCGCCGTTCGCGTCGAGATTCGGCATGGCGGACAGGTGGTCCAAAAAGAGCAGTACAGCGATTGGCGCGGCAACGTCGAGTTGCCGGCCGACTTCTTCGTCGCGGAAAAGTGGAGCGACGTGCCGCACTGGCACCACTAGGCTGGCGGCGGCAAGCGTTCTGCCTCGCGTTGTCGCGCGAGAAGTCGTTCGGCAAAGTCGACGCGCTCTTCCAGCTCGGCGACGCGCTGTTTCAAATCGTCGAGCTCCGCGAGTCTCGCCTGCACGTCCTCGGATTCAGCGAGCGTCTCGCCTCTCCACGAGCGCCGGCGGTGGCCGGGTGGAAGCAGCCGCGCCACCGCCACCTGCAGGCCGGCCACGAGCACCATAATCGCGCCGACGCCGATCGCCCACTCCGGAATTCCGAACACCTTATTCGCTCAGCTCCACACGCGCTCATCCGCGCTGGGTCCGTAGATGGACGGCACCGGGATATCGAGGAGCCGGAGATAGACGGTCAGCTGCCCGCGATGATGGGCGAGATGGCTCAGGTGGTTGCGCACCACGGGACCGCGCGCCTGGGTGAAGATCGTGTGCCCGCCCCGCTTCAATGACCAATTGACCGCGAAATCGCTGTCCTTCGCCGCTTTGATCGCGGCGCGGGCGTCGGCGACGTTCTTGTCGAAGCCCTGAAGCAGCGTGTCGGTCGGCTCCATCGAATAACCGCCGGCCTTGGCGAGGTCGAGCTCCTTTTTGCTCAGCGTGTTGGCGATCCAGCCGGGCATCCACGAAACCAACTGCGCGAGATGGCCCAGCGGGAAGGACTTGGGGTGCGGCTTCCACTGCGCCTTGTCGCTGGGCACGCGCTCCAGCACGCGCCGCGTGATGGCCATCTCCTGCTCGAACTCGGGAAGCAGTGTCTCGGCAATCGTCATGCTATTTGGCCCTCCGATAAACCTGCTCGCCGTCCACCACACGCAGCTGCCCCACCGTTCCGTCGGGATCGATGGCAAACGTAATGTACGACGGATCCCAAAACGGATCCTGCCACGTCACGCGGAAGACGTCGTATTGCCAATGCTCCAGCTGCCCCTTCGCGGTCCCCGCTTGGAGCGTCAACGCACCGCCGTTCAGTGCGACGGTCGCCGTGCCAAAGAGGCTGTCGGCGTACGTTCCCGCGTAGCGCTCCAGCGGCAGCGTCGGATGGGTATTCGCAATCCGCTTGCTCTCCTCGGCCTGCTGCACCGCGCGCGTGCTGTCGGCGAGCCGTTTATAGAGGACACGCATCTCCGCGCTCCAGTCGTGCGCGGGCGTACTCGGCCCGATGACGCGATCGAACACCGTGTACATCAGCGCATGGCGCAGCTCGGAGTGATCGAGGTTCGTGAAGATCGCGACGCCGACCCGCCGGTCGGGGATCAAGCCGACGATGGCCGAGCGTCCTTCGATCGAGCCGGTGTGATAGGCGATGAATTCGCCGCGATAGTCCTGCAGGAACCACCCCATTCCGTACGCCTGGAAGTGGTAGCCGGTGAGCCGCGTCGCGGGATACAGCGAATTGGCGATGACCTGCTGCGGGCGAAACAGCTGCGCGAAGTTCTGAGCGCCGACCAAGCGACGCCCGCCGACCCGGCCGCTATCGAGCAGGAAGCGAAGCCACTTCCCCATGTCGGTGGCCGTGGAGAACGCAGCGCCGGCCGGCGCGACCGGATCAACTACGTCAGCGCGCACGGGGAGTACCCGCACCGTGTCGCGCACGATGCCGTGCGGCGCGCTGACGTCGGTGATGCCCGCAGCTTTCATGGCGCGCGCGTCGGGATAGCTCTCGGTCATGCCGAGCGATCGGTAGATCCAGCTTTGCATGAGAGCTTGCCAGGTGGTACCTGCGGCCCGCCCGGTGATGTCGCCGGCGAGACCGTAGCCGACATTGTTGTACTGGAAGCGCGAGCGGAAGCTCGAGGTCGCCGGGACGAGCCGCAGCCGCCGCACCATTTCGGGAAATTCGAGGCCGCTATTGTCCCAGAGGTAGTCGGGATCGCCGAAGCCGACGCGGTGGGTGAGCAGGTCGCGCACCGTGATCTCGCGCGTCACATACGGATCGGCGAACTGCACGGCCGGCTCGAATTTTGTTACCGGATCGTCGAACGACACCTTGCCGCTGTCGGCGAGCATCGCGACCAGCATCGCGGTGAACGCCTTGGTGGTCGACATGTTGCCGAAGCGCGTGTGCACCGTCACGGGGTCGGGTTTGCCGAGCTCGCGCACACCGTAGCCCTTGATGAAGACGACGGAGTCGTCCTTGACGACGACGATGGCGAGGCCGGGAACATGCCAGTCCTTCATCGCCTGCGTGATGTACGGATCGAGCCCGCGGAGCGGCTGCTGCTGCGCCAGGACGAGCAGCAAGGGGATGATGTTCATGGCCACAAAAGTACCTTCGCTTCGAGATTCCAGCAGATCAGCGCGAGCGCCCGGCGCGAACAGGAAGTTGCCGGCGAGAATCACCAGGATGGCGGCGAGGCCGAGCGGGCCGAAGCCCCGCAGTGTATCGGGCATGTGACCTAAGGTTGGGGGTGGAGGGTAGATTCGGAAGGAGACTCCATGGTTATGCCGAGATCCCTCGCC
>JBKPDZ010000091.1:0-15855 GCA_046728135.1 Gemmatimonadota bacterium | reverse complement strand
TCCTCGTAGAACCCGATGTCGGTCGCGAACACGACCGGCTCTGGACTCACGTCGATTGGGAACGCGACCCGGAGCGCGCGCGGGTCCCCCTCGATCGCCCACAACGCGTATGGCTCCGTGACCGTGAGCAAGGCATCCGCGTAGCCCAGACCGCGCTCGATCACGGCACGCTGGTCCCCCCCCCCCGGGGGCGCGCCCGTCGTGATCCGGTCCACCAACGAAGAGCAAAACCGCACGTGGGTCGAAACCCATCGGCGGAATGCGTCGCGTCCCCCGGCCAGCTGATCCACCATCGCCGCGAGCCGCGGCCCGTTGTCCGGCACCAGCTCCGTCGGGATCACGAAAACCGGTGGACCCTCGGGCAGGCGCTCGAACCGCGCGTATAGTAGATCGGTCAGCCGGGCGGGGAACCCCGACTCTATCCGGAAGCCGGCCTCGGTCACGTTGCTCACGATCACCTGGAGCTCCGGCCGCGTGGCGACTTCGCGTACCGCTTCCCACTCGGTGTCGGCGACGAGCGCGCGCGAAATCGACCCGATCAAGCGAGTCCGGTCGACGGGCGTGCCCTTCTCCAGCCCTCGTTCGATCAGCGTGAACAGGCCGTCCTGGGCGTTGATCGCCCGCGCGTTTCCGTGGGGCGTGCTCTGGACGACGACGATCCGGCCGCCCCCGCCGCCTCCCCCCCATGCGCCCGCGCGGTTCGCGGCGTCCACGGACGCGGCACACAGAGCACGCAGGAGCATGCCTGTGCCGAACTGCAGCACGCGTTCCGGCAGGTCTCGCCGGCGGTAGGTGCTGTCGGTCCACAGCGCTTGACTCAGGCCGGGAAGGATCGTCGCACTCGCGTCATGCGGGTCACTAATAAGGTGCGCGGGTCGGGCCCCGAGGCAAACGGCCATCTGTGGTGCACGTGCGACAGTGACGATCACGAGAATCGTGAGGGTATAGTCTGGACAAGGAGGCCGTCATGAAGCCTTTCGGTTTGACCGCGCTTGTCCTGGTTGTTCTCGCAGTCGCCTGTTCATCCGATCCCGTTGGTCCGCCACCTCGTATCGCCGCGCTGCCGCGCGCGCTCACCCCACAAGAGCAAAGCCTAATCCAGGCAGACAACCGCCTTGCCATCAAGCTGCTCAAGCAGGTGAACGCGGACACGCGCGACACCATGCCCAACCTGTTCATCTCGCCGCTATCGGTGGCGATGGCGCTGGCGATGGCCTACAACGGCGCGGCCACCACGACTGCCGACGCGATGCGATCGACGCTCGAGCTCGATGGCATGACCGTGGCCGAGGTCAATGAAGGCTATCGGAGCCTCATCAAATTGTTACGAAACCTGGACCCTCACGTTCACTTTCAGATCGCGAACTCGGTGTGGTATCGGCAGGATTACGCCGTCAAGCAGTCGTTCCTCGACGCCAACCGCAACTACTACGACGCACAGGTCACGCCGCTGGACTTCCTCTCACCGTCCGCGCCCGCGACCATCAATGCGTGGGTGAGCCAGCAGACACACGGCCTGATCGACAAGATCGTCGAGACTATCCCCGACTACATGCGCCTGTATCTGATCGATGCGATCTACTTCAAGGGCGACTGGACAGCACAGTTCGATCCCAATCTCACGCAGCCCCGGCCCTTCCGTCTCGAAGACGGCTCATCCGTGAGCGTGCCAACGATGGCTCGTGGCGAGGCGCAGCTTCGTACGGCGGTCCGCCCCAATGCCACGGTCGTCGATTTGCCGTACGGGGGCGAGGCGTTCTCCATGACGATCGTCATCCCCGATGACAGCAGCAGCGTGGATCATCTCGTCATGGCCCTGACCGCGGAGCAGTGGGACGATTGGACAGGGAATCTGCACGACGCCAAGGCGGAGCTGCAGCTGCCGAAGTTCACGCTGACAAACGATCTCGGCCTGATTCCGACGCTTGGTTCGCTTGGCATGGGCATCGCTTTCGGCTGTGAGCCACTGACCGCGGACTTTACGGGAATCCACGAGCCCTCGGAGCTCTGTATCACGGAGGTGAAGCACAAGACCTACGTGGACGTGAACGAAGAGGGTACTGAGGCAGCAGCAGTGACCGAGGTGGGGGTTGGAGTGACATGCGCGTGCGGGCCGCAGCGTATCCTCGTTGACCGCCCGTTTCTCTTCGCACTCCGCGAGAATCTATCGGGGACCATTCTGTTTATGGGCGTGATTCGGCAGCCGCCGGCCGCGGCCCAGTAGCGGCGCACGAGGGCAGCGAAGCGACGGCCGTCGGCAACGGCGGCCGTCGTGTTTCCGGGATAAATTCACGCCGTGCTAGTTCTCGACGAGCCGGCCGTTGCGCAACGGCTCCACTACCAGGACCTCATCCCCGCGATCGCGCGGGCGCTCGCCGCGCTGTCGTCGGGCAAGGTCGTGCAGCCGGTCCGCTCGGTGCTGCCCGTGGCGCCGCATCAGGGCTTCTTCGCTGTGATGCCAGCCTATGCAGACGCCGTCGGCGCCAAGCTCGTCACGTTCTATCCGAAAAACGTTGGGATTCACACGCACCACGCCCTCATCGTCATGTTCAAGGCCGAGACCGGCGAGCCGCTTGCGGTCATGGACGGCCGGCTCATCACGGAGATGCGGACCGCCGCGGCATCGGCGGTGGCGACGGAGCAGTTGGCCCGGCCCGACGCGGCAGTGCTCGGAATTCTCGGGTCCGGCGTGCAGGCAAAGAGCCACCTCGCCGCGCTGCGCCAGGTCCGTTCCTTCAAAGAGGTACGCGTGTGGAGTCCCCGGAATGCTGCGGCGTTCGCCGAGCGACATGGCGTGAAGGCCGCGGCGTCGGCTGCCGATGCCGTGCGCGGCGCGGACGTGGTTGTCGTCGCGGCGAGCTCGACGACGCCCATCCTGCAGGGACGCTGGCTTTCTCCCGGGACACACGTCAATGCGATCGGCGCGACCCGCCCCGATTGGCGCGAGCTCGACGACGATCTCGTCAAAACGGCACGCGTCTTTGTCGACTCGCGCGAAGCGGCGCAGCGCGAATCGGGCGACGTCATCGCGGCGCAGAGCGAGCTGACGGAGATCGGCGCAGTCGTGGCCGGCGTCGCTGCCGGCCGGCATGACGCGGAGGAGATCACGCTGTTCAAGTCGGTGGGTGTGGCAGTTGAGGATGTGACGGCGGCGGCGCTTGTTCTCGGGGCTAGGAGTCAGGAGTCGGGAGCTAGGTGACGGCCTCGCTCGAGCCTGTCCGTCCCATCTCCTTGAAGGAGATCCGGGATGCTCAGAAGCGGATCGCTGGGACCATCGTCCGCACGCCGGTGATCCGTCTAGATCTAGGCCCAGGATTCCCCGACGTGCGGCTCAAGCTCGAGAACCTGCAGCCGATCAACGCGTACAAACTGCGCGGCGCCGCTAACGCGGTTGCACTGTTGTCGGATGCCGAGCGCCGGCGCGGCGTCTGGACGATCAGCGCCGGCAATGCCGGTCAGGGTGTCGCGTACGCCGCGCGGGCCGCGGGCGTGCCGTGCACGGTCGTCGCGATCGAGACGGCGCCCGCGGCGAAGCTCGAGCGCATGCGCGCGCTGGGCGCGAAGCTCGTACTCGTTCCCTACTCACGTGCCTGGCAGGCGCTCGAGGACCGCTCGTATCCCGGCGTCGAGGGAACGTTCATTCATCCGTTCGACGATCAGAACTTCATCACCGGTCACGCGACCATGGGCCTCGAGATTCTCGAGGATGCGCCGGACACCGTTGCCATCATCGCCGCGATCGGAGGTGGCGGCCTGATCACGGGGCTCGCCAGCGCCGTGAAAGCGTTGCGCTCAGGAGTCAAAGTGTGGGGCGCCGAGCCGGAGACCGCCGCGCCCGCGGCGCTCTCGTTTGCCAAAGGCTCGGCGCAGGTGTTTCCGGATTGGAAAGCCACGTTCGTCGACGGCGCGGGCGGCAAGAGCGTGTTTCCGCGGATGTGGCAGCGCATGCAGCCGGTCGTGGACGGCTCCATCGTGGTGAGCCTGGACGAGGTGAAGCGCGCCATGCGGCTCATGGCGGAGAAGGCGCGCGTCATCGCCGAGGGAGCTGGTGCGCTCGGCCTCGCGGCGGCGCTTACGGGCAAGGCGGGTCAGGGGCCGATCGTCGCGATCGTCTCAGGCGGCAACATCGACCTCGAGAAGTTCTCCGAGCTGATCGCCTAGCGCAGCTTCAGCAGCAGATCCACCCACGCGCCATTCTTCGCACTCGACTCCACCGCCGCATGGATGAACTTGACGCCGAGGGCGCCGTCTTCCACTGTCGGCACAAGCAGCGCCGCCCGATCGGGCGCCCGCTTCGCGCGGCGCGCCCGGATCTGCTCGGCCAGATCGCGATACAGATTGGCGAACGCCTCGAGATAGCCCTCGGGATGCCCTGAGGGGATGCGCGTCGCGCGCGGCGCGGCGGCACCGAGACTGGGGCCGCCACGCGAGAGCACGCGCGGCGGCTGGCCGGTCGGCGCGAAGCGCAGCTGGTTCGGGTGCTCCTGACTCCACTCCAAGCCGCCCTTATCGCCGTAGACGCGCAGCCTGAGCCCGTTCTCGTTGCCAGGCGCGACCTGGCTCCCCCACAGCATGCCGCGCGCCCCATTCTCGAACCGCAGCAACATGTGCACGTTGTCGTCGAGCCTGCGGCCCGGCACGAACCGGCTCAGGTCCGCGGCGAGCTCGCGCACGGCTAGGCCCGTGACGAAGCCCGCGAGATTGTGCGCGTGCGTGCCGATGTCGCCGAGGGCGCCGCCGGCACCCGCGCGCGCGGGATCGACCCGCCACGCGGCCTGCTTCTGGCCCGTCTCTTCGAGCTTGGTCGTGAGCCAATCCTGCACGTACTCGACCTGGACGACGCGGATCGTGCCCAGCTCGCCCGCCGCGACCATCTCGCGCGCCTGCCGCACCATCGGGTAGCCGGTGTAGTTGTGCGTGACGCCGAAGATGAGACCGGTGCGCTTCACGACCTGCACGAGGTCGAGCGCGTCCGCGACGGTGGTGGTCATCGGCTTGTCGCAGATCACGTCGATGCCGCGATCGAGAAAGGCGCGGGCGATGGCGTGGTGGCTGTCGTTCGGCGTCACGATGCTCACGACCTCGATGCCGTCCGGTCGCTTCGACTCGGCCCCCGCCATCTCGGCGAAGCTCGTGTAGCTGCGCTCCGGCGCGAGACCGAGATCGGCGCCCGACTCTTTGCAGCGTTGTGGATCGGACGAGAGCGCGCCCGCGACCAGCTCGTACTGCCCATCCATGCGGGCGCACAGCCGATGCACGCCGCCGATGAACGCCCCGCGCCCGCCGCCGACCATGCCGAGTCGCAACGGTGCCATCAGCTGATGCCCAGCATGCGACGATTGGCCGCCTGATCGGTGCCGGCGCCCGCGAAATCATCGAAGGCCTGCTCGGTGACGCGGATGATGTGGTCCGCGATGAACTTCGCTCCTTCTCGCGCCCCGTCCTCTGGATGTTTGATGCAGCACTCCCACTCGAGCACCGCCCAGCCGGGATAGTCGTACTGCGCGAGCTTCGAGAAGATCGCCTTGAAGTTCACCTGCCCGTCGCCGAGGGAACGAAACCGGCCGGCGCGATTGATCCACGACTGGAATCCGCCATACACGCCCTGGCGGCCGGTCGGATTGAACTCGGCATCCTTGACGTGAAACATGCGGATGCGGTCGTGATAGAGGTCGATGTACTCGAGATAGTCGAGCTGCTGCAGCACGAAGTGGCTGGGATCGTAGAGCAGGTTGCACCGCTTGTGTCCGCCCACGCGCTCGAGGAACATCTCGAACGTCACCCCGTCGTGCAGATCCTCGCCGGGATGGATCTCGAAGCAGGCGTTGACGCCGTTTTCCTCGAACACGTCGAGGATCGGACGCCAGCGCCGCGCCAGCTCGTCGAACGCCGTCTCGACCAGGCCCGCCGGCCGCTGCGGCCACGGGTACATGTAGGGCCACGCGAGTGCACCAGAAAACGTGGCGTGCTCCGTCACGCCGAGCCGGCGCGACGCGCGCGCCGCGAGCTTCACCTGCTCGATCGCCCACGCGGTCCGCGCCGCGGGCTTGCCGCGGACTGCTGGCGCCGCGAAGGCGTCGAATGCGGTGTCGTACGCGGGATGCACGGCCACCAGCTGGCCCTGCAGATGCGTCGACAGCTCGGTCACCTGAAGCCCGCGCTCGGCCAGGATGCCCTTTACTTCGTCACAGTAGGTCTGGCTCTCGGCCGCTTTGGCGAGGTCGAACAGTCGGGCGTCCCAGCTCGGGATCTGGACGCCCTTGAAACCGAGTCCCGCGGCCCAGGCAGCGATGGCTTTCAGGTTGTTGAACGGCGGCGCGTCGCCTGCGAACTGCGCCAGGAATATGGCCGGCCCTTTGATCGACCTCATCGCGCATCCTCCGGTGAGCCCAAGACTTAATGCTCTTTCAGTGCGACGGCCACCCCAAAGCCCCTGGACGTGAGCCTCGTCACTCTCGCCGACCTGAGAAAATTATTACAGTAGAGCGCCTCGCTCGCCGTCAGTTCACTCGCGCCCTGTTGGGAGTTAAGGATGACGACACGGACCGACGCTTCCGCCCCAATCGTCCTGCTGTTGATCGCGGAGGCGACCTTCTTCTTCACGTTTCTGTTCGTCATTGGGCCGATTGCCACGCTGGCACGGCTGGTGCCGCTCGCCGCGGTGCTCGTTCTCTGTGCGGCGCTGTATTGGGGACAGAGCTGGGCGCGGTGGGCGCTGCTTGCCCCAATTGGTTTTCGAGTCTGGCGGCTCGTGCCCCTGACCGCCGCGGCCTGGGGCTTGCACCGGCCGGGGATCGCGCTCTTCCTGACGCTAATTATTTTCGTCGAGCTGGGGGCTGCGTTCCTCCTGCTCAATCGGCACTTGAGGAACTTCCACTTCTCCCCTTTTCACAAGAACGCGACTGCTTTTAAGTAGCCATGCGTTTCTGGCACTCCGCTACAAAGAAATCGACCGTACACGACAACTCGTTGCCTGGCACGATGATGTCGTAGCCCGTCACTGCGCTTTTCAGTCGCAGGAGCTTCCCCTGCAGTCCTACAGCGGGTGGTCTGGGGTTCTTCAGCTTGATGCAGGCGAACTCGGACTCAGCGGTCGTTTGGCGCCGCGACAGGCGGAGCGTCCGTTTCTCGATCTCCGCGATATCGGCCCAATCCACTGCGCCATCGCGTCGCAGGATGAGCTGCCCGGGAGTCAGTCTCGCGACAACATGGAGATGCTTGCGCCAATAGTTCCCGCCGAAGATCGCTGCGATGGAGATGGCGGCGAGGAAGAAATCGAAGCCGAGACTCAAGTGGCCTGAACCCAGCGCGAAGACCAGACTGAGCAGCAGAAAGACGGCGCCGGTACCAATCACGATCCAGGAATACAGCGGCGTGAGACGGATGATGAGAACCGGCAATGGCTTCGATTTGGCTACGTCCACTGAGCCCTCCGGGTCGAGCAGGCGGGTGTAATCTAAGGTCCCCAACAGCAGGTCCCTCGCTGCGCGCGCTCCGCGCGCTTCGCTCGGGATGACAACGCGTCGAGCGTTGTGGACAAAGAGAGAGGAAGAAGGATCGTGCTTTCAGATCACCGGCGCGAGCACGTATCGCCCGTAGGCGACGAACGCCACCAGCACCCCCATCACCACCGGCCACACGGTCGGGTTCTTGGGTGTCAGTTTCAGCGAATACCGTCGCCCGAACAACGCGGCGAGACCGACAGCCTCGAGGGCGAGCAGAGCAGCCGCGAGCGGCGTGAGGGAGGGCATCCACCGCAACGCGGCTGGAACGATCAGCAGGAGAGCGCCGACGATTTCGATCACGCCGAGGATGCGCCATCCGCCCCGCGGCATGGCGGGCACCTGGCTCGTGAGCACGTCAGACTTGGACAACTTGTAAGAGCCACCCGCGAAATACGTGAAGGCGAGCGCGATCTGGAGGATCCACAAGAGGACGTTCACGGGGTCTTTTCTCCTCTTCATCCCGAATGGGGGACACGCGGTTAACGTCCATGTGCCAGCAAAAAATGTGAGGCTTGGAACCATGCCTAATATGCCACCGACACAATCGCGGCAACCGCCCTGGCTGCGCGGCCCCATTGCGGGGATCCCCGCCCTGCTGCAACCCGTCGCCCACGCGCTGGTCGACGCGGATGAGGACACCCAGAAGGCACTCGCGCAACTGACCGTCGAGCAGCTAAATCGCCGCCCGGCGGGAGGCACGGCGGCATCCGCCGCGTATCATGTGAAGCACGCGATGGGGAGTCTCGACCGTTTGTTCACCTATGCGCGCGGCGAGGCGCTCAGCGACGCGCAGCTCGCAACGCTCGCGGCCGAGAAAGCGATCCACGAGCAGACGTTCGAGCCGGCGCAGCTCGCGGCTCAATTCAGCGAGGCGATACGGCGCGCGCACGCGCAGCTCCGCGCAACACAACAGTCGGAGCTGTTGACGGTGCGGCTGGTCGGGCGTGCCAAGGTGCCCTCGAACACCGTCGGCCTGTTGGTACACGCGGCCGAACACACGGCGCGGCACGTCGGTCAGCTCATCACGACTGCGAAGGTGGTCTGAATCGTGACTCCGGTTACTCGCGAACGCACACTCAAAATCATCCTGGTGGTGTTGGGCGTCGCGCAGTTCGGCACCTCGGCCTTTTCATTCGTCGGGGCCATGATGCGCCTGCCGCGGTCGACGGCAACACCGATGCTCGAATCCGTGATGATGACGCTGGGCGTGTTCCTGGTGCTCGCGGCGCGGAACCCACCGGCCCATCGCAGCCTGATACTGTACGGCGGATGGGCGAACATCGCGCACGCGACGGTGATGGCGTTCATGGCGATCCCGGTCGCGACGCAGCGGGTCGAGTTGCTGATCCCGGCAGCCCTGGCTGCAGCTGGTGGCGCGCTGCTGCTGGCGTTTGCCCCGCCCGTCGTCCCCACCCCGCAAGGGGAGAGGGGTTAGAGCGAGGGACCTGCTTGGGGGCCGGCGGCTGAGCTCATCGACGACTCTGCTTCTTGTCTCCGAGCCATACCAGCGCATCGATGATCAACTGATCCTGCACCGGATTGTTGAGCGTATATGACAGCGTCCGGTTGGTCGAATCGATCTTGTGCTCGTAGTCGATGTCGTTGTGACCGAAGTTGAAATAGATCATGCGGTAGTTTCTGTTGGTCCACGCGACGGGGTAGTAGCCGCTGTGCCAGATCTCCTGCGGCTTGGGCCCGGTGCCGAGTGGAAAGCTGCTCGAGTCGATGGCCAACAGGATATCGATATCGTGGTTCTGCCGCAGATCTTTTTCCCACCGATACCACTCACTGGGGGACGACGTGAACGTGTGCGGCAGGTGGCGTGTGACCGGATGCGCGGGGTCTTCGACACGGAGCACGGCCGTCGTCGGTCGCCAAGTGTTGCTCACGTACGAGCCCGCGCCGAGAAATGAGCTGTGATACCAATCCCAATTCGCCGGGTACGCGGATGGCGTCAACGCGAAGCCGGCGAAATGAAACCCCATCCAGGCGCCGCCATGCTCCATGTACGCCTGAAACGCCGCCCGCTGGGAGGGATCTTCGGGGCGCGTATCGAGAAAGACGACGACGTCGTACCGGGCGAGAAACCCAGCGTTGAGATTGCCCCAGTTCGACGTCGTATCAAAGCGGAAGTTGTTCTTTGCGGCCACCTTCGGAAACCACTGCTCGGCTTCGTGCAAGAAGCTGATGTGCGCGGGATCCTCTTTGCCCGTGTAGAACGCGATGACGTTGAAGGCGGGCGTGCGCGCGCAGGCGCTCACCGCCAGCGCGATGACCGCCGTGATGCCTACCTCGGCGCCCAAAATGGATCCGCCGCCGGCACGAACGTCACCGGCACGTCCTTCACCAACGTGCCAAGCCACCGCGTAAACTCCGCCATGCCATCCTGCTCCGACGGAATGTGCCCCAGGATGATCAACGCCTTCTTCCGCCCAGCCGTGACCGCGTCCGCCACGTACTCCACGGTCTCCCACTCGCGGGCTTCGCCAATCACGAGCACTTCCACGGCGTCCTGCTGCAGGAGCTTCCGGTGCGTGTCGAATCCGGCGGCACCGGGCGACAACGCGATCTTCGTGACGCGCAGCCCTGAATCGCCGACGACCCGGAGCGTCGGCGCCGGCAGGCGCCGGCGAATCGTGGCGGCGAGCTCGGCCAGCGTGGTCTCCGGTACCCGGTAGAGCCACTCGCTCTGGGGCGTCTGGAAGCGGTCCCAGCCGAGCACGCGCACCAGGCTCACCGACATCGGCTCGGGACGGCGCCGATGCCAATGATCGTGCATGCGCACCACGACCATCCGATGTTCACGAATGAACGCGCGCTTCGCCGCGGTCACCGAATCATGCTCCGCTTCGAGCACGTCGAGCTTGTCGAAGTGATCGTAGAATGTCGGCTCGTGCGTAATCACGAGATTCGCGCCGCGCGCCGCCGCGCGACGCAGCACGTCGAACGTCGCCATCATCGTGACCACGATGCCGGTCACGGGCGTCGCCGGATCCCCGTCCTTGAATGTGTCCACCGTCGGCTCGGTCCACGGAACGCCGATGTTTTGCTTGATCCGCTCGACGACATCGCGCGCCGTGAGGGGCGGCGGCGACTCCTGGGCAGGGGAGATGCTCGGCGCGAGGGCGAGTGCTACAGCAACCAGCCAGGCGGATGAACCCATGGGGCGAACCTTGGATAGAGAGCGGGGCGGCGTCAGAGACTCAGCGCGCGACGGTGACGACTACGCGCTGATACCGCGTCAGCGCCGGCGTTCCGTTGTCGGTTGCCTCGAGCACGAGCTGAATCGTCTGTCCCGGGGCAGCGTCGGTCGGGACCTGCACACTCGTGGCGAGCGCGGTGGGGTTCGAGAATGTGACGTTGCCGGGATAGGTGCCCACGTCCCGCCACTGCCACCACCGCACGCTCACCGCGTTCCCGTCTGGATCGGACGTGAGGCCCTCGAAACGAATCGTCTCGCCGGGACGGGCAGAGACCGCCGCGCGGCCGCGAACCGATACCCTGGGCTCATGATTGGCGCCGGCGTACGTCGGGGTCACGGACCATAGCAAGCGAGCGGCGAGGTCGTTCTGGGCGGCAGGGGTGAAGTTCGGGTCAGGCGACGGTGGCCGCCCGCGGGCCGAGGCCTGCTCCTGCAACCGGAGCAAATCGTCGTACGAGTTGATCGTGATCCGGGGCAGCGGGCGCTGACCCGTGGCCGCAGTCGCTTCACCGGCCCCATGTCCTGCCCAGCCGCCCGGCGTGGCGCCTTCGTATCCGCGCAGTCCGTTGTCGATCAAGTTGAGGTAGGTGAACGTGTCGCCCTCACCGAGGAACTCTCCCTTCGGGCGGGGCGGTGTCCAGACGATGTAGCCCTTTGCCTTGAGCTGGTCCGCGGTGTAGCCCGAAAGCCCGGAGTAGTCGAAGATGTCGCCCTGCACCATCTGCTTTCCGTCACCCCACACACGGTACAGCGCACCGAATGCCCCTCGGCTCGAGATGTTCGCCCGCGTCCAGTCGCTGCTGTAGTAAACCGAATCCTCAACGCTCGCGGACGCTTGCGCCTCGTACCCGAGCGCGACGCCGCCAACGCCGGCCGGGAGCAACGTGATATCAGGCCAGTTCGGATGGATGTAGGTCGCGTACGTGTCGTCCTGATCTCCAGACGGCGAGAGGATGGCTTTTCGCGACACCTTCTGATATACGGCTGGCCACTGTTGCGTCCCCGAGTACTGCAACTGAATCGCCTTCAACGCCCGCGCGATCGTGCTCTGTCCACCCCAGGCGAGCAGGTAGATCGGTCCCGGCTCGTCGTCCAAGAGCAGCGCTTTGATCAAGTCTGATCCGGGAGTGTCCTGCGAAATGTCTCCATCGAACGCCACGTTCCCCCACCTGATCTTCGACTGCAGCTCGGCGGGCGTCGGGTAATTCGGATTGTGCACGCGGAGGTTCGGGTACACCTGCGCGTACGTTGCCACGGCGATATCGATGTAGTGCTCGTCCGGAGCCCAGCGCCACGAAGCGCAAGGGCAGAGATTGAGCCCCCAGCGGGAGTACTCGCGGTTCGGGACGGACACTTTCCTCCCGGTGCCGTCGCCCTTCCAGTGAAAGCCGCTGCTGGCGTAGATGAGTCCCTCGGTTCGAAAATCGCTGCTGTAGAGCAGATAGCGGATGAGGGAGTTCGCGTCGTCGAGCTCGGGATCGGTCGTGACGACGACCCGAGGTTTCTGCGCGGCTCGAGCGAGGCCCGGTAGGAGGCCGCTCAGGGTCAGCAGGAGAACGAACAGGTAGTCGCGCTTCCGAGCCGCTATCACGGGGTGTAATCTAGAACCGACGCCAGCGGGAGTGTTTTGAATGCGCAACACAGACGTGCTCACCATGCTGGTGCTTATTGCCGCCGCTCCCTTGGCTGCGCAGGCTCCGCGAGAGATCCATCCCCGCTCCTGCGCACGCGCGGACAGCGTGCTGCCGGCACACAGCGACGCGCTGAAGGGTCACGTCCGTGTGACGTATTTACCGGCTGCGGACTCAACCAGGCTCGGTACAGGCGGTCCGCTGACCGCCCGCGCTAGTGCAAAGATGGCCGGTCACGGCCCGGCACCAGCTCCCGTCGCCCAGCTCACAGTCCTTCTCCACAGCGGCGAAGCCGACGTCGTCCAGCGGGGAGAACAGCCGCCAGTCGTCATGCTCGTCACGGACGATTCCGACTCTCTGGAGCTATCCCCTATCCAGTTCGGCACGTTTGTGGCGATGGGACCCACCGCACCGCCCCGCCAGATCGTCAGGGTCCCGTTGTCGGCCGAGCTCGATCCGCCGGACTTGATTGCGATCGCGCGTTCACAGCACGCCGCGATTCACGTCGGCTCGGTCAGCATCCCGCTCCGGGATGGAGACCGGCGTGACATCACGGCACTTTACGTCGCCATGGTCTGCGGGATCGAGTAGCCTCGCAGAACAGAGCCGCTAGCTCGGGAGCTTCCAGTTACACGCATCGGCGACGCGTCCCAACGCCGCCCGTCGCAGGCTATCCGAGCCTAGATGGAACTCCGGCATGACAGTGTTTGTCGGCGATGTAGGGAATCGCAGTAACAGCGTGTCTGTGGGCAGAAGCAGATTGCTGATGCCACGCTTGCCGTTGAAGTACCAGATCGCGTCCTCTCTGACCTCGAAGTCGCCCTCCTTCGAACCCTTCGCCTTGTCCCAGCCATCGAGCTTCACTTCGACTTTCAGATCTTCGACGGTCGCGGTACCGATGATGTCGTGCCGCATTGTGTTCTTGAGACCGGGGATACCGGCAATGAATACGTCGATCTTACCATCGGGAGTGCACCGCGCCCGCAACAGCGGCAGGAACGAGCCGTTGGTATGGACTGAGTCTACCGCCGCCCACGTCACCAACGCCGTGCGCTTGCCGCTCATCCGGTCGACCGCCGTATCGACCGTCATGCTTCCTGGCATCTGACCGATCACCGGCGTCCCGATTACGAGTATCGACGATATCGTCCATAGCGCTTTCATTCTCCCTCCTCTCTCTCGCTGGACTAGCTCCTGTAGGAAACCGTGTCGCAGTCCAACGATTCTACGGACAAACGGCATACCGCTGCAACCCTCTGGGCGCCTCCCTAAACCTCGTACCTTGGTGGGATGACCACACCGGTCTCTGCCACCACCGAACCCGCGCTACGCCGAGTCATCGGCGTGCGCGGTCTTGCCGCCGCCATTTTCAATATCACCATCGGCGCGGCGATCTTCGTGCTCCCCGCGAACATGGCGAGCAGCCTCGGCGCCGCGGCTCCGCTCGCCTACGTCGTGTGCGCCGTGGCGACGGCGCTCGTCGCCCTCTGCATTGCGGAAGCCGGGAGCCGCGTCCCGAACAGCGGCGGCCCCTACGCCTACGTCGAGATCGCGTTCGGGCCCTATGCCGGATATCTCTGCGGTGTGCTGCTCTGGCTCGGCATCACGCTCGCGATGGGCGCCGTCGCGACGGTCTTCGCTGACGCCGTCAGCGGCTTAGTCCCGGGCCTCGGCGGTCCGCTGCCGCGCGCCGTGCTCCTCATGGCGGTCTACGGCAGCCTTACCGTCGTCAACATCCGCGGCACGGCGCTCGGATCGAACGTGAGCGGCATCGCGACGATCGCGAAGGTCGTCCCGCTCGTCGCCTTCGTGGTGCTCGGCCTCTCGCACGTCCGAGCGGAGAATCTCGCGCTGGGTTCGTTCCCTCCGCTCGCACTGCTCGGAGAATCCGGGCTGCTCCTGATGTTCGCTTTCTTCGGGATGGAATCGGCGCTACAAGTGAGCGGCGAAGTGCGCGATGCAGCCCGCGCCGTACCTCGGGCGATCGCGCTCGGAGTAGCGGGCGTCGGGCTGCTGTATATCGCCGTCCAGCTCGTCGCCCAGGGCATTCTCGGCAGCGCCCTCGCGGCACCCGAGACAGCCAAGGCCCCGCTCGCCGCCGCGGCGGTGCAATTCGCTGGCACGGCGGGCTCCACGTTGATCCTCATCGCGATGATCGTCTCGACCTTCGGCTTCATGACCGCCACGATGCTCGCCACACCGCGAACGCTGTTCGCGCTCGCGGTGGACGGCTACCTGCCCCGTCCGCTTGCGAGAGTGCACCAGGCACATCATACGCCGCACGTCGCGATCACGATCCAGTGCGTGATCGTGTGTGCCATCGCCATCACCGGCACGTACGTGAAGCTGGCCATCATCGCGAACGTCGCGATTCTGCTGGTCTATCTGGGTTGCTGTCTCGCCGTGTGGCGGCTGCGGCGACTCAATACCGGCGCGGCCGACAAGCCGTTCGTCATGCCGGGCGGGCGTGTTGTGCCGTGGGCAGCTGCAGCCTTGATCGTCGCGTTATTAGCCCGCGGGACGATTCAGGCCTGGATGCTTACGGGAGCAGTGATCGCAGCGGCATCGCTGGCTTTTCTCATGCGTAAGAAGGATGCGTTGTAAGGAATCGTAAGAGAAAGCGTGATTAAAGGCGTCGAGCGGGAGCGTGACGGCGTCAGCGGTCTGGAGGGGGATTGGCGTAGAGCCGGTTGAGCATTTTGAGAATCAGCGCCGTTCGGCTCTGGAGCACCTTGACGAGGCGTCCCTGATCCTCGTTCGCCGGCTCGACCAACCGGAGCTGCGCGAGCACTTCTTGCGCCGAGCCGCGCGAGTGGAGCAGGAACCTTCGAAACTCAGCGACCGAGCCTCGGCCACATCCCTCTGCGATATTCGAAACGATCGAATGGGAGGCTCTGACTAGCTGATCGCCGCGCGAGAACGCGGCAGGTCCGCGAAAAGTCTTCGCCAAATTCGCGCACGCCTTCGCGACTTCTTCGGCCAAAGTCGAAACGCGGAGCCGGATCCGCATATAGAACCATGGCCCATAATGACTCACAGACCGACGGAGACGATCATCATTCCGGTGCGGTAGGGATCAAACCTCTGCGTTCGGGCGTACGCCTTGACGTAGTCACCTTGGACGCCCTTCAAGACGCTTCTGTTCGACGTCTCTGTTCGACGTCTCTGTTCGACGCCTCTTTTAGACGCCATTTTTCTACGGTTGCAACCATCGGAGCGCCAGCCCTATCCAAAAGCCTAAATCCACTCCCGGAGTCTCTATGCGCTTCGCCGTCCTTCTCCTCGTCGCTTTTCTGGCAACTCCAGTGCTTTCGGCCCAGCGCACCGTCCCATCCGGTGGGCAATGGCTGATCGAACCAGGTGAGCACTCAGGCACCGTTCAGCTCTCCGTCCGCTACGGCGAGCGTGGCGAGCGTGGATTCTCGAGTAACTGGAGTCGGGACGTGCCCCTACGCGAATTCGTGGGACTCTCCGCGGCGGACATGGGCGGATCCGGAGTCACGGTGCATTTCAAGAT
>JBKPDZ010000090.1:0-5642 GCA_046728135.1 Gemmatimonadota bacterium | reverse complement strand
GTCGGGGCCTCACCCCTCATGTTTGGTCCAACCGCAGCACCGTCTGCAACAACACATTGGCGCCGTTCGTGACGTCGTCCACGCGTGTGAGCTCGAGCGGCGAATGGCTGATGCCTTTCACGGAGGGAACGAAAATCATTCCCATCGGCCCGATCCGCGCCAGATCTTGCGCGTCGTGTCCGGCGCCGCTGGGCAGCGACAGGCTTGATAACCTCAGGTCGTGAACGGCGTCGGCGATGACTTGGCGCACCGCGGGTGTGGAGAGCGCCGGCGGATTGACGTGCTGCAGCGTGTAGTCGAGCGTCACGCCGTACTTCTCAGCGCTGGCGACGGCTTCGCTGTGAATCTCGGTCCACAACCGCTCGATTTTTTCGGTCGAGAGATCGCGGAGCTCCACGGTCAGATCAACCTGGCCGGGGATGACGTTCGGAGCACCGGGCTTCACCAGCAGCCGCCCCACAGTACCCACTTGGCGACCCTCGACCGAGCGTACGACGCGGTCGACGATCAACACCAGCTCGGCGGCGGCCAGCATGGCATTGTGGCGACGGTCCATCGGCGTGGTCCCGGCGTGATTCGCGAATCCCCGCAGCGTGACATCGTAATGATGAATGCCGACGATGCCTTCGACGATGCCGATGTTGATGCCGCGCTCGTCGAGGATCGCGCCCTGCTCGATGTGCAGCTCGACGTACGCCGCGATGGAGCCGGGGCCATGGCGCGCCTCGGCGATGCGCGCCGGATCGCCTCCGATGCGGCGGATCTTTTCCGCCAGGACGACGCCGTCGCGCCCAGGCGCGTGGATTTCGTCCGCGGGCAAGTCTCCGATGAAGCCGCGGCTGCCGGTGAGGCCGCTTTCCTCATCGCACCAGATCACAACGTGCAAAGGATGGCGGTTGCGATAGCCGCGTTCGGCGAGGGTGTGGGCGACTTCGATCGCGGAGCACGATCCCACGTCGCCGTCGAAATTGCCGCCTTCCGGCACGGAGTCGATGTGCGAACCGAACAGAATGGGGAGCGCCGAGCCCTGAGATCCCGCGCGAACGCCGAAAATGTTTCCGACCGGGTCGATGCTGGCGGTGAGGCCGGCTTCCTTCATCAGGTCTATCATGAAGCGCCGGCCGGCGATGTCCGCGTCGCTGAATGCCACGCGGCTCACTCCGCCCTGCGGATTCGCGCCGAACTGGGAAAGATCGGTGAGATGCTTGTTGACGCGCGAACCGGTCACCCGCCAGCTCTTCCAATTGCCCTGCCCGGGAAGCGCCGCGAGGGCCAGCATCGTCTGAACGAAGTCGCGGCGCCTCAACCCGTCCCTCGTCCCACGTCCCCCTTCCCGGTGATCTTGCGCAGGAGGGCAGCGAGTGGATCGTAATTCGCATCCACGACGCGTTCTTTCAGCGGGATGATCGCGTTATCGGTGATCGTGATCGATTCGGGACACACCTCGGTGCAGCACTTCGTGATGTTGCAGTAGCCGATTCCACCTTCGTGACGCAGGTAGTCGCGGCGATCCGCCTCGTCCAGGGGATGCATCTCGTACACCGCCGCCCGCACCAGCATCGCCGGCCCCATGAACTGCGCGTGCTTCTCGTGCGTGCGCAGCACGTGACATACGTCCTGGCAAAGGAAGCACTCGATGCATTTTCGGAATTCCTGCGGCCGCTCGACTTCGTACTGATACATCCGCCACGTCCCGTCCGGCGCATCGGGTGCGCGGGGTTTGAAGGCGGGAATCCGCTTGTTGACCTCGTAGTTCCACGACACATCGGTCACGAGATCCTTGATCACTGGAAAGGCGCGCATCGGCGTGATGGTGATCGTCGCGTCCGCCGGATAATCGGACATGCGCGTCATGCACATGAGCCGCGGCTTGCCGTTGATCTCGGCCGAGCACGAACCGCACTTCCCTGCCTTGCAGTTCCAGCGCACGGCGAGATCGGGCGCCTGCTCCGCCTGGATCATATGCACCGCATCGAGGACGACCATTCCTTCCGTCGCCGCAATGTCATAATCGTGGAGCTCGCCCCCCGCTTTCGTCCCGCGGAACAGCCGTAAACGCGTCATGGCCCTTCCTTAATGAGGGTCATCAGATCGTTGGGAATCGGCGGCTGGGCCTCCCGGCGTACCGTCATGCGATCGCCTTCCTTCTTTATCACGAGCTGCTCGCGCGCTTGTGTGTCATCGGAGTCCGGATAATCGCTGCGGGTGTGCGCCCCCCGGCTTTCGGTGCGCTCCAGCGCGGCGCGCGCGCTCGCCTCGGAAACAATCAGGAGTGACTGCAAGTCGATCGCCGTGTGCCAACCCGGATTGTACTCGCGACTCCCCGTCACGCCGACTCTCCGGGCGCGCGCCTTCAGGTTTTCAAGCTCCGCGAGCGCGGTCTCGAGCCCGGCCTTGTCGCGAATGATGCCGGCATGTCGCTGCATCACGGCCTGCAATGGCGACTGCACCGCGTATGGATTCTCGCCAGCGCGACCGAACGGCTCCAACGCTTCGCGCATGGCCGTCTCGACCTCGGCGTCGGGGATTTGCGGCGCGGCGCGTTTGGCGGCGGCATGCTGACCCGCGCGCCGCCCGAACACGAGCAAGTCGCTCAGGGAGTTGCCGCCGAGCCGGTTGGCGCCATGCATGCCGCCGCCGACTTCACCGGCGGCGTAGAGACCCGGCACCGTCGACTCCTGTGTCTCGGCGTCGACCCGAACACCGCCCATGACGTAGTGGGTGGTCGGGCCGATTTCCATCGCATCCTTCGTGATGTCCACGTGGGCCAGCTCTTTGAACTGATGATACATGCTGGGCAGCTTTTTCTTGATGTAATCGGGACTTTGCTTCGACGCGATGTCGAGGTAGACGCCGCCGTGCTCGGTGCCCCGCCCTTCCGCGATCTCTTTGACAATCGCTTTGGAGACGACGTCCCGCGTGAGCAGCTCGGGCGGCCGGCGGTTCTTCTTGCGATCGCCTTTCACCCACGCATCGGCCTCCGCCTCCGTCTCCGCGAAGTCGCCTTTGAACATGTCGGGCATGTAGCGGAACATGAACCGCTCGCCCTTGGCGTTCTTCAGGACGCCGCCTTCGCCGCGCACCCCTTCGGTGACGAGAATGCCGCGCACGCTCGGCGGCCAGACCATGCCGGTCGGATGGAATTGCACGAACTCCATGTCGATCAGCTCGGCGCCCGCCTCGTAGGCCAAGGCGTGGCCGTCGCCCGTGTACTCCCACGAGTTACTCGTGATCTGCCACGCCTTGCCGATGCCGCCGGTCGCCAGCACGATCGCCCCGGTACGGAACACGACGAAGCGCCCGGTCTCGCGGAAGTAGCCGAGCGCGCCCGCGATCCTTCCGCCGACCTCGAACAGCTTGACGATCGTGCACTCCATGTGCACGTCGATGCCGGAGTGCACGGCCTTGTCCTGCAGCACGCGGATCATCTCGAGACCGGTGCGGTCGCCGACGTGCGCCAGGCGGCTGTAGGTATGGCCGCCGAACGGCCGCTGATTGATGCGACCGTCGGGCGTGCGGTCGAACAGCGCGCCCCACGCCTCGAGCTCGCGGATCCGGTCGGGTGCTTCCTGCGCGTGGATCTGCGCCATGCGCCAGTTGTTGTGCATCTTGCCGCCGCGCATCGTGTCGCGGAAATGCACGCGCCAGTTGTCTTCCGACATGACGTTGCCGAGCGCCGCGGCTGCGCCCCCTTCGGCCATGACCGTGTGTGCCTTGCCGAGCAGCGATTTGCAGACGAGCGCCACCTTGGCGTTCTGGGCGCTCGCTTCAATGGCGGCGCGCAGACCGGCCCCACCGGCGCCGATCACGACGACGTCGTAGCTGTGGCTGCGAAGATCGGAGGCCGCCACTACAACAGCCGCACGTCGTGGATGACGCCGCTCGCGCAGAGGCGGATGTAGACGTCAGTGAGTGCGACCGAGAACAGCGAGCACCAGGCGAACAGCATGTGGTGGCGGTTGAGGGCGCTGACGCCGCGCCACGTCTCGAAGCGGGCTCTCCCACCCCGCGCGCACGAGAAACAGTCGACCTGGCCCCCGACGAGGTGTCGCAGGGAATGGCAGCCGAACGTGTAGCACGCGAGCAGGACGACGTTGACGAGCATCACGAGCGTCCCGATACCAACGCCGAATTCGCGCGGTCCGGCCGCCATCGCTCCATCAGCCATCACCCCGTGCACGGGCCAGCGGGCGGCTTGGACCACGTCGTAGGACAAGATGAAAATGAAGACCACAGCCGCGTACATGGCGTAGCGGTGAAGATTCTGTGCGATGAAGGGAAACCTGGTCTCGCCCCTGTATCCGTGCCGCGGTTCGCCCACGGCGCAAGCCACAGGATCGAGGAAAAACGCGCGGTAGTACGCTTTGCGGTAGTAGTAGCAGGTGGCGCGGAACGCGAGCGGGAAGATGAGGATCAAAAACGCCGGCGAGAACGGGAACCACGGCGCGTTGAGGAGCGGCGAGTAGAACGGCGACAGGTACGGTCCCCACTCGTAGTTGCGATTGACCCAGGCAGCCCAGGTCGAGTAGATGCCGAAGCTGCCGAGGACGAGGGCGGTGAGTGCGGGGGCGATCCACCAGGCGTCGCGCCGCAGCGTAGCACCGAACCCGCGTTCTTGAAGATCTCTCGCCGCTGTTGCCACCCTTCCCCCTTCCCCCTTCCCGCGTCCCCTAGAGTGTCACCGCCGCCATCGTTTGCTTCACCGCCTCGGCTGATTTCTTGAGTGCGGCCGTCTCGTCCGCCGTGAGCTGCACTGCGACGATCTTTTCGAGGCCATTCCTGCCCAGCTTGCACGGCACCCCGCAGTACATGCCCGAGAGTCCGTACTCCCCCTCGAGCCAGGCTGCGCAGGGGAGCAAGCGCTTCTGGTCGAGCGCGATCGATTCAACCATCTGCACGACGGCCGACGAGGGCGCGTAGTACGCCGAGCCCGTCTTCAAAAAGGCGACGATCTCGGCGCCGCCGTTCCGCGTGCGCTCGACGATTTTGTCGAGCTTGCCCTTCTCGAGCAGCTGAGTGACCGGAATTCCGGAGACGGTCGTGTAGGAAACGAGCGGTACCATGGTGTCGCCGTGGCCACCAAGCACCATCGCTTGGATGTCCTGCACGGAGATGTCGAGCGCCTCGGCGAGGAATGCGCGGTAGCGCGCGGTGTCGAGCACGCCGGCCATGCCGATCACGCGCTCCCGTGGAAAGCCCGTGACCTGCTTTGTCACCCAGCACATCACATCGAGGGGATTCGAGACGACCACCACAATCGCTGTGGGGCAACGCTGCTTGATCTGCTGGGAGACTTGCTTGACGATATCGGCATTCGTGCGGACGAGATCGTCACGACTCATTCCCGGTTTGCGCGCGATGCCCGCGGTCACCACAACGACCTCGCTGCCGGCCGTCGGACCGTAGTCATTGGACGCGCCCACGACGCGGGTGTCGAACCCTTCGATGGGGGCGGATTCCCATTGGTCGAGTGCCTTCCCCTGCGGAACACCATCGATGACGTCGACGAGGACGACGGTACGGGCGAGCTGTTTTTCGGCGAGGCGTTGCGCTGTGGTGGCACCAACGTTGCCGGCGCCGACAACCGTAATTTTCGCAAGCATGGGTGCGGGGAAGTTAATTGGTATGTGGTAGGGGCGCAG
>JBKPDZ010000089.1:0-9144 GCA_046728135.1 Gemmatimonadota bacterium | reverse complement strand
AAATAAAGGGACTCGAGGATATTGGTCTTCCCCGTGTCTGGAGGTCCAATGAAGACGTTTACCTTGCGGCAGGGAATTGTGAGCGACCTAATCGATTTGAAGCGCTCGATCGACAGAGAGTGGATCAAATCCAGGCCCTTTTAAGGTGTAGGCCAACCCTACGATTAGCGATACGAAACTGCAAGTTCTCTGAAGCTAGTGACTGTCAGGTGCCGAGGCCGAGTTGGGATGTGTCTACTCAGTTCTTTTTGGGTCCTGTCTTAGGGAATCCTGCACTCGGAGGCGTCAACGTGGTTTGACCACCAGTGCTCGGCACGTTAGGCCATGCGTGGACGAAGGTCACCATTCGCTTTAGGGACGTCTCTCTACCGATGGCCCAAAGCAACTCATGAACGGGCTCGCTTACAGTCGAGCCGGATACCACAATCCGAAGTGGCTGGAATACCTCGCCTGGCGGCTTGCCCAAAGACGCTGCCATGTCCTTTAGCGCGGGTTCGAGGGTCGTTGGGAGGACCCACGCCGAATTAGACAACGAAGCAACTTTCTCAGCTGCCTTCTTAAGAGTTTGAACGCCATCCGGATTGTTCTGAAAATACTCCCTTGCTTTTGGACCCAACTCTATGGTGGCATTGGAATCGACACGCGTCTTCATTTGAGCCGCTAATTCGGTCGTGGTACTCGCGCGTGACACAACAATCGGAAGCACGCGAGATATTTGCTCACTAAAGGGCTCAAGCTCAGGAGCATGTTTAATGACTTCCGCAGTAAGATCTTGCGGTCGTGTGTTGAGCTTATGCCGCATATGCAGACTGTTCATCCACTGAAGTTTAACCATGTCAAAAACCGCGCTCTTCTTCAGAATGCCATCTAGGGAGAAGACATCGATCAATTCCTGAAGCTCGAAGAATATCTCACGATCTTGTCCTGGGCTCCATCCAAGAAGTGCTAAGTAATTCCTTAAAGCTCCTGGAAGAATTCCGAAGTGTTCGTAGTCGCCGACCGCCGTCGCCCCGTGTCGTTTGGAGAGTTTTTTCCCGTCCGGTCCGTGGATCATCGGCACGTGACCAAAGACCGGGGTCGCGGCGCTGAGGGCGCGGTAGACGGCGAGCTGCTTGGGTGTGTTGGAGATATGATCGTCGCCGCGGACCACGTGCGTGATCTGCATGTCGATGTCGTCCACCACCACGGCGAAGTTGTACAGCGGCGAGCGGTCTGACCGCAGGATCACGAAGTCGCGGATGTCCTCACCCTTGAAACTGATGCGCCCGTGCACCGCATCCTCCCACGATAGCTCGCCGGGAGGCACGCGCAGCCGGATCGCCTCCTCCTCCATATAGGCTTTTCCTTCTTTGAGCAGCTGATCGGCGACTTGCTGGTGGCGGGCCAGGCGCGCGCCTTGGAACACCGGTGGCTCATCCCAGTCGAGACCGAGCCAGGTGAGGCCGTCCAGGATGACCTGCGTGTGTTCGTCGGTGGAACGCGCCTTGTCGGTGTCTTCGATGCGCAGCAAGAACTTGCCGCCTTCACGGCGGGCGAAGAGCCAGTTGAAGAGGGCGGTGCGGGCACCGCCAACGTGGAGATAGCCCGTTGGGGACGGGGCGAAGCGAACGCGCACGGGCATTGGGAATAATACGGCCGTCATAGAGTCTTCGGAAATCCTTCATACTCGGGAGCGCATGGTTGCAGGAATCTTTTCCGAGAGGGTCCGATGATACGACGTCTGCTGCTACTGCTCGTGGGACTGTCGCTTCCGGCTGTGGCCCGCGCCGACGTCCCTGATTGGATCCGCCGGTATGAAGCCTCGCTCAACCACCGGGGGATTCCGAGCTTTTCGCGGCAAACCGGTCTCGCCTGCAACGTCTGTCACACGGCGTTCCCGATGCTGACGGCGTTCGGCCGGCAGTTTAAGCTCAATGCCTACACCCTGACCGGATTGCAGACCATCGGACCGACCGAGCCGACTCCGTCGCCGCTCAAGATCAATCTCATTCCCCCGGTCTCGACGATGGTGCAGACATCGTTCACCCAGACTGCGAAGGCGCAGCCTGGCACGCAGAACGGCAACGTCGAGTTTCCGCAGCAGCTGAGCGTCTTCTTCGGCGAAGCGATCTCGCCACGGATCGGCACGTTCATCCAGATCACCTATGACGCGGCAGAAGGGTCGATAGGGATGGACAACATCTCGCTCCGCTACGCGAAACGCGGGAAGTTCGCGTCGAAGCGCGTTCTCTGGGGCATCACCGTGAATAACAGTCCGACGGTCCAGGACGTGTGGAACTCGACGCCGGTGTGGGGATATCCGTTTGCATCTTCCGGCGTCGCGCCGACGCCTGCCGCCGCGCCGCTGATGGATGGCGCCCTCGCGCAGAACGTTGCGGGCATGGGCACATACGCGCTCTGGAACGACCATGTGTACGGCGAGCTGTCGGTGTATCGCTCGGCGCCCCAGGGCGGAGCCCATCCCCCGGATTCCTCGTCTGAGCTCATCACGAAGGGCGTGGTCCCGTACTGGCGGTTCGCCTACCAGCGGACGTTCGGGACGCAGTACCTCGAGGTGGGCACGTACGGGCTCGCCGCACGCCTGTATCCGACCGGCGTTACCGGTCCGAGCGACCGGTTCACCGACGTCGGCGGCGACCTGCAGTACGAACGGCATGCAGGCAAGGGTGGGCAGGGGACGTTCGTCGTGCACGCGAGCTACATGCACGAGCAACAGAAGCTCGACGCCACGTTCGCCGGCGGCGGGGCGGCCAATGCGAAGAACAACCTCAACACGTTCCGCGCCGATGCCGCGCTGCTGACCCCCTCGCGCCTCGGCGGCACAATCGGCGTCTTCGCGACGAGCGGGACGGCCGATACGCTCCGGTACGCGGCGGGGCCGGTCAGCGGCAACGCCACAGGGAAGCCCAACAGCAACGGCGTGATCGCGGAGGTGCAGTACATGCCGTGGATCAATACGCGGTTCTCGCTGCAGTATGTCGCGTATCAGAAGTTCAACGGCGGGACGAGCAACTACGACGGTTCGGGACGCAGCGCGTCCGACAATAACACGCTCTATTTGCTCGTGTGGTTGATGTTCTAGGAATGGAGAGGGGCAGGCGAATGATCAATGATCATTGTCCAGTGAGCAATGATCATTGATCATTCGCGCGAAGCGCGCACGGAGAGGGGGGGATTCGAACCCCCGATAGGGTTTTAAGGCCCTATAACGGTTTAGCAAACCGCCGCCTTCAGCCACTCGGCCACCTCTCCCGGGGAGTGAATTATCCCCGGGGGAGGCTCACCGAGCAAGGCCAGCTAGCTCACTTCGTCCACACTTCGATTACGCCGCCCGCATGGCCGAGGCCGTAGCGCATCTGGGCCTCGCCGGCATTCAGGAATCGCAGCTCGCGGACGTCTTGCACGACGATCTCGCGCAGTTTACTGACGTCGCCAACCTCCACGCCGTTCAAAAAGACGTCGATGTCACCCGCGGTCGGATCCATGATGCTGACGGCGCCGCGCGTGTGCAGCCAGGTGGGTCGGAACTCCTGGATCAGCGCATACGCGTCGAGTGCCGTAGTGCGCCCAAACTCCTCTTCCGTCAGGATGCTGGAGTTGCGGACGCTCATGCGGCGACGCTGGGGCTCCTGGTCTCTGCCCGCATCTCGAGGCGCTGGCGCAGGAGGAGGCGGCGGGGCCGGGGCGGGGGTAGCTCCCGTGGCGACGGGCCGTGGCGGCGCGCCCACGCCCGTGATCACGTCAATGATCCCGCCCGCGTGGCCCGAGCCATAGCGCATCTGCGCCTCGGCCGCGTTGAGGAAGTGCACTTCGCGAATGTTGATCGTCTGGATCTCATGCAACCGGCTCAGGTCGCCATACTGTTGCCCGTCGAGATAGACCTGCAGATCCCCGGCGGTGGGATTCATGATGCTGATCGCGCCGCGTTGGTGCAGCCAGTTGGGACGGGACTCCTGGACGAGCGCGAACGCGTCGATCGCGGTCGACGCGTCGATTTCGTCGCGATCGATCAGTTTGGCGCTGCGGTTGCGCGCGGGTCTGCCGTTCGGAGCGGAGCGTGTCGAGTCCGTTACGGCAGCAGGCGCAACCGGTGCGGATTGGGGCAGGGAGGCCACCGGCGCCAGGTCAGGCCGCGCAATCGGCGCGGTGGGAGGTGGCGCCACGGCGACAGCCGGCACCGCAGGCGTGCCGTACACGACCGTGCCGTCCGGCGCCCGGATGAAATCGGCGCTCCCACCTTTTTCGTGAAATCCGGTGACTTCAGGCCGGTCGCCCATGCCCAAGATCTGCTGCGTCATTTTCGAGTACGGCATGCGAATCACCCAGTCCCGCACGATCCACGCCCCATTCGGCAGGCGCATGAATTCAATGCGACCTCCGGCCCGTGGGGCGACCACGTCCTGGGGCAAACGGATGTAGTTGAACTCCATCCGTCGCAGCTCTGACGTCTGGCGGTCGACCCAGAGCGTCCCGGTAATATCGGGAGGCCTGCGGTCGCGCGCCGACGTGAACACGAGACCGACCAATCCGTCCGTGTCGCCGCGGCCATTCTTGGTCTCGAAGCAATGCGTGCGGAGGAAGGTAGTGCTCAGCAACACGTCCGCGTCGGGGGCCCGATAGACCCATCCGGTGTCTGTCACGATGACATAACCCTGGTGCTCGAGCTCCGCTTCCGTCGCGTAATTGCGGAAGGGGAGCTTCCTGAAGCCCGCATCGTGCCAGGTGGAGTCCGGAATGCGCTGGCGGCCCGTGACGTTCACGTCGCGCTCGAATATGGTCGTCTCGAACCAGTATGCCGGCACGCGCGCGGTCCATGATACGGCCGCCAGCGCCTCGCGGATTTCGTCCCACAGCGCGGCGACCGACGCACCGGCTTCGATGTCACACTGGCGTTCCCCGGCCACAACGACTTCGCGTAACGAAATCGGAATGGGATCGATGGCTGCGTTATAGGCGATCACATCGCCCGCGCGCAACGCGAGGGCCGCAGAGACGAGGGGCCGAAAACCGATGCGCTTGGAGCGCACCCGGTAGGTGCCCGCCGCGGAGGCGTTCAGTGTGAATTCGCCCAAGGCATTGGTCATGGCGCGGGCGCGCTCGACCCCCTGGTCGTCGATCAGGGTAAGGAACGCTCCCGCAATCGGCGTGCGGCTGACGCTGTCTGTCAGGAGCCCACGGACGCTCTGTGCGGCCGCGGGCAGTGCCACCACCAGCAGCAATGCCGCTAGCTGTGCTCCCACCATCTGAAGCGTTGCGGCTCGAGTTTGGCGAGCCGGTAGAGATTGCGGGCAAATCGTCCGACGAACAGCGCCACCATTCCGATCAACAGGATGGCGAGCGTCCAATTTGCGACGTGCGCGATCGGCCATGGCCCCTTTACCTCCCACAGCGCGGCGAGCGCCAGCGTGGTGTTCAGTGCGATGAGCAACAGCCTGACTTCCGTCGGCCCGATGCGGCCGTAGGAAATGTTGAACACACCGAACACGCTCGATTCGAGATACACATTGATGGACAGGGCGAGATAGACCACGACGAGTCCGAGCGCGATGCCGAGGTCCACATATGGTGACAGTCCGATCCCCAGGCCGATGACGGCGGTCGAGAACGCGTCCACGACGTGATCGAGATAGTACCCGTACTTGGGCCGCTGCGTGCCGCGCACGCGCGCGAGCGTCCCGTCGAGGCTGTCGCCGAGCCAGTTGATGACGAGCATCAGGCTGGCTACCCACAGCCAGCGGGGACTGTAGTTCGTCAGCGCGTAGGCCGTGCCCGCCCCGGCGGCGGCAATCGTGCCGAGGGCAGTGAGGTGATTGGAGCGAATGGAGCGGGGCACGTGGGCCGCGAGGCGTTGCAGTACGCGCCGCTCGAGCCCGGCGAGCAAGAAGGTCATCTCGCGCTGCCCGCCTGTAGTCATCCGGGGCTCCCCGCAGAGGGTGCAGTAAGCGGAGGGCACAGGATTCGAACCTGTAAGGGCTTGCGCCCGCCGGTTTTCAAGACCGGTGCCTTAGCCATTCGGCCAGCCCTCCCATCGCTCTAACCTACCGCGCCAACTGCGCGTACCATAGCTGTCTTGCGGGTTTTCTTGGTTCGGGATATGTTCGGGGTCCCTGAGGTTCGAACCAAAACGGGACCGACTATGTCGATTTCCCTCGTTCTTTTTCGACGTACTAGCAGAACAGATTTGGAACTCGATCGTGACAGGTCCCGTTACGTTCAGGACTGTCCGGCCGGTTCACTTTCCCGGGAAAATTCTAGCCTATGAAACTCTCAGAAACCGCCATTCGCCGACCCGTGCTCGCCAGTATGTTCTCGGCCGCGCTGGTGCTGTTCGGGTTCATCGGGTACACGCGGCTGTCCGTGCGCGAGCTGCCCGACATCGATCCTCCGATCATTTCGGTCTCGACGGTGCTCCCCGGCGCGAACGCGCAGGTGGTGGAGACGGCGGTGACCGACGTGCTCGAGGAAGAGCTGTCGACGATCCAGGGGCTGCGCACGCTGAGCAGCGCGTCCGCGGAGCAGACCAGCAACATCACGCTGGAGTTTACGCTCGACCGTCCGGTGGACGTGGCGGCGCAGGACGTGCGCGACAAGGTGTCGCGCGTGCGGGGTCGCCTGCCGGTGGACGTGCTCGAGCCGGTGATCGCGAAGCAGTCGGCCGACGCCCAGCCATTCTTCTGGCTCGCGCTCTCCAGCGACAATTACGACCTGATGCAGCTCTCCGACATCGCGGACCGGCTCGTCAAAGCGCGACTCCAGAGCCTGCCGGGTGTGGGCAGCGCTCAGATCTTCGGTGAGCGGCGCTACTCGATGCGGGTCTGGCCGCAGACCGAAGCGTTATCGGCGCGCGGCATCACGATCCAGGACGTCGAGAACGCGATCGTCTCCCGCAACGTGGAAATCCCCGCCGGCCGGATCGAGTCGACCCGGCGCGAGTTCTCGGTGCGCTCGCTCGGCGAGCTGAAGACGCCGCCGGAGTTCGGCGAGCTCGTCGTGGCGAGCCAGGGCACCCAGCTCATCAAGCTCAAGGACGTGGCGCGGGTCGAGCTGGGGCCGGAGGACGACCGCTCGATCTTCCGCTACAACGGATCGCCCTCGGTCGCGATCGGCGTGGTTCGCCAGTCCAAGGCGAATCTCATCCAGGTGGCGAAGAGCATTCGGGACGCCCTCCCCAGCATTCAACAAGCGCTCCCCCCCGGCGTGAAGCTGCAAAAGGCATACGATGGATCCGTGTTCGTGACGCACTCGATCAACGACGCGCGCCTCACGTTGCTCATCGCCGCGATCCTCGTCGTCCTGATCATCTTCGTCTTTCTGCGAAACGTCCGGGCCACGATCATCCCCGGGCTGGCCATCCCGGCGTCGATCGTCTCGACTTTTGCGATCATGTACTTCCTCGGTTTCTCGATCAACAACTTTACGCTGCTCGCGCTGACGATTGCGATCGGCATCGTGGTGGACGACGCGATTATCGTGCTCGAGAACGCCTTCCGGCACCAGGAGGAGCTGCACGAACAGCCGGAGGAAGCGGCCGTGCGTGGGACGAACGAAATCGGGTTCGCGGTCATCGCGACCACGATCGCGCTGGTGGCGGTGTTTTCGCCGCTCGCGTTTCTGACGGGCACCGCGGGCCGGTTGTTGAGCGAGTTCGGCATCGCCGTCGCGGGCGCGGTCGTGATCTCGGGCTTCGTCGCGCTGACGCTCACACCGATGCTCTGCGCCAAGATCCTCCGGATGCAGCCCCAGCACGGCAAGGCCTTCCAGCTGTTCGAGCGCGGCTTCAATGCGCTGTCGGAACGGTATGCGCGGCTGCTGCGGCGCGCCGTCGATCACCGCGTGGCCGTCCTGCTCGGGACGCTGGCGGTCGTCGCCGTCTCCGTCTTTGCGTTTCTGATCTTCCCGCCGACGCGGCTCCAGAACGAGCTGATCCCGGAAGACGATCGCGGCTTTTTCCTGGTCGTGGTCCGGGGACCGGAAGGCGCGTCGCTGCCGTACACCGACAGCTACGTACGCCAGGTGGAACAAATCATCGGGCGCACGCCCGATGTGAACGGGTACTTCACGATCATCGGCGGATTCGCGGGTGGCGTGAACAGCGCATTCATCGGCGTGATCCTGAAGGATTGGGGCGACCGTCACACCAGCGTCCAGCAGATGATCGGCGGGCTATTTCCCCAGCTCATGGGGCTCTCGGGAGTCCTGGCATTTCCCTACGCGCCTGGTGCGATCGGCTTCTCGCAGCCCATTCAGTACGTCGTGCAGAATTCGGATTTCGCGAAACTCACCGAGATCATGGGACCGTTCGTCGGTCGCGCCTCCCAAATCAAGGGTCTCGCGAACGTCCAGACCGACTTGTTTGTGAACAAGCCGGAGTTGCGGGTGACGTTCGACCGTGACCGGGCCGAGGACCTGGGCGTTCCCGTGCGCGACGTGGCGGGGGCCCTCCAGACGTTCCTCGGCGGCCGTCGCGTCAGCACCTTCACGCGCAACGACAAGCTCTACTACGTGATGGTGCAGCTCGATCCCAAGGATCGCGCGACGCCGAGCGACATGCGCGGGATTTATTTGCGCGGGAAGGACCGTCAGCTGGTCCAGCTCGACGCCCTGGCGAACGTGCAGGAAGGGGTGGGCGCGCGACAGATCAACCACTTCAATCGGATCCCCTCGTTCACGTTGTCGGCGTCGCTGCTGCCGGGGCTCGCGCAGGGCGAGGCGCTCGATTCGCTCGATGCGGTCGCGAGGCAAATCCTCCCGCCCGGGACCACGACGGCGCTCGCCGGAGAATCGCGCGAGTACAAGGAGAGCGGGAGCGCCATCTACTTTGCGTTCGTGATCGCGCTCATCGTCGTGTTCATGGTGCTCGCCTCGCAGTTCGAATCGCTGCTGCACCCCTGGACGGTGCTCCTGGCCGTGCCGCTCGCCGTCACCGGCGCGCTGGCGACGCTGAAGTTCGCGGCGATCATCCATCGGTCGGGCGCGACGATGAACCTGTACAGCCAGATCGGGATGATTCTCCTCATCGGACTGGTCTGTAAGAACTCGATTCTGCTCGTCGAGTACACGAACCAGCTCAGAGAGAAAGGCCTCGACACCGTCGCGGCGGTCCTCGAGGCGGGCCGGATCCGGCTGCGCCCGATTCTCATGACG
>JBKPDZ010000088.1:0-21942 GCA_046728135.1 Gemmatimonadota bacterium | reverse complement strand
CCCCCCCCCCCCCCCCCCCCCCCCCCCCCCCCCCCCCCCCCCCCCCCCCCCCCCCCCGCTTTACACGCAGAAGACGGCATACGCGATCAGTATCAATGTCTCGTGGGCTCGGAGATGTGTATAAGAGACAGCCGATTGGGTCATCGACCTAGGGCCTGAAGGCGGCGAGCTGGGTGGGCGTGTGGTGGCGGAAGGCCCGCCGGAGCAGATCGTGCCGGCGCGAGGTTCCCACACCGGCGCATACCTGCGCAAGGTGTTGCAGGCAGGAGACTAGGCGGTAGGTTGAATCAGAAGAAGGGAGCGCGAGTGGACTCGGACGCCATCGTCGGTCTGGCAGCGGTCATCCTGCTGTTTGGTGGGGGTACGCTGTTTCTCCTCTCCGTCTCACCGGTGGGTAAAGCGTTCGCCTCTCGCATCCTCGGAAAAAAGCAGGGCGCCGATGCCGATGATCAGACTGCCGACGAGGTCAAGGATCTCCGGCAAGAGGTCGACGAGCTGCGGCATTTCGGGGAGCAGCTGAACGAGCTCAGCGAGCGCGTGGACTTTCTCGAGCGACTGGTGGCCAAGCAGCGCGACGCCGAAAGACTTGCGCCCCCGGGAGCGCGCTGATGCCGCCCGAGGGCGTAGCCTTTCTGTTCACCATCTCAATCATTGGCGGCATTGTGCTGCTATTTCCCGTCGTTCGCGCCCTCGCGGAGCGGATTCGCGGGCGCGCGGATGCCGGCATGCGGGAGGAGATCCAAATGCTGCGCGAGGATCTGCTCGCAGAAATCCAGCAGGCCCGCCGGGAAATCGGAGACCTGGGAGAACGCATCGACTTCACTGAGCGGCTGCTCGCCAAAAAGTCCCAGACGTGAACGGGCCGGAAGCCGTCGCGGCGTTCATGTTCTTCGGCGGGACTTTCTGGGTGCTCCGTCCCGTAGCAGCGGCGATCGCCAAGCGCATTGCCGGCGAGCACCGGAAGCCCGGTTTGGAAGCGGCAGAGCGTGACGAGATCTTGAGCGAGCTGCAGCACGTGCGGGAGGAAGTCGCGGAGTTGGCGGAGCGGATGGACTTCGCCGAACGCCTCCTCGCACGGCCAAAGGACGGGTAATGGAAGACATTATCGCGGTCTTTATCCCGATCATTGCCGTGGGCGGCTTCTTCGCCTGGATGATTTCGCTCTCCCCCGTGGGGAAGGCGTTCGCGGAGCGCCTCAAGCACGGCCCCGTGCCGCGCGCTGGCGCCGGAAGCGCCGAAGACCATGCAGAGTTGGTCGAAAGTGTGGAGCAGCTGCGCCGAGAGGTGGCGGAACTGGCGGAGCGAGTAGATTTTACCGAGCGGCTGCTTGGCCAGCAGAAAGCCGCGGAGCAGCTGCAACGGCCGCGGACGTGACGTTGCCTGCTGAAACGGGCAGCGCCGGTGCGGCGTAGGAGACCAAGTGCCTTTGCAAACGCCGCCCCCGCTACCGACGATTCCGTTCGACCCGAATCAGCTGATTCCGCTGATCGGGATGATCGGTGGGATGGTCGTGGCCGGCGTCGTCTTGTACGCGTTCTTTAAGTCGGATTTGGCGGCGGCGATCGCCGAGCGAATTCGCGCTGGGATCCACCGCAAGCGACGGTGGAAGGGCTTCGGCGGCGAGTGGGTGGATACGCCGCTTGGTGCGGATACCGACCCCGGTCACGTCGCAGAGCTGGAGCAGCGCGTGAGCGACATGCAGGGCCAATTAGCCGAGATGGCCGAGCGGCTAGATTTTGCGGAGCGGCTGCTCGCGCAGAAGCGCGAGCGCTCATTGCCAGGAGCCTAGGGAGCCATGGGGATCATTGATCGTCTGTCTACGCTGATCCGGTCGAACATCAACGATCTGATCTCGCGCGCCGAGAACCCGCAAAAGGTCCTCGAGCAGCTCATCGTCGACATGCGGAATCAGCTGGCGAAGGCGAAGCAGCAGGTCGCCGCCGCCATTGCCGACGAGAAGCGGCTTTCGGCGCAGGCCGAGCAGGAAAAGAAGCTCTCTGAGGATTGGGAGAAGCGGGCCGTCCTCGCCGTCCAGGAAGGCCGCGACGATCTCGCCAAGCAGGCGCTGCTGCGCTACAACGAGCACGTACAGGGCGCGGTCCAGCTCCACGACACGTGGGTGAAGCACCGCGAGGAGACCGAGAAGCTCAAGGCCTCGCTGCGGTCGCTGAACGACAAGATCGAAGAGGCGAAGCGAAAGAAGAACATCCTGATCGCGCGCCAGAAGCGGGCCGAGGCGCACAAGCGCATTCAGGAAACGATGGGCGCGATCTCCGACAAGAGCGCGTTCGAGACGTTTGAGCGGATGGCCGAGCAAATCGAGCACGAGGAGCGCAAGCTGATCGCGGCGGCCGAGGTGAATGAGGATCTTTCAGGCGATTCCCTCATCAAGCAGTTTCAGGGAATCGAGGTGAAGGCCACCGCGGACGAGCAGCTGCTCGCGTTGAAGCGCAAGATGGGATTGCTGCCCGGAGGCACGCAGGAGCAGGCCAAGGCACTCGGGAAAGGCGCGCAAGAGGCTGAGCTGCTCGAGGACGACGACGCGGAGCAGAAAAGCTGAACGGTCCCGAGGCTCCTTCCCCGACCCGGTCGTCGAGCGCCACGTTCGTGGCGCTCTTTGTTGCGGCCCTCGCCGTCCTGTTCATTCTCAAGGTCATCGACGTCCTGCTGCTCCTCTTTCTCGCCATCCTCGTGGCGGTCTATCTCTCCGCGATCACCGATTGGCTCGAGTATCGATTCGGCTTGCGACGCTGGATCGGACTCACGCTGACCGTCATCGCCACGCTGGCAGCGATCGCCAGTGTCGCGGCGCTGCTCGCCCCACCGGTGGTCGAGCAGACGCGCTCGCTCGTCAGTGGGTTGCCGCAGACGCTCACGAACATCCAGAACGTGCTCGCGCGCTGGGCGAGTCAATATCCCGTCCTCGACCAGACCGAGCTGGCGAATCCGTCGTCGGGAGTGGTATCGGGATTGGTGAGTGATGCGGTCGGGTTTTTGAGCGGCTCGATCCTCGGCTATGTCCGCGGCGGCGGCATGCTCTTCATCGAAGGCGCGAGCGTGGTCGTGATGGCGCTCTACCTGGCCAGGCAGCCGGCGCTGTATCGCGACGGCCTGATCTCGCTATTCGCGCCGCGCCACCGGCCCATCGCCGTCGCAATCTTCGATGACACCTCGGCGACACTGCGAGCCTGGGTCGTGGGCCAGCTGATCGCGATGGCCGTGTTGGCTGCCCTCACCGCGATCGGCCTGTGGATCCTCGGCGTGCCCTACTGGCTCGCGTTTGGAATCTTCACCGGACTCGTTGCCATCGTGCCGTTCTTCGGCACCCTGATCTCCACGCTTCTGCCGGCGCTGTTCATGGTGGCATCGGGGGACTGGCTGAAGGTGCTCCTCGTCCTCATCCTCGGCGTCCTCGTGCATATGTTCGAGGCGAACGTCGTCGTGCCGCGCATCATGCAGCGCAAGGTCGAGCTTCCGCCCGTGCTCACGATCGCCAGCGTGCTGGTGATGGGCAGCATACTGGGGGCGATCGGATTGATCGTCGCGGTTCCAGTGCTCTGCGTGACCATGGTCTTGATCCGGCATGTTCTGCACGGCGAGATCTACGGTGAACCGGGGCGCTTCAGGCCGGCCGTGCTGCGTCCCACCGAGCCATGGAGCGGCGTCGAGCGGCGCCAGGTCGCGGTAGCCGCCAAGAAATGACGCTTCCCAAGCATCGGTTCCTCATTATCGCCGACGGCGACTTCGGGCCGCTGACCTCCAAGACGGCGAACTCCTGCATTCGCTACTTCCCCGAGCGCATCGTCGCGGTGTTCGATCGCAAACAGGCCGGCAAGACGGCTCAGCAAGTGCTGGGATTCGGGGGAAACATCCCCGTCGTCGGCGATTTCGAGCGCGGTCTCGAGCAGGGCAAGGGCGCGACCGCGGTGATGGTCGGCATCGCGCCGGCGGGCGGTCGCTTGCCCGACGAATGGAAGAGGTGGCTTCGCACCGCGATTGAGAAGAAGCTCGAGATCTGGAGTGGCCTGCATACGTTCATCGGCGACGATCCGGAGCTGGGGCCACTCGCGAAGGCGCGCGGGGTGCGGATTTTCGATGCCCGCAAGCCGCCGCCGAACCTGCCCATCGCCGACGGCCGCGCCGCTGAAGTCGATGCGCTCGTGGTGCTCGCGGTGGGGACCGATTGCAATGTCGGCAAGATGACGGCGCAGCTGCAGCTCCGCGATCAGCTCGTGAAGCGTGGCCACCGCACGAGCTTCGTCGCGACCGGACAGACCGGAATCTTCATCGAAGGGTGGGGCATCGCGGTCGACGCGGTGGTGGCGGATTTCATCGCGGGTGCCGCCGAGCAGCTTGTGCTGCAGGGTGCGCAAGACAACGACATCGTGCTGGTAGAGGGGCAGGGCAGCCTGATTCATCCCGGCTATTCCGGCGTCACGCTGGGGCTGCTCCACGGCTCCTGTCCCGATGCGTTGATTCTGTGTCACCAGGTGACGCGCGATTACATCGGCGACTATCACGGCCGCGAGCCGTGGGTAAAGATCCCGTCGTATGCAGAAATGATCGAGATGCACGAGCGTGCAGCGCAGCCGGTGCATCCGACCAAGGTGATCGGGATCTCCCTCAACACGTACGACATGGACGAGGATGCGGCGCGGGACGCCGTGGCCAAGGCGGCCGAGGAGACGGGATTGCCCGCCACCGATCCGGTTCGGTTTGAATCGGATGTGTTGGTGGACGCGATCATCGGGGCTCGCGCAACGATTTGATGCAGGTCGCGGCGATTGGATACCAATCGCCGCGATTCATTTCATATCGTGCCGCCATGCGATTTCTCCACTGCGTGCACGCCGAATTCCTGCTCGTGCTGCCGCGACTCACCCGCACTCGTCTCGGCCTTTCCCTGCTGGCGCTCGGCGGCACGCTGGTCTGGCTCCGGTTGCATGGCCTTGATCCGCTCACGGCAACGCTGCAGGCTGGGGCTTTAGGAGCGATTATCGGCGCGGCGGTGATGGTGGGGCGTGAGGGCGACCGGGTCGCGCTCGCAACCGCGCTGACCCATCCCACAACCGCTCTCGGCGTCGCCACAGGACGGTGGCTTGGAGTCGTGCTGCCGCTTGCACCGCTCACGATTGCCTGCACCGCGGCGTCGGGAGGACACGCCGGCGCAATTGCGGCGGGACTCGCCTCTGCCGCCGCCGTCGGCGGTTGCGCCGTGTTTGTGGTGCTGGTGTTGGGCCACGGCGGTGCGCTCGCGCTCTTCCTCTTTATGGCGGTCGCGGGCACTGTGGCGCCCGAGCGCCTGGTCGATCTCGCCCGCCCGGGAGTGCTGCGACTGTCCGCGGCGAGCGCACTCGAGCTGGGCCCGGCTCTCTGGCACTACCGGGACATTGCAGCCGGCGACCTCGGCGCGATGCTCCATGCCGTCGCCTGGGCTGGTCTCGGAATCCTGCTCGCGAGTGCTCTCATTGCGCGCAGGCGAGACTGATGACTGATGACTGATTTCGCACTCACACTGAGCGATGTCTCGGGGCAAGGCCTCGGGCCGCTCTCGTTTGCCCTCGTGCCCGGAGAGATCGCCGGGCTAGTCGGTCCGGCCGGTGCCGGCAAGACGAAGCTGCTCCGCGTTGTCGCGGGGTTTCTCCGGCCGCGCACCGGCGCGATCCGGGTGTGGGGGTTGCCGCCCACGCACCCCGCGGCCCGCCGACTCCTGGGCTACGCGCGCGATTCAGCCGTTTTTCCGCCCTCGCTCTCGGTCAGAGAAGTTCTGATGTACTACGCGCGTCTCCATTGCTCGATCAATACCGAACGTGGCCCCCGTGGCCCCTGTGGCCCCCTCGGTCTGATGCGCGAAGCGCTGGGAATCGCCGGCCTGGCGCCGTCCGCCGACCTGCGCGTCGAGGCGTTGGGTCAGGCGGACCTGCATCGGCTAAACCTCGCGCAGGCGGCCCTGGGCGGGCGCCGTGTCCTGTTGCTCGATGAAATGCTGTCGGGGCTGGACGCGTTCGCGCGTCGCGACGTGCGCGGCCGCATCGCGGCGCTCGCCGCGAGCGGTGTGGCGGTGTTGATCACCGCGCGCGACCCCGCCGTGCTCGAGCGACTGGCCGCCCGCGTGCTGGTGCTGCGTGACGGTCGTATCGTCCGCGCCGGTCCCCTGGCCACCCTGTTAGGCGAGCGGGTGCTCGAGGTGATTCTGGATGGACCGCCGCCCGAGCCGCCGCCCGGGTTTCGCGTAACGGCGGCGGGCATCGAGGCACCACTGGCCGGCAGGACGGTGGAGGCGGCACTGGCGCTGTGTCGCGCGCATCGCCTGCCCGTTCGCGCGTCGCGCGTGCGCGTGAAATCGCTCGAGGAGATCGTGCTGGAAACCCACGACGTGCACTAGTACGTTTCGCCGCAATGACCGCGGCGCAGGTTTCCCTGTTCAACACGCTGACCCGTCGGGTCGAGCCGTTCGTCCCGCTCGCGCCGCCGCGCGTCACACTCTACACCTGCGGTCCCACCGTCTGGAACTACGCCCACATCGGCAACTTTCGCACGTTTCTGTTCGAGGACTTGCTGCGCCGCTGGCTGGAGCGATCCGGCTACGACGTGTTCCACATCATGAACCTGACGGACGTGGACGACCGGACCATCAAGGCCGCGCGTCAGGCGGGAAAGAAGCTCACGGAACACACTGCGCCGTTCACGCAAGCCTTCTTCGAGGACCGCGACTACCTGCGCATCAAGCCGGCGCACGTCTACACGCCGGCCACGGCATACATGTCGCAGATGATCGCGCTGGTCTCGAAACTGCTCGAGCGCGGGGTCGCATATAAAGGAGAGGACGGCTCGGTCTATTTCGCGATCGCGAAGTTTCCGAGCTATGGCCGGCTGTCGCAGCTCGACAAGCGTGAGATCAAAGTCGGCGCGCGGGTCGCGAGTGACGAATACGCGAAGGGCGACCCGAGCGACTTTGCATTGTGGAAGAAGGCGGACGCCGAAGATGAAGCAGTGGGTGCTGTCTGGGACGCGCCATTTGGGCGCGGGCGCCCGGGCTGGCACCTCGAATGCTCGGCGATGTCCCTGGCTGAGATCGCGAAGTGCT
This sequence comes from Gemmatimonadota bacterium, assembly GCA_046728135.1. Classification (GTDB taxonomy): domain Bacteria; phylum Gemmatimonadota; class Gemmatimonadetes; order Gemmatimonadales; family GWC2-71-9; genus 20CM-2-65-7. The sequence goes on along the minus strand of JBKPDZ010000088.1, from coordinate 14,855 downwards.
GTGGCGTGCAGACCCTCGATATCCATGCGGGCGGGATCGATTTGATCTTTCCGCATCACGAAAACGAAATCGCACAGTCGGAGGGTGCGACGGGGCAACCGTTTTCCCGGCACTGGGTGCACGGCGAGTTCCTCAACGTGCGCGGCACGAAGATGTCGAAGCGCCACGGAAATTTTCTCACCGCGCGCGATTTACGGGAGCAGGGCGTCGATGCCGCTGCCGTTCGTTTGCTCTTCTTCCAGACGCACTATCGCCAACCGGTCGACTTCACCGATGAAGCACTCGAGGCGGCGAAAGAAGGAGTACGGCGGCTCGGCGAGTTTCACGAACGACTGCGGGGAGCACGGAGCAGGGAGCAGGGAGCGGAACTCAAGAGACGCGCCGAGCAGCTGGAATCTGATGTCGCCGCCGCGCTCAACGACGATCTCAACGCGCCGCGGGCCGTCGCTGCGCTGTTCGATTTCGTGCGTGCCGCGAATCGCGAGCTCGATCGTCCTCAGGAGACGGGCGGCGCGGCAGCGGCCCTCGGTGCCTTCGAGCGCGTCGCGGGGGTTGCCCTGTTGGACATCCTGCCAACGCAGCGGGCCGTGGATCCGGCGCTCGAGCCGTGGGTCGCCGAGCGAGTCGCGGCGCGTAACCAGGCCCGTAAGTTCAAGGATTTCAAGGCCGCCGACGCGATCCGGGCCGAGCTGAAGGCCAAGGGGATCGAGATCGAAGACACGTCGACCGGAACCAAGTGGCGACTGGGCTGACGAGGCCTAAGTCGTTCGAGGTCCTACCCTTGCCATAGTCGCGACGCCCGTCTAAGATACGAGTCTGTAGGATTTGGGCCTTGACCAGCTGACGTAGCTCAATGGTAGAGCAGCTGATTTGTAATCAGCAGGTTAAGGGTTCGAGTCCCTTCGTCAGCTCACTGCCGAAGCACGAAGCATCGAGGAACCCAACAACCCCGCGGGCGGCGACACGCGGGGTCTGTTGTCAGGGGAAGTCTCGTGGGCGAGGGCGCGGTGGGGTGCCCGAGCGGCCAAAGGGAGCAGACTGTAAATCTGCCGCGCTTAGCGCTACGAAGGTTCGAATCCTTCCCCCACCACTTTGTGGCGCGCGGGCGTAGCTCAGTTGGTAGAGCATCAGCCTTCCAAGCTGAGGGTCACGGGTTCGAGCCCCGTCGCCCGCTCTGTACCAAGAACGCTCGCGTAGCTCAGTCGGTAGAGCGCGTCCTTGGTAAGGACGAGGTCACCGGTTCAATCCCGGTCGCGAGCTCTGGGAGAAACGAAAGGCGGTGTCGGGTGTCAGGTGTTCGGTTTCGGACATGACACTGCAGACACCTGACACCAGACACCTGTAACGGAAACGAACTAGAGGACATTCGCGAAAATGGCAAAGGCAAAATTCGAGCGTACCAAGCCGCACGTAAACGTTGGGACGATCGGGCACGTCGATCACGGCAAGACCACGCTCACCGCAGCCCTGACCAAGGTCTCGGCGGACAAGGGCCTGGGCACGTATGTGAGCTACGATCAGGTGGCGAAGGCGAGCGAGAGCCAAGGCCGGCGCGATGCGACCAAGATCTTGACGATCGCGACGAGCCACGTGGAGTACTCGACGCCCGCGCGCCACTACGCGCACGTCGACTGCCCGGGCCATGCGGATTATGTGAAGAACATGATCACGGGCGCGGCGCAGATGGACGGGGCGATCCTGGTCGTCAGTGCTGTGGACGGCCCGATGCCGCAGACGCGCGAGCACATTCTGCTGGCGCGCCAGGTGAACGTGCCCTACATCGTGGTCTTTCTCAACAAGTGCGACCTGGTGGATGATCCGGAGCTGCTCGACCTGGTCGAGCTCGAGGTCCGTGAACTCCTGTCTAAGTACCAGTTCCCGGGCGATGACGTACCGGTGATCCGGGGGGCGGCGCTGAAGGCGATTGAAGGGGATAAGGCGTGGGTCGGCAAGATCGAGGAGCTGCTCACGGCGCTCGATAAGACCGTCCCGGTCCCCAAGCGCGAGATCGACAAGCCGTTCCTGATGCCGGTCGAGGACGTGTTCTCGATTACGGGCCGTGGGACGGTGGCGACGGGCCGGATCGATCGCGGCAAGGTCAAAGTCGGGGAAGAGGTCGAGATGGTGGGCTTCGGGACGGACAAGAAGACGGTGGTTACCGGGGTCGAGATGTTCCGCAAGCTGCTCGATGAGGGGCAGGCGGGCGACAACGTTGGCTTGCTGCTGCGCGGGATCGAAAAGGATCAGATCGAGCGCGGCATGGTGTTGGCGAAGCCCGGCTCGATCAAGCCGCACACGAACTTCGAGGCCGAGGTGTACGTGCTGACGAAAGAGGAAGGCGGACGCCACACCCCGTTCTTCAAGGGGTACCGGCCGCAGTTCTACTTCCGGACGACGGACGTGACGGGCTCCGTGGAACTTCCTGCCGGCGTGGAGATGGTGATGCCGGGGGACAACACGAAGATGACGATCGAGCTGATCACGCCGATCGCGATGGAAGAGCAGCTGCGGTTTGCGATTCGCGAAGGCGGCCGGACGGTAGGCGCCGGCGTGGTGACGAAGATCTTGAAATAATTCGAAATGCGAAAGTCGAAATGTGAAATGTACGATGATTTCGCATTTCGAATTCCACATTTCGCATTGGGGGTTAGGTGCCGCGCGAGAACATCATCATGGAATGCACGGTGTGCAAAAGCCGGAACTACTTCACCACGAAGAACCGGCGGAAGCACCCTGAGCGGGCGGAGTGGAAGAAGTTTTGCCCGCGGTGCAATAAGCAGCAGGCGCATAAGGAATCGAAGTAGTGGCAACAGAAGTGCTGACGGGCGGGGGGCCGGAGCTTCAGCCTGGCCGCGGCCGCATCGGACGGTTTGTGCAGTTCCTGCGCGACGTGCGCAACGAGCTGCGCAAAGTCACATGGCCGACGTTTGACGAGCTCAAGAAAGCCACGACCGTGATCATCATCTTTGTCACGATCCTGGGGCTCGCGATTGGGCTGATGGATTCGTTCTTTCAATGGCTGTTCGTCTCGCTCGTCGCGAGAATGTTCTGATGCCGGCCTCGGATCTGCGCTGGTACGCGATTCAGACGACCGCGGGGCATGAGAACAAGGTGCGCAACTTGATCGCGCGCCGCATTGCCGAGGATACGCGGCCGGAGACGGAGAAGCCGATCCGTCAGGCGCTGGTCCCCACGCAGGAACAGGTGGAGATCAAGAACGGCAAGAAGGTGAACGTGGAGCGGAAGATCTACCCGGGGTATGTGCTCGTGGAGATGGACCTGAATCAGGAAACCATCCACACGATCAACGGCATCCAGGGTGTGATCAAGTTCGTCGGCACGGGCCGGCTGCCGATGGCGCTGCGGCCTGAAGAAGTCAATCGGCTGCTGGGTGTCGAAGAGGCGGTGAAGGAAGAAGAGCCCGCCGAGGCGATTCCGTTCCTCATCGGCCAGGTCGTGGAGATCACGGAAGGGCCGTTCTCGGATTTCAGCGGGACGGTGCAGGAAGTGCTGCCGGACAAGGGCAAAGTCCGGGTGTCGGTCGCGTTGTTTGGGCGGCCGACGTCAGTCGAGTTGGACTATTTGCAGCTCAAAGCTCACTAAGAGCCCCCGCACCACTGGGAAAGTGGGAGTCCGCAGTTAGCGGACGACAATAGAGGAAACGATGGCCAAACCAGTTACCGCAATCGTCAAGCTGCAGGTGCCGGCGGGGCAGGCGACGCCCGCGCCGCCCGTGGGTACGGCACTCGGCCCCCACGGCGTGAACATCATGGACTTCGTTAAGCAGTTCAACGCCAAGACCGGGTCCCAAGCCGGAATGGTCACCCCGGTCGTGGTCACGATCTACAAGGATCGCACGTTCACGTTTGTGACCAAGACGCCGCCTGCCTCGGTCTTGCTCAAGAAGGAAGCGGGCATCGAGAAGGGCTCGGCGACCTCGAACCGCGAGAAGGTGGGGAAGGTCACCCGCGCCCAGCTCAAGAAGATCGCCGAGATCAAGATGCAGGACCTGAACGCGACCGATCTCGAAGGCGCCATCAACATGATCGCGGGCACGGCGCGCTCCATGGGTCTGACGGTGGAGGGCTGATGCGCACCCGTGGCAAGAAGTACCGGGCTGCCGTGGGTACCATCGAGCCGCGCAAGTTGTACGCGCCGCCGGCCGCCGTGGAGCAGGTGAAGAGCACGGCGTTCGCCAAGTTCGACGAATCGGTCGACGTGGCGGTCCGCCTGGGCGTCGATCCGAAGCACGCCGATCAGATCGTGCGCGGCACGGTCTCGCTCCCGCACGGGACGGGGAAGACGATCCGCGTGCTGGTGATCGCGCAGGGCGACAAGGCGAAGGAGGCGGAAGCCGCCGGTGCCGATTTCGTGGGTCTCGAGTACGTCGCGAAGATCAAGGAAGGCTGGCTCGACACCGACGTCATCGTGGCGACGCCCGACGTCATGGGCCAGCTCGGCGCGCTCGGCAAAGTGCTCGGCCCGCGCGGGCTGATGCCGAATCCGAAGGCGGGCACGGTGACGATGGACGTGACGAAGGCGGTGAAGGAGCTGAAGGCGGGCAAGATCGAGTTCCGCGTCGACAAGAGCGGCATCGTGCACGCCGCCGTCGGCAAGAAGTCGTTCTCGAGCGCGCAGCTCGCCGAGAACCTGCAGGCGTTCATGGACGCGATCGTGAAGGCGAAACCTTCGGCGGCCAAGGGGCATTACATCCGATCGGTGACGGTCTCGAGCACGATGGGGCCGGGTGTGCGGGTCGATCCGGCGGGGTACCACGTATGAACCGCACCAAAGCGCAAAAACAGGAGATGGTCGCGACCTTGGCAACGCAAGTCGCCAAGTCCCAGACCATCTACATCACCGACTTTACCGGCCTCGACGTGGCGCACATCACCGATCTGCGCCGCCGGCTCCGCGCGGTCGGTGTCGAATACGTGGTGGTCAAGAACACGCTGGCGCGCCGGGCGCTGAGCGAGCAGCAGTTGAAGGACGGGGGTCTCGAATCATTCCTCGCCGGTCCCACCGCGCTGGTGCTTGCCGGCGCGGATCCGGTCGGCGCGGCGAAGGTGCTGACGGATTTCGCCAGGGAGTTCGAGAAACCCGCAATCAAGGTGGGGCTGGTCGAAGGCAAGCCGGTCACGCAGGCGCAGGTGAAATCGCTGGCGGCGTTGCCGTCGAAGACTCAGCTGCTGGCGCAGCTGGGTGGAGCCCTTCAGGCGCCCATGGCGGGATTCCTGGGAGTGCTGAACGGACTGCTGTATTCGCTGGTGGGTGCCCTCGAGGCTCTCAAAACTAAACGGGCGGGAGAACAGTAATGGCGACGCAAACGATGAGTAAGGACGATATCCTCGAAGCCATCGGCAACATGTCGGTGTTCGAGCTGGCGGAGCTGATCGAAGCGTTCAAGTCGAAGTTCGGCGTGACGATCGCGGCTCCGGCAGCGGCACCCGTGGGTGCGGCGGCAGGCGGAGCGGGAGCCGCGGCAGCGCCGGCGGTCGAGGAGAAGACGGAGTTCACGGTCGTGCTGAAGGCGGGCGGCGAGAAAAAGATCCAGGTGATCAAGGAGATTCGCGCGATCACCAGCCTCGGGCTGAAGGAGGCGAAGGATCTCGTCGAAGGGGCGCCGGGGACCGTGAAGGAAGGCGTGTCCAAGCAGGAAGCGGAAGAAATAAAAAAGAAGCTCGAAGCGCAGGGCGCGGTCGTCGAACTGAAGTAGCCACGACGACAACCTGCTCGCTTTTCCGAGCCCTAGCATCCTCCCCCGCACCGCAGCCGGGTCCGGGGGCGGCAGGGCCTTTTGCATTACTTGAGGGTTCGAATGACCACTAAGACGTCACCACAGCTTTCGTTTGCGAAACTGGCGACGGGCATGCCGATGCCCCATCTCCTCGACATTCAGACGCGCGCCTTCCAGTCGCTGCTGCAGCCGGACGGGAAGGGCAGCGAGCGCGCCGACGTCGGATTGGAGCGGGTCTTCAAGGACCTGTTCCCGATCCAGGACGTGAACGGCAACTACTCGCTCGAGTTCGTGAAGTACGCGCTCGGCGAGCCGAAGTACACGGTCGAAGAGTGCATCGAGCGCGACATGACGTACTCGGTGCCGCTCAAGGCGACGCTGCAGCTCGTCGTGATGGAAGAAGTCGGCGAGACGACGAAGACCAAGCGGCCCAAGAACATCATCGAGAAGGAAGTCTACCTCGGTGAGCTGCCGATTCTCACGCCGCTCGGCACGTTCGTCATCAACGGCGCCGAGCGCGTCATCGTGTCGCAGCTGCACCGCTCGCCCGGGGTCGTGTTCGAGGAGAGCATCCACCCCAACGGCCAGCGCCTCTTCTCCGCGCGGATCATTCCGTTCCGGGGCTCGTGGGTCGAGTTCACGGTCGACATTCACGACGTGATCTACGTCCACATCGATAAGAAGAAGAAATTCCCGGCGACGGCGCTGTTGCGCGCGTTCGGCTACGGCACGAACGCCGACATCCTGAAGCTGTTTTATGCCCTGAAAGAGATCGACATCACGGGCAAGCTCGAGGGCCGCGCCCAGAAGCGCGAGGTGCTCGGCACGCTGCTCGCCGTCGATGTGCCCGATCCCGAGAACAAGAAGGGCGAGCCGCTCGCGCGCGTGGGCGACGAGCTGACGTTGGAGCGCTTCAACGCGTTCCGCCGCGCCGGCATCACGGCGGTGAAGGTGTTCGCCGGCTACACGTCGCTCGACCTGCGCGAGGATGCGCAGCCGACCACGACCCAGCAGGCGCCGAGCAAGTACGTGCTCGCGTTTGACGTCGCCGATCCCGACGGGGAAGTCGTGGGCGAAGCCGGGCGCGAGCTCTCGGACACGTTGCGCAAGAAGCTGATCAAGGCCGGTGTCACGAAGGTCGACGTGTTGCTCGCCGCGGGCCGCAGCGAGTCGCCGCTGATCAAGAACACGCTCGCCAAGGACCCGACGCACACCGAGGCCGAGGCGCTGGCGCAGATCTACACTCTGCTGCGCCCCGGTGAGGCGCCGAACATCGAGACGGCGCGCGAGGCGCTGAAGCGTCTGTTCTTCCACCCCAAGCGCTACGACCTGGGGAAAGTCGGCCGCTACAAGATCAACCAGCGGCTCAAGGTGAACGTGGCGAAGGACAACACCGTCCTCACCGAGGCCGACTTCGTCGCGATCATCCGCTACTTGATCGAGCTGTCCGAGGGTCGGGGCTACACCGACGACATCGACCACCTCGGCAACCGCCGGGTGCGCTCGGTCGGCGAGCTGATCGCCAACCAGTTCTCGGTCGGCCTGTCGCGCATGGCGCGGCTCATCAAAGAGCGGATGAGCATCAACAACGATCCCGAGCGGATCACGCTCGACGATCTCGTGAACGCGCGCACCGTGAGCGCGGTGATTCAGGCGTTCTTCGGCAGCTCACAGCTGTCGCAGTTCATGGATCAGACGAACCCGCTCGCCGAGCTGACGCACAAGCGGCGTCTTTCGGCGCTCGGGCCGGGCGGTCTCACGCGCGAGCGCGCCGGCTTCGAGGTCCGCGACGTGCACTACAGCCAGTACGGCCGCATGTGCCCGATCGAGACGCCGGAAGGTCCGAACATCGGACTCATCACCAGCCTCTCGTGCTACGCGCGCGTCAACGAGCTGGGCTTCATCGAGACGCCGTATCGCGTCGTGAAGGACGGCAAGGTCACGGACGAAACGCGCTGGCTGTCCGCGTCCGAAGAAGAGGATTACGCGGTGGCGCAGGCCAACGCGCGCCTCACGCCCGACGGCCGCTTCGCCGACGAGCTGGTGCTGTGCCGCAAGCGGGACGACTACCCGCTGCTCGCGCCGAACAAGATCGACTTCATGGACGTGGCGCCGGAGCAGCTCGTGTCCATCGCCGCGGCCCTGATCCCGTTCCTCGAGCATGACGACGCGAACCGCGCGCTCATGGGCTCGAACATGCAGCGGCAGTCGGTGCCGCTGCTGTTCCCGCAGGCGCCGCTGGTGGGCACGGGGCTCGAGGACAAGGTCGCCCGCGACTCGGGTGCGGTCGTGATCGCGCGCCGCGGCGGCGTGGTCACGCGCGTCACGGCCGATGAGATCATCATCGACGCCGGCGACGACGAGAGCGGGTCTGAGAATGGCGACCATCCGCTGGCGCGGCTCAAGCAGCACGACCGCTACCGCCTGAAGAAGTTCTGGCGGACGAACCAGGACACCGCGATCAACCAGCGGCCCCTCGTGCACATGGGCCAGAAGGTGAAGGCGGGCCAGATCGTCGCGGACGGCGCGGGCACGGAGCGCGGCGATCTCGCGCTCGGCGCCAACGTCACGGTCGCGTTCATGCCGTGGTACGGGCACAACTTCGAAGACGCGATCGTGCTCTCCGAGCGCCTCGTCAAGGACGACGTGTACTCGTCGATCCACATCCAGGAGCTCGAGCTGCACGTGCGCGACACCAAACGCGGCCGCGAGGAGATCACGCGCGAAATCCCGAACGTCGCCGAGGAATCGCTGGTCGACCTCGACGAGCGCGGCATCGTGCGCATCGGCGCCCACGTGAAGGCGGGCGACATCCTCGTCGGCAAGATCACGCCGAAAGGCGAGACCGAGCTGTCGCCGGAAGAGAAGCTGCTCACGGCGATCTTCGGCGAGAAGGCGAAGGACGTGAAGGACTCGTCGCTGAAGGTGCCGCCGGGGATGGAGGGCGTCGTCATCGACGTGAAGATCTTCTCGCGCATCGAAGATCAGGTGGTGGAAAAGGACCGCGGCGAGCGCATCGGCGAAGTGCGGCGGCTGGAGACGGAAGAAAAGGCGCACATCTCCGAAGCGATGTTCGTCGAGCTGGCGGAGCTGCTGGCGAATCAGGAAGTCGGGCTGATGCTGAAGGCCGGAACGGTCGAGGAGTTCCTCCCCGCCGGCACCAAGCTGACGAAGCAGCAGCTTAGCGAGATCAACCTCGCCGACGTGGACTTGAAGACGCTGCGCGTCGCCAACAAGGCGGTGAACGAAAAGGTCCGCGCCGTGCTCGACGCGGCCAGCGCCGAGCGCGCCAAGATCGAGGAGAAGTCGGAGGATCAGATCGACAAGATCCTCCAGCCGGATGAGCTGCCACCCGGCGTCATCCAGCTGGTGAAGGTCTATGTCGCCGAGAAGCGCAAGATCTCGGTCGGCGACAAGATGGCCGGACGCCACGGCAACAAAGGCATCATCGCGCGCATCGTGCCGGAGGAGGATATGCCGTTCCTCCCCGACGGGACGCCGGTGGACATCGTGCTCAACCCGCTGGGTGTGCCGAGCCGCATGAACGTCGGGCAGATCCTGGAGACGCACCTGGGGTGGGCGGCGCACCTGTTGGGTTTCGACGCCAAAACGCCCGTGTTCCAGGGCGCGGACGAAACGGAGATCGGCGTGTTGCTGCGCCTCGCGGGACTGCGCTGGGCGGCGGACGCGCTGCGGTTGGACGTGCGGCCCCCCGAGCTGGACTCGGCGCGCGTGCTCCAGATCGTCTCGGACCTGCGGAGGCTGCCGTCCACGAACGGCGGGCGGCCCGACATCGGGTCGGCCGGTGTGGAGTTGCTCGGCGGGCGCAGTGTCTCCGCCGAGACGCGCGAGCTGCACCACCAGATGGTGGACTTCCTCAAGTTTGCCGGCAAGGAGCTGGCGGAGCGCGAGTTGGCGCAGCGCCATATCGAGCAGGAAATGCATAACGCGCGGCTCGAAACCGCCGAGGAGAAGGACAAGGCCCCATTCAAGGCCGGCCTCAAGGAGATCGAGAAATCTCTGAGTAAGGACAAGCCGGCGGAGCTGCTCGAGGCGACGGGACGTCCCGCCCTCGCGGCACTGTTCGGCGCGAAGTCCGAAGCCGATGTCGATGCCGCGGCGGTCGAGCTACTCGCGGCGGCCGGGCTGTCGCCCGTCGGCAAGTGCCGGCTGCGCGACGGCCGCTCGGGCGAGCTGTTCGCCTCCGAGGTGACGGTCGGCTCGATCTACATGATGAAGCTGTCGCACCTGGTAGACGACAAGATTCACGCCCGCTCCATCGGGCCGTACTCGCTGGTCACGCAGCAGCCGCTCGCCGGCAAGGCGCAGTTCGGCGGCCAGCGGTTCGGCGAAATGGAAGTGTGGGCGCTGGAGGCATACGGCGCCGCGCACACGCTGCAGGAGATCCTCACCGTCAAGTCGGACGACGTGAACGGCCGCAGCCGCGTGTACGAGGCGATCGTGAAGGGGCAGAACCTGCCGAAGCCCGGGATCCCGGAGTCCTTCAACGTGCTGGTGAAGGAGCTTCAGGCGCTCGGATTGAAGGTGACGCTCGGCACTACTGAAGACGTGGAGGAATAACGTGATCGATTTCCGTAGCGGCGGAGCGGGCGGAGGCCACGAGCCCAAGACCTCCAGCTTCGATTATATCCAGATCCGGATCGCCTCTCCCGAAGAGATCCGGGGGCCCAAGGACTCCAAGGAGCGCGAGCGCCTGGAGCTCCAGGGCCAGCGCACGTGGTGGTCGTGGGGTGAAGTCACCAAGCCCGAAACCATCAACTACCGCTCCTTCAAGCCGGAACGGGATGGGCTGTTCTGCGAGCGCATCTTCGGGCCGGTGAAGGACTGGGAGTGCCACTGCGGCAAGTACAAGCGGATCCGCTATCGCGGCGTGATCTGCGATCGCTGCGGTGTGGAGGTCACGCTCTCCAAGGTACGGCGCGAGCGGATGGGGCACATCGAGCTGGCGGTGCCGGTGGCGCACATCTGGTTCTTCAAGACGCTGCCGTCGCCGATGGGCAACCTGCTCGACATGACGCTGCGCGATCTCGAGCGCGTCATCTACTACACGAACTACGTCGTCATCGAGCCCGGCGAGCAGGAAGTCCAGGAGCGCGAGCTGCTCGATGAAGACCGCTTCCTCGAGCTGCGTGCCAAGGCTAAAGCCGAAGGCGACACGGCATTCCGCGCCGACATCGGCGCGCCGGCGATTCGCTCGCTGCTCGAGCGCATCAACGTCGACAAGCTCGCCGACGAGCTGCGCGATACCGTCGCGAATGAGACGAGCCAGCATCGCAAGAAGCAGATGTTGAAGCGCCTCAAGATCGTGGACGCGATGCGCAATTCTGGCAACGCTGGTGAGCAGCGCAACGATCCGCGTTGGATGATTCTCGACGTCGTGCCGGTCATTCCGCCCGACCTGCGGCCGCTCGTGCCGCTCGACGGCGGGCGCTTCGCCACGTCGGACTTGAACGATCTGTACCGGCGGGTGATCAACCGCAACAACCGGCTGCAGAAGCTGATCCTGCACCGGGCGCCGGAGGTCATTCTCCGCAACGAGAAGCGCATGCTGCAGGAGGCCGTGGACGCGTTGTTCGACAACGGCCGGCGCTCCAAGGCGATTCGGGGACGCGGCAAGCGGCCGCTCAAGTCGCTGTCCGACATGCTGAAGGGCAAGCAGGGGCGGTTCCGGCAGAACCTGCTCGGCAAGCGCGTCGACTACTCGGGCCGCTCGGTCATCGTGGTCGGGCCCGAGCTGCGGCTGCACCAGTGCGGCCTGCCGAAGGCGATGGCGGTGGAATTGTTCAAACCCTTCATCATCCACAAGCTGGTGGAGAAGGGCATCGCCGAGACGGTGAAGCGGGCGAAGAAGATCGTGGAGAAGGAGTCGCCGGAAGTGTATGAGATCCTCGAGGAGATCATCGAGGACCATCCGGTGCTGCTGAACCGCGCGCCGACGCTGCACCGCCTGGGCATTCAGGCGTTCGAGCCGGTGCTGGTCGAGGGCAAGGCGATCCGGATCCATCCGCTCGTCTGCGCCGCGTTCAATGCCGACTTCGACGGCGACCAGATGGCCGTGCACGTGCCGCTCTCGTTCGAGAGCCAGCTCGAGGCGCGGCTGCTGATGATTTCGTCCAACAACATCCTGAAGCCGTCCGACGGCCGGCCGGTGGCGGAGCCCAGCCAGGACATGGTGCTCGGCTGCCACTTCCTGACCAAGGAACCGGCGAGCTTCGAGGATGGTCTCAAGCGCGCGCCGCGCATCGGCTCGATGGCCGAGCTCGAGATGGGGCTGGCGCTGAAGCGGATCGATTATCACTCGCCCGTGCAGATGTGGCACGAGACCACGAAGCGCTGGATCGGCACGACGGCCGGCCGGGTCATCTTCAACAGCATCATCCCGACGGGCCTGCTGCACGACCTGGGCTTCCAGAACAAGGTCATGCGGAAGAAGGATCTCTCCGAGCTGGTGTTCGAGAGCTATCGGCGCGCCGGGTTGGCGCCGACGGTGCAGTTCCTCGACCAGCTGAAGGAGTTCGGCTTCCGCTACGCGACCATGGGCGGCGTCTCGATCGGCGTGGCCGACCTCGAGATTCCGACCGAGAAGGCGCCGCTGCTGCACGACGCGGAAGCGCGTGTCGAGCGGTTCCAGCGCGCGTACGCGACCGGCCAGATCACGTTCGGCGAGCGCTACAACAAGGTGATCGACGCCTGGACGCACGCGAACAACGACATCGCCGAGGCGATGGTCTCGACGATGCGGAAGTCCAAGGGCGGGTTCAATCCCGTGTTCCTGATGTTCGATTCAGGGAGCCGCGGCTCGCGCGACCAGATCCGGCAGCTCGCCGGCATGCGCGGCCTGATGGCGAAGCCGCAGAAGAAGCTGACCGGTGGGATCGGTGAAATCATCGAGAGCCCGATCAAGTCGAACTTCCGCGAAGGCTTGTCGGTGCTCGAGTACTTCATCTCGACGCACGGCGCGCGGAAGGGACTCGCCGATACGGCGCTCAAGACGGCCGACGCCGGCTATCTCACGCGGCGCCTGGTCGACGTGGCGCAGGACGTCACGATCACTGAAGAGGATTGCGGCACGATCCTGGGCTTGGAGATGTCGGCGCTGAAGGAAGGCGAAGACATCATCGAGCCGCTGCGCGAGCGCATCGTCGGCTGCGTGGCGCTCGAAGAGGTGATGGATCCGCACGAGCTGGATGAAGACGGCCGGCCCAAGGTGCTGGTCGAAGCGGGCAAGTTGATCACCGAGGAGACCTCGCAGGCCATCGAGGATGCTGGGATAGAAACGGTGAAGATCCGTTCGGTCTTGACGTGCGAGGCGAAACGCGGTGTGTGCCGGATGTGCTACGGCCGCAACCTGGCGACCATGGACATGGTCGACTTGGGCGAGGCCGTCGGGATTCTAGCCGCGCAGTCGATTGGCGAGCCGGGCACGCAGCTCACCCTGCGCACGTTCCACATCGGCGGCACGGCGGCGCGCATCGCCGAGCAGACGGTGCGGAAAACCAAAGTCGAAGGCGTGATCGAGCACGGCGACCGGCTGACGTTCGTCGCGACGCCCGAGGGCCAGAAGGTCGTCACGAGCTACGAGGGCGAGCTGATTCTGAAGGCGGCGGCCCATGGTGGGACGTCCGGCACGGCTGCCAGCAAGCTCTCCGTCCACTCGCGCTTCCAGGTGCCGCTCGGCGCCACCTTGATGGTCGAAGACGACCAGCAGGTCGCCAAGGACTCGGTGTTGTTCACGTGGGATCCGTACACGAACCCGATCATGACGGACGTGGCGGGTCTGGTGCGGTTCGTCGACATCGTCGAGGACGAGACGGTGCGCGAGGAGCTGGACGAGATCACCGGCCGGCGCCAGCGCGTGATCATCGAAGACCGCGAGAAGAAGCTCCACCCGCACATCGAAGTCGTCCAGAAGAAGGGCGAGAAGGAAAAGCGGCTCCGCGACTTCGTGATTCCGGAAGGCGCGCAGCTCACGGTGGAGGATGGCTCCGAGGTGTATGCGGGCCAGGTGCTCGCCAAGGTGTCGCGTGAGGCGTACAAGACGCGCGACATCACGGGCGGCCTGCCGCGCGTCGCCGAGCTGTTCGAGGCGCGCCGGCCGAAGGATCCGGCCACGATTTCGGAAGTGGACGGCGTGGTGCGGTTCGGCGAGATCAAGCGCGGCAAGCGCGAGATCTGGGTGCATCCGGAGGAGGGCGAGGCGCAGCTGTACGAGGTGCCCGCCGGGAAGCACTTGCGCGTCCACGAGGGCGACCGCGTACGCGCGGGCGACCGGCTGACCGAAGGTCCGGTGAATCCGCATGACATTCTGCGGATCAAGGGCCCGCGCGCCGTGCAGGAATACCTGTTGAACGAAGTCCAAGAGGTGTACCGGCTGCAGGGCGTGAAGATCAACGACAAGCACATCGGCGTGATCGTGCGCCAGATGCTGCAGAAGGTGAAAGTGGTCGAGCCGGGCGACACCGAGTTCCTGGAAGGCGAGAACGTGGACAAGCTTATCTTCAGCGAGATCAACGAGCGCGCGGTGAAGAAGGGCGGCAAGCCTTCGACCCGCGAGCCGCTGCTCCTCGGCATCACGAAGGCGAGCTTGACGACGCAGTCGTTCATTTCGGCCGCGTCGTTCCAGGAAACCACGCGTGTGTTGACGGATGCGGCGATTCGCGGGGCCAAGGATGATCTGCTCGGGTTAAAGGAGAACATCATCATCGGCCATTTGATCCCGGCGGGTACCGGGATTTACCGGTATCACGACATCGAGATCGAGCCGCCGGAGGGCTTCACGCCACCGACGCCGCCGGTGGAAGCGGCGTTGCCTGGTGCGGGACCGGCGCCGAGTCCGTTCCCGGAGGAAGTGGAAGCGGAGTAGACGAGGTCAAAAACAAGCGGCGCCCGGGATCGCTCCCGGGCGTCGTTTTTTTTCGGCTCGCTACGGTTGAATCCCTGGCGGGCACGGTGTGCCGCCGTAACCCGTGTTCTGACAGAGCGACGGATTCGCGGTGATCTGACTTTGCGGAATCGGGAAGCGCTTGCGGTACTCCACCACCTTGCCGCCGAGGTTCGCGTTCGGGTCATGGGTCAGCAGGCTGGTCATCCAGTAACC
>JBKPDZ010000087.1:0-24590 GCA_046728135.1 Gemmatimonadota bacterium | reverse complement strand
CTCCTCTAGCGACTCGCATGGGGTTCAGGAGAGGGGCACGAGAACCTTGCAAGCATTTTACAAGCGTTTCTCCCGACCAATCCGGGCATTACCTTCCGAGCTTGCGGGCGCCGATGCTTGGCGGGCAACCACTTACGGACATGGTGTCCTCCAAACAAGCCCGCACGCGTGAGCTCTGGATCAGGAGAGTCCTGGTTCGATCCCAGGAGGGGCAACTCGAAACCCGTCCGCCTATCTCTTGGCCCCAGCCAACCGTGGAACGTGGGGGAGTGCCAATCCTCCGTCCTTGTCCAGGAGCGGCGCCGTCGGCGCAACCGCATGTCCCTGACCGTACCTCACCCCCAGGCCCCGCAACTTCGTCAGAATGGTTTCGCTCTCCACCTCGTCGGCGATGGTGACGATGCCCATGATGCGCCCGATCTCGTTGACGGCGCTTACGAGTGCGCCGTATACCGGGTCATCAGCGACGCCCCGGACGTAGTGTCCGCCGACCTTCACGTAATCGACTGACAGCGCTTTGAGGTGAGCGAACGACGCCAGGCTGGTGCCGAAGTTGTCCAACCCGACGCCGCACCCCAACGCCCGGAGCTCGGCAATGAGGCCCACCAACCGCGAAAAGTTCCCGAGCGCGGCGGCTTCGGTGATCTCGAAGCACAGCGCCCCCGGCGTAAGCCGGTGCTGCGCCAAGTACTCGCGCACGGCGGGGACCAGGTCCGCATCGTCCAGTGAAGAAACGCTGAGGTTGATCGAGCACAGGGGCAGCTCGAATTCCGGGTGTTCGTGATGCCACTGACCGAGGATGGCGACCGTCTGGCGTACGACCCACCGGTCGATGGCCGGCATGAGGCGATAACGCTCCGCTTGCGGGAGGATGGTATCGGCGGTCTCCACACCACCGTGCTCGTCCGGCAGGCGCAGCAGAATCTCGCACCGCGGACGTGCCGGGAGCCCCGGCGCCAGAGGTAGGATCGGCTGAGCGTACAGTTGAAAGCGGCCCTCGTCCACTGCGTGCGCGAGGCGCAGGATCCGACGGCTCTCCGCCTGCTGCTGGAGCCCAGGGGCCGCCTCCGGTCGCGCGACATGGACCCCGTGGCCTCCGGCGTCCTTGACGGCGTAGCAGGCTTCGTCGGCGGCGCGCAGGACGTCAACTGGGCGTCCGCTCGCCGCGGTGATCGGCACCACGCCGATGCTGACGCCCAGCGCGAAGCTCCTCTCCCCCCACACGTACGGGTACTCTTGGATTGCCCGCTCGAGCTTCCCGGCGATCTCCTCCGCCTTGGTCAAGGAACAGTATTCCAGCAGGACAGCGAATTCATCGCCGCCGAGGCGCGCGAGCGTGTCCCGGCTGCGCACGCGACCGCTCAGCAGGCGGCTGATCTTGCGGAGCAGGTCATCCCCGGCTTCGTGACCGCACGAGTCGTTCACGAGCTTGAATTGGTCCAGGTCCAGGTAGCACAGCACGTGCTCCGTCACGCCGGACGCCGCCTCCGCCAGAACCCGCGCCAGGCGCTCCTCGAACTCCTTCCGGCCGACCAGGCCCGTGAGGGCATCGTGCGTGGCTTCGTGCGAGAGTTTGCGGGCGGCGCGCCGCCGTTCCGTCACGTCGTGAAAGACCAGCACCACGCCGATCGTGGTCCCGTTGCGGTCCCGGAGCGGAGCCGCGGAGTCCCCGATCGGCACCTCCGTCCCATCCCGGCGCAGCAGGAGCACGCCGTCGGCTAGATCCACCGCACGCCCCTCGCGGATACAGCGGGCGGGGATGCTCTCGATGGGCTGCCGAGTGGCGTCGGCGATGAGCGTGAGGACGGTGGCCAGGGGCTGCCCCAGCGCTTCAGTGGTGCGCCAGCCGGTGAGCCGCTCCGCCGTGGGGTTCAGATACGTGATCGTTCCCGCCACGTCGGTCGTGATGACGGCCTCCGCGATCGAGGCCAGGGTGACGATGGCTTGTTCCTTCTGCCGGAACAGGCTCTCCTGAACGTCCCGCCACGCGGTGAGATCCTGAATCGTCACCAAGAACAACGCGCCCTCGGTGGGACCAAGGGGGTTGCGGTGGATTTCTACTGGGAACTCGCTCCCGTCCCGGCGTCGGGCGAAGACTCTTACTGGCGATTCAGCATGGCTCAGGCCCAACGCGTCGTACACCCGCTGGAAGCGCTGGGGGATGAGCCGGCTGGACGGCTCGCCCCGAAGCTCTGCATCGGTCCACCCGAAGACCCGCTCGGCCTCCCGATTGAGCGCCACCACGCTGCCTCGTTGGTCGACGACGACCACGGCATCGGGGGCGGCGTCGAGAACCTGCCGAAACAGTTTGTCGAGCACGGGAGATGTGGTCACCGATGTCACGCCGCTTGCGACTCGGTCCGAGTCTCCTCGTTGTCGTCTACGATCAAGGCCGAGCGTGTCATATTGTCCCGGTGCGGGTCTGATGGTTGTAGCGCGTTGACAGCACTTTTGCTGTCGTTTAGAGTTTTGGACGAACTTACGCGCACCGCCATGATCCTCAGTGCTCAAGCAGCGGACGCCGGAGCCTAGATCTCGGTCCCCCGGCCATAGACCCATGACTGAATCCTCCGGTTCAGAGCGATCCACTCCCAACCGTCATCCCGTGATTCCCCGCCGATGACAACGCCGCGGATTCGGGCTCTGATTGCCGGTCGCTCACGTGTTCATTGCGAGGCCCTGGCCGCGGCTCTGTCGCAGAGTCAACGAGTGCGTGTGCTCGGAACGGCGTCTAATCCTCAAGAGATCCTTGCGCGCATAGGTGATCCACCCGCGGATGTCGTGCTGGTCGACTTCGCGATGCCCGACGCCGCGCGTATAGTTGCTGATGTCAAGCAGCGATCCCCGGGCGCGAAGGTGGTGGCCATCACGTTGGGTGAGACCGAAGCTGAGGTGGTAGAACTGGCTGAGGCGGGCGTCGCCGGCTATGTGCTGCCGGACGGATCGCTCGACGATCTGCTCGTGGCGGTGGAAAGCGCGGTCCGGGGAGAGCTGCACTGCTCCCCTCGTGTGGCGTTCACATTACTCCGCCGTGTGGGAGCGATGGCTGCCCAGAGCGAGGGACGAGAAAAGACGGAAGGTGGCCCTCTCGCCGCGCTTACGGGGCGAGAGTGGGAGATTCTCGAATTGGTGGATCGAGGTATGTCCAATAGGGGAATCGCCAGCCATCTGGGCATCTCCCTGCCGACGGTCAAGAACCACGTGCACAACATTCTCGCGAAGCTGCACGTGCATCGGCGGATCAACGCGTCGGCGTGGTACCGAAAGGGAGGCTTCCACCTCAAGTTGGAGGCCTAGGCGCCAAGAAAACGAGACTTGGGCTGCCTCGGCAACCGATCCAAGACGGTGGGGTGGCGCGGCAGGGGGGCCCGCTTCCATATTGCGTCCCCGACTTGTCGAGCCACCGCGTGACGACACCCCCCCCACCTCCCGCACCCCCCCAGACCCTCAGCCCCTCCGCTCCGCCCGATGAAACCTGGGCGGTCGACGAGCGGTCCCTGAAGCTCTTCGCCGAGCAGCTGCAGGGGCCCCCCACAGACCGCGCCTGGTACGACCTGCGGCGCGAGGCCGAGCGCATCGCGCTCGTGCCAGGCTTCGACCGGCTGATCACGCTCGACGCCAACGCGATCAAGGAGTTGCCCCACCAAATCGACGTCGCGCAGCGCGTGCTGCGGCAGATGGGCGGCCGCGCGATCCTCGCCGACGAAGTCGGCCTCGGCAAGACGATCGAGGCGAGCATCATCTACAAGGAGCTGGCGATCCGCGGGCTCGCCCGCCGCGCCCTGATCCTGACGCCGGCCTCGCTGGTGGGGCAGTGGCAGGGGGAGCTCGAGGAGAAGTTCTTCGAGCGCTTCGAGGCCCCGACCGATCCGGATGACTGGCAGCAAGTCACCAAAGCGGTCGTGTCGCACGACCGGGCGCGCTCGCGCCGCCTCGCCGAGGAGATCCTGCGGCACCACTGGGACCTCGTCATCGTGGACGAGGCGCACAAGATCAAGAGCCACCGCGGCGCCACCTACCAGTTTATCGAGAAAATCGAGCGGGACTTCATCCTGCTCCTCACGGCGACGCCGCTCCAGAACGACCTCCGCGAGCTCTACAACCTCGTCACGCTGCTTCGGCCCGGCCAGCTCGGCACCTGGGAGGAGTTCCGCGAAGCGCACCTCGTTGCGGGCGACCACCGCCAGCCCCGCGACCCCGAAGCGCTCCGCGCCTTGACGCACGAGGTGATGATCCGCACGCGGCGCTCGAGCGTCGTGGACGACCTGAACCTCCCGGCACGCCGGCCCCGGCACCCCGAGGTCAAGCTCACCACCGCCGAGCGGGACCTGTACGATCGCACGACGGAGTTCCTGCGCCGGCTCTACAAGGAAGGATTCGTCGAGCCCGTCGAGGCAGAAGAACCGGAGGAGGAGACTCCCCGCCGGCGGACCAAGAAGGGCATCCTGCAGCTCGCGGTCATTCACCTGCGCCAGCGCCTCTGCTCCTCCTCGAAGGCGCTCGCCGAATCGCTCGAGCATCTCGCGGAGAGCGAGCGCATCAGTCCCCAGTACCGCACCGTCGCGCGGCAGCTGGCCCAGCGCGCGCAGAAGATCAAGACGCACGCCAAGCTGAACGTCCTGACGGCCATCTTGAAGGAAACGCCCGACCGCGTGGTGGTCTTCAGCGATCACCGCCCCACGATCGAGCTGATCGCGCAGCGGGTCGAGGCTCTGGGCCGCCAGGCAATCGTCTACTGGGGTGCGCACGCGACCCCTGAGCGGGACAAGCGCATCCGCGCCTTCCACGCCGACGAGCGCAGCGTCTTGATCGCCACGCGCGCGGGGAGCGAAGGACGGAACCTGCAGTTCTGCAACGTGCTCGTGAACTACGACTTGCCGTGGAACCCGATGGTGGTGGAGCAGCGCATCGGGCGCCTGCACCGCATCGGGCAGACGCGCGAGGTGCACATCGTGAACCTCGCAGCCGCCGGCACCATCGAGTCGTACATCCTCGAGTTGCTCGACCGGAAGATCAAGTTGTTCGAGCTGGTCGTCGGGGAGCTGGACCTGATCCTCGGCGAGTTCGGCGGGGGTCACACCTTCGAAGGCCGGCTCGCGGCCGAGTGGCTCGCCGCGGAGAACGAAGCGGATTTCTCGCGCCGGGTCGAATCGCTCGGCGCCGACATCGAGAAGAGCAGCGCGCTCGGCAAGGAGCAAGAGGAGCTGAACTCCCTCATCGCGCCCGACGACAACGCCACCCGCCTGGGGCGCCGGTTCGACACGCTCTCCATCCCCGGCCGCCTGCGACTTGGGCTTGGCACGAGTCAGGTCACCAAGGCTCCAGGCTGGGACGCAAAACGCAAGCGGCTCGGCATTCACGTGACCGAGGTGCTCGAGGCGCTCGAGTCGATCGAGCCGATTGGCGGGGTCGAGGGCGTCACGACGCAGGCCGCCGGCACTCATCCCCAATACGGGGAGCTGGTGCGGCTCACGGGCTTGAGCAGCTCGGGACGCGCGATCACCCTTGTGGCGCAGGTGGACCGCCTGCCCCTCGTACTCGTTGATATCCAGTCGGACACCGCGTGACCCGCCGCCGCAAAGCGCAGTCCAAGCCCAAGCCTCGCGCCGCTGCGGCCGCGCCGGCAACCGACGCCGATCCGCTCGCGGATGCGCGCATCCGGCCGTTCGTCGAGCGCTACTGCGATCTCGCCGGGGTCAAACTGCTCGACAAGGGCGCGGATCTTCGGGAGCTGAAGCTGCCGCTCGCCGAGCGCGCGCACTTCCAGGGCCGCGCGTCGCTGCGGTTGGCGCTCTCCCTCGATGCCCTGGAGCGGAACCCCGACGCCGAGATCGCCGTGCTCGGCAGCCCCTTTCTCACGCATCTGATCGAGGCGATCCGCACCAGGGCGGGCCGCCTCTCGCTCGGTGTGATCCCGCCGCCCCCCCCGCCTCCCGTCGTCGCGGACGACGAGGATGTCGCGCCGAGTGTGGCACCTCCCGTTCCCGTGAGGGATGGCAAGGCACGGCAGAGCAGCGTGGGCCTGGCGGCGCATCCCATCGGACGGCTCGTCGCGCGCGTCGTGCTGCGCGCCGGCGCCGCGGTCGAAGAAGCCGTGGTCGAAAGCGACGTCTTCGATCTGTCGACGGGCACCCGCTGGTCCTCACCCCCTGGCCCGCTCGCCCTTCCGTCCGCACCCCCTGGCCCCCTCTCCCCTTCGCTGCGCTCAGGGCAGGCTCTTCGGGAGAGGGGGGACGATGTGGCCGGTTTGTTCGAGGATCTCGAGGCGGGACGCGTGAAACCCGCCCCCGCGAGCACCATCCCCGACGCCGAGCAGGTGCCGCCACGCGAGCCCGGCGAGATGCTGAGGCTGCTCATCGGCAACTTGCGGGAGAAGAGCGCGGAGCGGGTTGCCGCCCGGCAGGCCGCCGCGGCAACGCAGGTCGCCACGGAGCTCGATCGACTCGACCGGTACTTCGCTTCCATCCTGGCCGACAAGTCCGATGCGGACGCGGAGCGTACGATCACCGCGTTGCACGAGCGGCGCCGGGCCGAGGAGGTGCGTCGGCACCAGGTCAAGGCGATCGTCCACCCGCTCCAGCTCGTGGAGGCTCGCGTGCTCGTGCAGCGTGTGGAGTGGGAGCTTCGCTCGACGCATGGCCGCCGCGCCCAGCTCGCGGCTCAGCGGCCGCTCGCGGGAACGGCGGCGTGGGTCGTGGCGTGCCCGCATTGCGGCCGGCCCCCGGCAGAGCTCGTCGTGTGCCGGCACGAGGAGGGGCACTGCGCCTGTGACGCGTGCTCGACGCGGTGCTCCGTGTGCGCGGAAGACTTCTGCGCCGATCACGGCATTGCCAGCTGCCGCATCGATAAGCAGCCGGCCTGCGAGGAGCACGCGCGCGTGTGTCCGTCCTGCCGGATGGAGCACTGCTCAACCCACGCGGGTGTCTGCGCGGAGGGCGACCACCCCGCCTGCTCGGCGTGTCTCGTAGCCTGCGACAGCTGCGGGCGGGTCGTCTGCAATCGGCACGCGCAGCAAAGCGTGCCCGAAGCGCCCAAGGGGAGCCGCCGGCTGTGTACCGCGTGCGTGCGCTACTGCGAAGGCGGGACCAACGAGCCGGTGGGTGTTGACGAGGTGACGGAGTGCGCGAGCTGCAGCAAGTCCGTCTGCACGGCGCATCAGGCCGTGTGCGTGGTGGATGGGCACGTGCACTGCTCGCGCCACTTGCACCGCACCGACGCATCCCGCCGCTTGGTGTGCGGGGAGCACCGCGTGTCTTGCGCCGAGGAGTCGGCGGCGATCTTCGCGTCGGATGAGGTGGCAGGGTGTCCCGTGTGCGGCAAAGACGTATGCGCCCAGCATCGCGCAGCGTGCGCCTATTGCGAGCGCCAGGTGTGCACGGCGGATTTGGCGCAGCCGTCGCGCCACTGCGCGACGTGCGCGCAGCTCGTGGCGGTTGCCGACCCGCCGGACGAGGTTGTTACCGCTGCTCGGGCGGTGACGGGCGGTGGGCGCAAGGCGTCACGCGCCTGGCGGATCGCTCGCGACCGCAGCCATTTCGTGGTGGAGCTCGATCTCGGGTTCACGCGAAAAACAGTTTTCACTCTGCGACATGGGGACACCGTGCCGGACCGGATCGTGAGGCATTCGGTGCTCGGGTCGAAGCGGCGGCGGTGAATCCTTGGCCGTAGTTCAGGGTATGGGACCGCAGCGCCCTGACCACGCACTCGACCAGCTTTTGCAAGCCGTATGTGAGGCCCCCTGCGCCGCAAAACAAGTCAATCCAACATCCTGAAGGACCCCGATGCCGTCGCGCGCTACCACGAAGAGACGGAGCCCGCCCCGCCCTACGCCAATCGACCGATCGAGATCGAGCCGAAGCTCGAGCAGATCGAGCGCGTACTCGCGCTCAGCGCTCGAGAATACGCCCCTTCGCCACGAGCAGCTCGGCGTTTAGAATCGCAGCCCCCGCCGCCCCGCGGATCGTATTGTGCGACAGGGTCACGAAGCGGTAGTCGAGCACCCTGTCCGGGAGGATCCGTCCGACCGTCACGCTCATCCCGCGGCCCGCGTCGCGGTCGAGGCGGGGTTGCGGCCGGTCGGGCTCGTCACGCACCACCACTGGCCGCTCGGGCGCGGTCTGCAGCTTCAGCGCCTGGGGGACACCTGTGAATGTCGCGAGCGTCTCGCGTACGTCTCCGGCGCTGGCCTTGCGGGCGAGCTTCACGCGGATCGCCGCGAGGTGCCCATCCTGCACGTTCACGCGGTGGCACTGCGCACTCACGGGGAAGGCCGCCGGTGCCACCGCGCCGTCCTTCATTGTCCCGAGGATCTTCTGCGTTTCCTGCTCGATCTTCTCTTCTTCGTTCGCGATGAACGGCAGCACGTTATCCGTGATGTCCATCGCCGGCACGCCCGGATAGCCGGCGCCCGAGATTGCCTGAAGGGTCGTCGCGATCACCGCCTCCACTCCGAACCGCTTGTGCAGCGGCGCGAGCGCGAGCGCGATCCCGATCGCCGAGCAGTTTGGGTTGGTCACGATGAATCCCTTGCCGCTCCGCCGGTCGAGCAGCGCCAGGTGCTCGGGGTTCACTTCGGGGATGAGGAGCGGCACACCCGCGTCCATCCGGTACGACGACGTGTTGCTCACGACGGCGTACCCCGCCTCGGCGAAGCACCCTTCGGCGTCGCGCCCGATCTCCGACGGTAGGCTCGAGAACACCACGTCGCAGTCGAGGGGCGGCTTGGGCGGTCCGACCGGCAGGTCGCGGACCACCCGCGGCATCTCCCCCGCGAGGCGCCACACGCACGCCTCGGCGAAGCGTTTCCCCACCGAGCGGTCGGAGGCGGCGACCGCGGTCACAATGAATTGCGGGTGCCCGTCAAGTAATTGAATGAAGCGCTGCCCCACGGTCCCCGTGGCGCCGAGAATTCCGACTCGAATGGACTGCGTCACACCGGCTGCTCCTCGACTGGCTTGAGCTGCGCGAGCGCCAAGGCGACCCGCCGCATGCCTTCAGTCAGCGTCTCTTCGTCCGCGCAGAATGAGAGACGCAGGAATCTCTCCGCTTCGGATCCGAATGCGCCACCCGGAACGGTGATCACCCGCTGCTCGAGGGCGGCCTCGGCCACGGCCACGGACGAGCCCCACGGCGCCACGTCCACCATGGCGTAGAACGCCCCGTCGGGCGGCACCGCGCGCAGGCCGTGCATCGCGGCGAGACGGAGCAGGCAGTCGCGCCGCGCGCGGAACGTGCGGCGCATCTCGCCTCGCGCCGCGTGCGACTCGCTCGTCCACGCGGCGAGCGCGGCCTTCTGCGAGATCGTGGACGCGCATGTCGTCACGTAGCCGTGCAACACGACCGCGCGGTTCGTAACCTCGGCCGGCCCACACAACCACCCCAGGCGCCACCCCGTCATGCTCATCGACTTGGAGAGCCCACTCACGACCACGGTCTGGGGATACAGTCGCGCGATCGATGATGGCCGTGCGTCGCCGAAGTAGAGATCGCGATAGATCTCGTCACTCACCACGGTCACACCCGTTCCCGCGAGCGTCCCCGCCATCATCTCCAGGTCCGTCTCGGAAAGCACGCGACCGGTGGGATTCGAGGGGGAAATGCACACGACGACCTTCGTGCGGGGCGTGAGCGCGCGGCGGAACAGGTCGAGATCGAACCCGAAGTCCCGCGCCGCCGGCAGGCCGTACGGTACCGGCCGTCCGCCCGCCATGCGCGCGATCACGGGATATGCGACGAATCCGGGGTTGGGCACAAGCACCTCGTCGCCCTCGTCGACGAGCGTGGTGAGCGCGAGGTAGAGTGCTTCCTGCGACCCGGCAGTCACGATGACCCGCTCGGGCGTTGTCCCGTAGTCCCCCGCGATGCGCTCGCGTAATGCGGGCAGTCCGGCGTGCGCCGTGTAACCATTTCGCTCCTCGAGGATCGCGCGAACCGCCGCCTGGCGCACCGGGTCCGGCGTCGGGAGATCGGGCTCGCCGAGTCCGAGGTTGATGCTCCCCGCGGGCGCGCGATCGAAGAACTGTCGGATCGCACTCTTCTCGACGCCGGCGAGCCGGCGCGCGATCATCGCAGCGCCGCCTCGAGCGCCACCTGGGCGTCAGTTTGCGCGTCCCGGTACTTCACGATCACCGGCGTATATAAGGAAACGCCCCCAGCCCCCGCGAAAGCGCCCGCCACCGCGCGCGAGCCCGGCACGACTACGGCGCCGGCCGGGATTTCGAGCACCCCCCCCCCGCCACTCCCCTCGGGGCGCCGGTACACGCGCTCGTGCACCAGGTCGTACACCGGCGTCGAGCCCGTCAGGATCGTTCCGGCCGCGAGCACTGCGCGCTCACGCACCACGGTTCCTTCATACACGCCGCACCCGCCGCCCAAGAGCACGTCGTCCTCGATGATCACGGGAACCGCACCCACGGGTTCGAGCACGCCGCCGATCTGCGCTGCCGCGGACAGGTGCACCCGCTTCCCGATCTGCGCACACGAGCCGACGAGCGCATGACTGTCGATCAGCGTTCCCTCGTCCACGTACGCGCCCACGTTCACGTACATCGGGGGCATGCACACGACCCCGGGGGCCACGTACGCGCCGTCGCGGATCGCCGACCCGCCGGGCACCACCCTGACGCCGTCGGCGAGCGTCGTCTGGCGGACGGGAAAGGTGTCCTTGTCGAAGAAGCGAAACGTCCCGTCCACCGAGAAGTCGGCGAGCTTTCCCATCCGGAAACCGAGCAGGATCCCCTGCTTGACCCAGGGCTCGGCGCGCCAGCGGCCGTCCGCCTCGCGGACCGCGGCCCGCACTTCGCCGCGAGACAACAGGCGGCGCAACTCCTCGAAGCACGCCCGCTCGGCCGAGCTGAACGACGTGCGGCCGGACGCGGCGAGCGCCGCGATCTCCTCACGCAGCGACATGGGCGGGACGTTCGAGCGCGCCGAGCGCCTGCAGCACTTCACGCAGACGGGCGCGCGTCTTCTCCTGCACTGGGACCAGCGGGAGCCGGAAGTGCTCGTCCAGGAGTCCCATCAGCGCCAGCGCGGCCTTCACCGGCCCGGGATTGGACTCGAGGAAATTCGCCTCCATCATAGGCAACAGCCGGTAGTGCGTCTCGCGCGCCGCGGTCCACCGCCCGGCGAGCGCGTCGTCCGTGAGGCGCACCATCAACTCCGGCACCTCGTTGGCGACGACGGCGATGATCCCCTCGGCGCCTAGCGCGATCAGGGGCAGCGTCTGTGCGTCGTCGCCCGACAGCACGCGGAACTCGGGTGGACGTTCGCGCAGGATCGCCATGATCTGCGTGAGATCTCCCGACGCTTCCTTCACGCCGACGATGTTCTCCACGCGGCCCGCGAGGTCGAGCACCGTCTGCGCCTGGATATTCGACGCCGTGCGGCCCGGCACGTTGTACAGCACTACGGGAAAGCCCGGGACTGCCTCCGCCACCGCCGTGAAGTGCGCGAGAAGCCCCGCCTGCGTCGGCTTATTGTAGTACGGCGCCACGACGAGCACGGCGTCCGCGCCGGTGCCACGGGCGGCCGAAGCGCGCTCCACGGTGACCGCGGTGGAGTTGCTCCCGATCCCGGCGATCACCCGGGCACGGCCGCGGGCGACATCCACGGTGAGCCGCACTACGTGCATGTGCTCCTCGGGCGTGAGCGTCATCGCTTCGCCCGTGGTGCCGCAGGGGACGAGGAGCTTCACGCCGCCCGCGATCTGCCGCTCGACGAGCGCGCGCATCTGCGCCTCGTCCACCTCGCCGCCGGAGGCGAACGGGGTAACGAGCGCGGTGGCGCATCCTCTCAGCCACTCCACGCGCATGGTCATCGTTTGCCGCTCCTTTCCGCCTCGAGGATCTGGTCGAGTACGTTGGCGAAACTGAAGACGCCGCCCTTGCCCTTCGGGCGGCCGGCGATCCAGCGTGCCGCCGCGAGCGCCCCGACGGCGAATCCGTCGCGCGAGCGCGCCGTGTGAATCAGCGTTACCTGGTCCGCCGCCGAATCGAACCCCACCCGGTGCACCCCAGGAATATGGCCGGCCCGCGTGCTCGCCACCGAGACCTCGCGGCCGAGCCGGCGTGCGAGCAGCCGGCCGAGCTCGCGCGCCGTGCCTGAGGGTGCGTCCCGCTTGTTCGCGTGGTGCGCCTCCTCGATGAACGCGTCGTACGCCGCGAGCCCTCCGAATAGCTCGCCGGCGCGATCAACCAGGCGATAGAAGACCTGCACGCCGATCGAGAAGTTCGCTCCGATCACCATCGTGCCTCCGGCGGTATCCATCACCTGCCTCGCTGCGGCTTCCTGGTCCTGCCAGCCGGTTGTGCCCTCGACGAGCGGCACGCGGGCGGTGGCGCAGGCGGTTACGTGCTTCAAGACCGCGTGCGGGACCGAGAAGTCGATAGCGGCGTCGTGGCCGCGCAGGCGCTGCGCCAGCTCGTCGGCGTCTTGGCCTCCATCGTGGCTGTTCACGACCAACCCGATCTCGTTGCTCTCGGCCCGCGCCTGCGCGAGCGCGGCGCTCCCCATTCGGCCGTCGCCAAAGAAGGCGAGCTTCATGCGCCTGGGACGATGGCGGGCTCGGCCGCAAGTTGGCGGGCGAGGCGCACGTAGTACTCCACGCCGCGCTCGAGCTCAGCCTTGGCCACCCGCTCGCGCGCCGTGTGCGCGTCGTGAATCGACCCGGGCCCGAGGAGCAGAGGCGTGCCCCAGCTCGACAGGTGGGGAACGTCGGTCGTGAACCCTACCACGCATTGTTCGAACCCAGGGACCGGGGTCAACCGCACGGGCGGCGTGAAGCTCTGATAGTCGATTTGCGCGCGTCCTCCGACGGCGCGCTCGAGCAGCTCGCGCACCGGCGCCTGGTCGGTCGCGAGGCGGAGGTGCAGCTCCGCATGCGCCGCGGGCGCGATCACGTTGGCCGCCTCACCGCCACCGATCAGGCCGATATTGCACGTGGTGTCGCCGAAGTAGGGATCACGGGGCCAGGCGACCGCCTGCACGTCGGCGAGCACCTGCACCAGCATGTGGATGGCGGAGCGCCCGCGTTCGGGGTACGCCGAGTGACCGCCCGTCCCTTTGCACCGGAGCGTGAGCCGCAGTGAGCCCTTGCTACCCACCGCAAGCCGGTTCTCGGTCGGCTCGCCCACGATCAAGAAGCGGCAGTCGCGTGCCGCGGGGTGGGCATTCGCGGCGCGCGCGCCCAGGCTACCCCGCTCTTCGTCCACGACGAACAGAAGCCCGACCTCGTCGAACCCCTCGGCCCGCAGTAGCTCGGCCGCCGCAACCTGCGCCGCGATGATCCCCTTCGCGTCGCAGGCGCCCCGACCGTAGAGGAACGCATCGTCCTCGGAGGCCGGGACGTGCGGCGCTACCGTGTCGAGATGCGTGCAGAACACGACGCGCGGCGGTGCCGCGGTCCGCGCGAGCAGACCGGGGCGGCCGGGCACGCCGTCCAGCATCGTGACCCCGTACCCCCGGTCCCGGAGATAGCCCGCCAGGAAGCGCGCCACAGCTTCCTCGTCTCCCGAGATCGAGGGGATGTCGATCAGTTGACGCGCAAGGTCCGCGACTGGTGGACGGACGGGCGGGCCGGCGGACGGGCGGACGGGCGGAGAGGGAACGTAGCCGCGGTCCGCCGTCGCGGCTCTGTCGAGTAACGCCCCGTGCAGCCGCACCACCGCCTCGCGCACCTGGTCTTCGTCCACCACAAACGTGAGGTTGACGCGCGACGCGCCCTGCGAGATGAGCGACACGTTGATGTCACGGATCGTCTCGAACACGCGCGCCGCGATCCCCGGCGTGGTGCGCAATCCCTCGCCCACCACGCAGATGATCGCCTTGCGCGGCTCGACTCGCACCTCGCCCAGCCCTTCGAGGTCGCGTATCACCGCGGGCAGTGCGGCGCCGTTTTCCACGGTGAGCGAGAGACTTACCTCGGATGTCGTGACCACGTCGACCGGGATCTTGTGTCGGTCGAACACCTCGAACAGGGCCCGCAGAAAGCCGTACGCCCCGAGCATCCGGGCCGAGGTGATTTGCAGCACGGTGATACCGCTCTTGTGCGCGATCGACTTCACGGCGCCGGGCCAGACACTCGCCTCCCGCGTCACCACCGTGCCGGGATCGTCCGGGGCGCGCGAGTTGAGGATACGGACCGGGATGCCGCGTTCGAGCGCCGGCTGAATCGTTTTCGGATGGAGCACCTTCGCGCCGAAATACGCGAGCTCAGCGGCCTCGGCGTAGGAGAGATTCGGGATGGTGTGCGCGCCGGGCACCACGCGCGGATCGGCGGTGAGAACGCCCGGAACGTCGGTCCAGATCTGGATCTCAGTCGCGTCAAGCGCGGCGCCGACCACAGCGGCCGTGTAGTCCGACCCACCCCGCCCTAACGTGGTGGTCCTGCCGGTCGTCGCCGCTGCGATAAAGCCGCCGAGGACGGGAATACGCCTCTCCGCGAGCAGCGGCCCGATGATCGCCTGGGTGCGGCGCGCGGTCTCGGGTAGATCAGGCACCGCTCGCCCGAACGCCTCGTCGGTCAGGATGCAGCGGCGGGCGTCCACGCACTCGGCAGGCAGCTCGGACTCCGCGAGCACCCGCGCGAGCAGGGACGACGAGAGGCGTTCCCCATAGGAGACGACGTCGTCTCGCAGCGCGGGCTCGTTGTCGGGCTCCCGGCGCACCCGCTCGAGCAGCCGACCGATCTCGGCGCTCGCTACCTGCAACTCACCGTCGAAGGTCGACGCGTCGTCGCGGGTGAGCAGTGCGGCCGCGATCGCGCGGTGGCGCTCGACGAGCGGGGACAATCCCTCGGCCGATCGTCGCGTGACGGCCTTAAGCAGCGCGTCGGTCATCCGGGAGAGCGCGGAGACGACTACGACGAGCGGCGTGCCCTCGTGCGCCCGCGCGCTCACGATCGCCGTCACGCGTTCGAACGCGACCGCGTCCTCGACCGATGTACCGCCGAATTTCAATACCAGCGGAGCTAACACGTAGGAGACCTCGACCTCATGGGCCCGACGGGCGACGGCCGCGAGAGCGTCGGGGACTCTACGAAGTGCGACCGCTACGACAACGTGCGAATGCGACTGCTAATGGAGGGAATGCGCCCGCTTTCGGCGGGCCAGCCGGTCGTCGTCTGCGAGCCGAAACGGATGCGCGGCGTGAAAGTGTCGGTGCATGTTGCGGTTTCTTACCTTAATGAAGCCCCTTCCGCACTGTCAAGGTTGCATGCCGCGGACCCCAAGAGTCTTGGTTCGATCCCAGGAGGGGCTACTTCGAGGGCCGTCACCTCAATCCTCAACAGCAGACGAGGAGCCGACCGGGTCGACTCCTCGTTGGCGTCAATTCCCCATCGCTGCGAGCCGCTACAGTCCGGTGTCCACCGGTACGGGCTCCACCCCCAACTTCGCCGACGGCACGCAGAGCAGCTCGAAGGCGGTGATGGTGAAGGTATCCTCCGGCTCGATCTGGTTGCGAACGCCGAACTCCGTCACCTCGGTCCGCTGCGGCGCGAAGATCTCGTAGCACGTCAGATGCACGTCGGGCTCGAGGATCGGCGAGGTCACGCCCCCGGCGACCTTCTCGACCGGGTTGCAGAAGTAGTGCGGGCGCTCGACCCGCACGGTGTCCGTGCCGAATTGGTCGGCCAGGGTGACGCGCTGCCTCACACGGTCCCCAGTGACCTCGTAGCACCATGAATGGTTGAGGCCGGCCGGGAATCCGAGACCGACGCCGTCGACCACTTTCTCGGTGGGAACGAGGAGCATCCGCGCTCCGACGGCCTCGAGCGTCCGCGGGCCGAATTGGTCCTCCGTGGACACGATCAGGTGCGGCACGAGGTCTCTATTCGCGGCGTACACCGTCAGGTGCTCGGTCGTATCGAGGATCGCAGCCCCGTTCTTCGAAGTCGGAGCGCAGAACTCGAGCGGCTCGTCGATGACGACGGTGTCGTTCGAGATAAACTGGTCGCTGAGAACGACGGTGTCCGGCGGTTGTGGAGTCTGTTTGCTCACGATGTAACAGCGGAAATGCGTTTCAGTATTGTCGACTACGACTTGGAAGGCTGGGGCGACGTCCCGCGTGAAGGGACCGGTGCGGTCGCTGCGACAGGCCGCGACGACGCACATGGCCAGCACACCCAGGACACCCGCGATGGGTGTGAATCGGATCCACATGGCAGTTCTCCTGAAGCTGAGGTTCGGCCGAGCGCGAAGGCGCGCGCGCGCGGCGTGCGTGCCTCAACATCCGATCGGTGCATCGGGCGTCGGTAGCGCATAATCGGGAACCGGGCTTCGGGATCTGTCGCCCGTCACCTGCCTCCGGTCCCGACGTCGCGCAGCAGATCCAGCGTGCGACGCCGCAGCTGCAGCAGCTCAAGCGTGGCCTCGGCGGCGGAAAGGCGGCCCAACGAGCGCCCTAAGTGGCGCCGGCATGCCCGCTGCACGCTTCGGAGATCCACCCTGAGATCCTGACAGATCCTGCCCAGGCCTGTCCCCCTCGCCCGCAGCTCCAGGACCTCGATGAGGCGGAACATCCAGAGCAGGTTCAGGAGACCAACCTCCGTGGCGCCGCCACTGAGCGCCCTCCACTGGTTTTCGAGCGTGCGCGGCGTGACCGCCTGCGCCGCGGCCAGCTGCCGGATGCTCTTTCCCATTGCAGGCTGGCGCAGCACGCGCGCCAGCGCAAAGCGGAGTTCCGGTCCTCTCCCTCCCGTCCCCACGGGCTCGAGCTGCTCCAAATGGAGTGCCAGGTGCTCGCGCAGGGGATCGATAACGCTCCGCAGCACGGCTGGCGGCAGATCCCTGGCGATACTGGAGAGCGGCACGAACTCGTCTACCGGAACGCGCCGAAATAGAAGCAGGTGCTCGGCGTCCACCTGCGTGATCACGATCAAGGACGGGAGGCGGTGCTTCCCCGCCACCTCGGCCAACCGCGCCGGCAGGTCACTGGCTTCCGGCGCACCGCAAACGACGAGGTTCACGTCGGCCCGAGGGTAGGCGTCCGCGAAGTCGGACCAGTCGGTGAGGAGCGTGGCGTCGGGATCGACGAGGCGTACCTCACGAACCAGTCCTGGCTCCGCACAATGGACGAGGCGATAGATCAGCCCCGCGGGCGCGAGGTTGGGTAGGGATTCCTGGGAGGAGGCTCGGCGACTTGGGCGCGCAGACGCGCGTGACTCCCGGGAATCCGCGGCGGACGGAGGGACGCGCCTGGACATACCGGGCTCAACGGCAAACGTAGGCGTTTCCCGGGAGCCGGCATAGCCGGGGGACACCCTAACATCAAGTGCCGGGCAAGACCTTGCTACTCGCTTTGGGACGCCGAGGAATCCTTGCCGCTGGTGCCGGGTATGGGACCCCAGCGCCCTGACCACGCCACTCGGGAGGTCCACCGATGCCGCGGCGTATTGTGCTAGTCGGTAAGGGCGAGTCGCTGCACCGCGCCTGGCGGAGCCGGTCATTCGGCCCCGCCGGCGTGGAGCTGGAGAAGCTGCTCCACGTCGCTGGTTTCGCCCTCGACGACACATACCACCCCGTCCGCGTCGCGGGGCGCTTGGGCTCACCTGCGGAGCGGCCCGCCGCCCGCGGGTTCCGCTATGCGCGCGCCGAGGGCGGGCCGATCGATACCTACGCCGTGCGCGCGATCTTCGACGACGAAGAGGCCGTGCACCGCCTGCGCCGAGAGCGCGGGATGGATGTCGTCGGCGTCTTCGCCGACCCCGCCGTGTCGGTTTTCCCCTCCGCCTATTGCGGCAGCAGCGCCGTCGGCACGGCGGATGACGTGGCGCGCCGGGTCGGCGTGTCAGCCCTGCGCGCGCACGGCTTGACCGGGAAAAGGGTCCACGTGGCCGTCGTCGATACCGGTATCGCCGGCAGCCGCATCCCCGTGGCCGGCGGCTGGGCCCCCGTGTCGGACTACGTGCCGGGCTCGGCCAAGCCCGATCACGGGACGATGGTGGCCTACGATGTGCGCATCGCCGCGCCGGAGGCGAAGATCTACGACTACGCGTTGCTGCGAACCCAGGCGGGGACGTGGGCAGCGTTCCTGTCGGACGCTATCGCCGCCTTCGCCGATCTGATCGAACGGGTGAACGCGAACCCGGGCGGGGGCCGCTGGGTGGTGAACAACAGCTGGGGGATGTTCGACCGCTCTGAAGACGCACCGATCGGCTCACCCG
The DNA here is from genome assembly GCA_046728135.1 of Gemmatimonadota bacterium. Classification (GTDB taxonomy): domain Bacteria; phylum Gemmatimonadota; class Gemmatimonadetes; order Gemmatimonadales; family GWC2-71-9; genus 20CM-2-65-7. The sequence goes on along the minus strand of JBKPDZ010000087.1, from coordinate 6,427 downwards.
AAAACTACAGCGCCAATCCCGACCATCCCTTTAATCAGATCACCGGCAGCCTGGTTGCGGCGGGCGCCGACGTGTTCTTCGCCGCGGGCAACTGTGGCAAGCCCTGCCCCGACGGCCGCTGCGGCACCGCCGACATCGGGCCGGGCCAGAGCATCCACGGCGCGAATTCCCACCCCGACGTCGTTACCGTCGCGGCCGTCACCGTCACCGATCGACGCCTCGGCTATTCGTCGCAGGGGCCGGGGGGCCTTCACACCCGCAAGCCGGACCTCGCAGGCTTCAGCCACTTCAAGGGCTCGGGCGTCTGGCCGGTGGACGGCGGCACGTCGGCCGCAAGCCCCGTGGCCGCGGGCGTCGCCGCGGCGTTGCGCCAGCGCTTCCCCGCGACGGCGCTCACACCCGCGCAGCTCAAGGGCGCACTGCAGCGCAGCGCCCGCGACCTGGCCGGGCGCGGCTGGGACTACGACCTGGGTTATGGAGTGATCGACGCTGCCGCCGCGACGCGGGCGCTCGGCCTCGGCACGAAGCAGCCAAGACGGGCGCGTGTCATTCGGCGGGCTGCTGCCGCACGTCCGCGAAGAACCTGATTCCGGGGATCCGCTCCGCGAGCGCGCGGGCTTCGGGCGACGCGAAGCCCCGCACCACGAAACGTCCGAGGCTGGGGTTGACGGGAACCGGCCCGTATCCGGCGTCGAGCTCGACGCCGGTGCCGCCGAGCAGGGTGCGGACGAACTCCATGTCCACCCGCTCGCCCGGGCGCTCGAGCTGGATGACGTAGCGCGATTTGACGGCCTCCGGCACGACCCGCCCTGGTGACTTGTCCGGGGAGACGTTAGAGCGTCTCAGGACCTTCTGCAAGTCTACGCTTCGACGATCCCGAGCGGCGGGACGCGTTGCCACGCGCCGCGCGTGAAATCGGGGACATCCTGCGACTTCCCGCGACTTGCGACGGACCGTTCCGTCAGCTCCACGATCGCGCTCCACGCCGCGGCGTCGTACACGTTCTGATCGGTCGGCAAGCCTTTGTGCAAGGCTTGGATCAGCCGCCAATCCTCGAGGAAATCCATGCCGCCGTGCCCGGCTGTCGCGTGTTGCACGCGCTCGGACTTCCAGAGCGGGTGCTCGAACTCCGTGTAGTAGCGATCGAGCGGCTCCCACTCATCCTCGGGACTCCGGCCTTCGACGTAAATCCGGTCAGGCCATCCTTGAATGATCCCCTTGGTGCCTTGCACGAGGTTGATGCGGCTGTAGGGCCTGGCGTTGTTGGTGTTGTGGCTGAGAAAGATCGTCTGCCCTTGGACGGTACGGATGAGCGTCGTGTTGACGTCGCCCAACTTGTAGGTCTCGTGGCGCCGCGGGTCCGCATCCGCGAAATGGTCGGCGGCGAACGCCTCCAGGCCGCGGTGGTTCGAGCTCATCGACACGAGAAAGTCGAATCGGTTGCCGCGATTGATGTCCATGCACTGGGCTATGGGCCCTAGGCCGTGCGTGGGGTAGAGATTGCCGTCGTGGGCCTGCGACCAGGCGCGCCGCCACAAGCCTTCCCCTTCCTTCGCGAACTTGATGCCCCGCAGGTCGTGCAGATACCCGCATTCGCCGTGCAGCACCTCGCCGAGCACGCCCTTGCGCACCAGGTTGAGAGCCAACATCTCGCGGCGATCGTAGCAGCAATTCTCCATCATGACGCAATGCTTCTTCAGCCGCTCGGCCGTGTCGACGAGCTGCCAGCAATCGTCTACGGTCATCGCCGCGGGCACTTCGGTGACGGCGTGTTTACCATTTTTCATCGCAGCGAGCAGGACCGGCACGTGCCACTCCCACGGCGTCGCCGTGTACACGAGGTCGAGATCTTGCTCGGCGCACATGCGCTCGAAGTCGCGCGGCCCGCGTGAATAGCCGGCGGGTTTCGGTTGGTCGGCCGCCACGACCATGTCCTGCGCGCGCGCGACCTTCCAGTCGACGATGTCGCAGATCGCTTTGAGCTCGACGCCCTCGATCTTGAGCAGGTTCTCGACGTGCACGGTCCCCTGTCCGCCAACGCCGACGTAGCCGATGCGCACGCGCTCGAGCGGTGGCGCGGCGAACAGCGTGGTTGGGCCGGGAGCGGGCGTCTGGGCAGACGACGCATCAGGGGCAACCGCTAGCCCAAGTCCGATGGCGGCGGTGGTTTGAAGAAACTCGCGGCGGGTGGGGTCGTTCATGACCACTCCTTGAAGCCGATGGTTGCTCGTTCTTCTCAACTCACCGCAAACTGTCGCGCATCGGCCCGTTGCACTAGGCCAGGGGGAGACCAGCTTGAACAGGGGGGAAAGCGAAAAGCCGGCGGAGGATGTCCGCCGGCTCGCTCGCCACTCCCTTGATCAATCGCTATGGCGCGTTCAGATAGAAGCGCACTTGCAACAGCTTCAACCCGTTGTTGTCGAACTCCCAGAAGAACCCTTGCAGGCACGGATCGAAGAGACTCACGGTCGTGCCACCGCAAGCGGTTACCGCGTCGGCGTTGGCGACCGGGTCGAGCACGATCGTCGTGAGCGCGTCCGTTACGTTGCGGAAGCTGCTCTTGCCTTTGTCGCGAACAAAGACCTCGTTCTGGGTCGAGCAGATCACGCCTGCCGTGTTGATGTCGATGTCGGTTGCGCACGTCGTGATCTTGGCCTGCCCGCCCGGCTTACCGAGCGCGCGCGCCCAGACTGTGTAGGTGCCCGGAGCCGGGAGGGAGAACGACGCTTCCCCATCGGTCCCGTTCTTATCGAGCACGTCGAACACTCCATCGGCATTTTGACTGAGGAGGATCTTCGTGCTGACGCTGACATCCTTGCTTCCGAGGCTGACGAAGATGACGTGCCCACTGGTCCAGTCCGGATTGGCACTCTTGGCGCGCGGCACACCGACGATATTGAGACTGTAGTGCGCCCCACTGGGAGCGCCGTTTCCGGTCTGCGCGACCGCAGCAGCCGTCGCGCCAATCGTTGCAGCCAGGACGGCCGCCAGGCAATACGTGGTACGCATGCAACCTCCCCTATGTATAGTGAGCGACCCACCGTCCTGGGGCGTTGCAGCGCCGCAACGAGCCAATACCCGCGCGACGCTGCCTCTGGGTCGCTCAATACGTTAGTCCGCTGCTACTTTACTTGGGCGTGAGCACAGTCACGATAGTTCCGGTGACCCGAATGAGCGGCCGCATGTGCCGCCTCTCTGGCGTTGCTCTCGGCCTTGCGCTGCTCGTGTCGCGGTCCCTGTCTGCCACCCAGGCAGCCGCTTCCGATGCTCTCTCGTCCAGCCACTCAACGCGCATCGCGCGCGCCCGGGTCGTGGCCACGCCGCCGATCATCGATGGGCGTCTGACCGACTCCGTCTGGCAGATGGTCGAGCCCATCACCGGATTCGTACAACGCGAGCGGCACGAGGGCGCGCCAGTCACCGAACGAACGGAAGTTCGCATTATCACGGACGGCCAGGCGTTGTACGTCGGTGCGTGGCTCTACGACTCGGATCATGGCGGAATTGTCGCCGGCGAGAAGGTGCGCGACGGCGACATCTCGAAGAGCGACTACTTCGGCATCCTGCTCGATACCTACCACGACCGGCAAAACGGCTTCGTCTTCACGACCACACCGGCGGCGATCGAGTACGACGCACAGGTCGTGAACGAAGGGGAGGGCGGCGGCATCCAGCTGCCCGGCCAGACGCGGGCGGTGGCCGGCTCGCTCGGCGGATTCAACCTCAACTGGGACGGTACCTGGACCGTCGCTACCTCGGTCGACTCGGCGGGCTGGTACGCCGAGTTCCGCATTCCATTTACGACGTTGCGCTATGGTGCGGGGGAGCAGCAGACATGGGGATTGAATCTCGTCCGCAGCATTCGCCGCAAAAACGAAGAAGCATTTTGGTCCTTCGTGCCGCGGCAGTTCAGCCTGATGAAGGTGTCACATGCCGGCACGCTGCAGGGCGTGCAGGTGCCCTCGCGGCGAGTGTGGACAGTGACGCCGTACGCGCTCTCGGGCGTGGAACGAAACTTTGCCATCGATCCGGAAGCGCGCGAGCGCGGGGACGTCGGCGGTGAGCTCAAGTACGGCGTCACGCCGAGTCTCACCCTCGACCTCACCTACAACACCGACTTCGCGCAGGTCGAGGTGGACGAGCAGCGGACCAACCTCACGCGGTTTCCACTCTTCTTTCCGGAGAAGCGACCCTTCTTTCTCGAGAATGCCGGCATTTTCTCGGCAGGCACGCCACAGGCCGTCGATCTGTTCTTCACGCGACGCATCGGTATCGACACCCTCGGCCAGCCGGTCTCGATCCTGGGCGGCGGGCGGCTGACCGGACGCGTCGGCGACTTCACGGTGGGCGCGCTGCAGATCTTCACGGACCGATCGACGACGCAGTCAGCAGAGGCCTACTCCGTCCTGCGCTTGCAGCGCGAGCTCGCGGCCCGCTCCCGCATCGGCGTCATCGCCGTGCAGCGCATGGCGACGTCGCACCCTGAAGACTGGAATCGCGTGTACGCGGTCGACGGCCGCATCGGGATTCGCGACGCCTGGACCATCGACTGGTGGGCAGCGGCATCGGCCACGCCGGGCCCTGACGGCGACGCGGGCGCGTACAGCGCGCGGCTCGGATACGAGACGGGCTCATGGAGCAATCTCGCCCGGATCATCCAGGTCGGGCGTGACTTCGATCCCGAGGTGGGATTCCTGAATCGCCGCGGCGGTTATCGGTTCTACGAGACGACTGTGATGTGGAAGCACCGGTATCCGAACAGCACGCTGTTCAGGGATTGGCATCCGCACCTCGGCTATCGCGGCTATTACGGGCTCGACGGCTATCGGCAGGAAGATCGTATCCACATCGACATCACCGAGTGGTCGCTCGCCAGTGGAGCGATGATCGGCCCCGAAGTGAACATCGAGCACCAGGGTCTCCAGCAGCCGTTCGCGATCGCGCGCAACGTGACGCTGCCGGTGGGCTCGTACGACTACACCTCCATGGGTTTCGACTTCGGCACCAATCCGAGCGCGCCGCTCTCGTTGCTCTTGCGCGCCGACGTGGGTGGGTTCTATGACGGCACGCGGCGCGGCGGCAGCGTGACCCTCGGCGCTCGGCACGGTAGCTCTCTCACCACCTCTGTGCTCGTCGAGTACAACGACGTGCGCCTGGATGAGGGTAGCTTCACGCGCGTGCTGATCGCGCCGCGCATCGCCTACTTCTTCACCCCGCGCATCATGGTCCAGACGCTGGTGCAATACAGCAACCAGGCCCGCGTCTGGACGGCGAACGCGCGCTTCGGCTGGCTCAGCACGGCGGGCACGGGATTGTTTGTGGTGTTTAACGAAGGGCAGGAAGCCGACGGCTTCTTCCGGTGGGATCGGCCTCAGGCCCGGTCGTTGATCGTGAAGTACACGCGGCAGTTTGGACGGAGCGGCTGAAGCGACGTCAATTTCCCGGATCGAAGCGGTATTGATGGGCCGGCCCTGTCACAACGATCGTCGCTCCCGTGACCGACGAGGTGAACGAGCCGGTGCTATGCGAGTCGGCCAGATCCACAATATCGGGCTCCGCGGTGAAGGTTCCGGAGGAAACGGTAACGCTGTCGGTAGCGGACGAGCCGTCGGGGTGGTGGAGCTGGCGCATCACGACTAGTGTGTACGTGCCGCGGTCGCAAGGGAGCTGGAGGTAGCGCGTGCCGTCGACGAGGGTAACGATGTGAGTGAAGGTGTTGACGTTTGCGCCATTGGGGACCCCGTGCACACACGCCCGAGACGCCGGCCCCGCCGGCGTGAACACGGTATCCGCGTAGCCTGCCGGGCCGCGAAACGTGAGCGCCCCACCTACGACGGTGATCTGCACGTTGCCACTGTCGACGGCGCAGCAGGGCAGCGCGGTGCCATCCTGCGCCGTCAGGGCGTAGCGGGCAACGACGGGCCCTGTGCCTTCCGCAGGATCGGTCGGCGACATACCCGAGCATCCCGCCCAATAGAGGAGCGCGGTCAGAAGGAAGATTGTACGCGCTGTCGCCATACACTCCTAATACCCACGCGCCGCCTGTCCTGGTCACCGCCCCGATGATCGCCTCGATCCTGCTTGTTGCTGCGATGCAACAGCCGTCACTCAGTGTGACTGGGGTGCGGGTGGAGTATCTCACGAATCCCCTGGGCATCGATGCCCCGGCACCGCGGCTTAGTTGGAAGATCACCAGCGCGGAGCGCAATACCGTACAGGCTGCCTACCAGCTGCAGGTTACGCGCGGCGATCGTCTTTTCTGGGACTCTGGACGCATCGCCGCCGATTCCTCGGTATTCGTGACGTACGCCGGTCCGGCGCTCGCGTCGCGGACGCGCTATGCCTGGCGGGTGCGTGTCTGGGATGGGAAAGGTCGCGCGTCGGCGTGGAGCGAGACCGCGTCCTGGGAGACCGGACTGCTCCAGCC
>JBKPDZ010000086.1:0-8272 GCA_046728135.1 Gemmatimonadota bacterium | reverse complement strand
CGCCCAAGCAGCTCGCGCGCGTCGTTCGCGAGACGCAGTCCAGTTTCTTGACGATGCTCCGCGCGGTGCTGCGGCTGGCGGGTCGCAGCGTTCCCGCCGCCTCTGAGGCGCTGGTGCGCGACGCCGCCGCGTTGATAGGATTCGCCCCTGACACCTTGCCGGAGCCCGCTGCGTATCTCGACGCGGTGACTCGCACGGCGGAGTACGTCAACCGCATGGAAAGGAACCCTTTGTGAAAGCGTATCTTCCCCTTGCACTCGCACTCCTTACTGGCTGCGGCTACAACACGATTCAGACCATGGACGAGCGGGTGAACGCCGCCGAATCCCAGATCAAAGTGCAGCTGCAGCGTCGCGCCGATCTGATCCCCAATCTCGTCGAAACGGTGAAGGGTTACGCGAAGCAGGAGCAAACGATTTTCATACAGGTGGCGGAAGCGCGTGCCAAGCTGGCGGGGGCGGTGCAAAGCGGCGATCTGCAACAGATGGCCGCCGCCAACGCGGCCCTCACCGCGCCGCTCGGCCGGCTGATCGCGATCGCCGAGAATTATCCCCAGCTCAAGTCCAACGAGAATTTTCGCGCCTTGCAGGACCAGCTGGAGGGGACGGAGAACCGGATCGCCGTCGCTCGGCAGGACTACAACGAAAGCGTGAACACGTACAACGCGTATATCCGCCGCTTCCCGCAGGTGCTCACGGCGAAGGTGCTCGGCAAGAAAGCTCGGGCGTATTTCGAATTACAAACGCCCGGTGCGGCTGCAGCTCCCAAGGTCGACTTCTCTCATTAGCGCTGCGTCATGATAGCAAGAGGATGAGCACAAGCCCCAGGACGATGAGTCCTAAGGTCGAAATCGATATCGTGACGCGGTCGGAGGCGGCCGCTGCGGACGCGGCGGTTTCCCGCTGCGACTCTGGTGCCTGATAGCTCCTGAACTCCGGTGTGAGGCGAGGTCCCAGCGCCCGCGATGCGGTGCCGGCCGCTGGCGTGGGGCCGGTGGTGGGCCGCTGAGCTGTCACCGGGGCCAGGGGCGCCGCCGCAAGACAGACTAGGGCCGCCGCGAGCTTGATCATAAGTCTCCTCGACCGCCTCCCGTGCTTAGCGAACGAACTTCCTGCGGTCGCCCTTCGGGGGCGTCTTCTTGTGCGCGTGCGCCGCGATCTGCAGGCGGCTGTGCAAGGCGAGTTTCTCGAGGATGTTGTGCACGTGACTCTTCACCGTATAGGTCGCGATGTTGAGTCGCTGCGCGATTTCCTTGTTGCTCATCCCCTCGGCGATCAAGTCCGTGATCTGCTGCTCGCGCCTGGTCATGCGCACCGAGGCCATCATCGGGGTGTTGCGCAGCACGGAAGCCTGTTTGGCAATGTGAGAGAGGAGCGTGCCGGTGAGCGCGGACGGCACGACGTCACCGCCGTTTGCAACCTGTCGGATCGTGTGCACCAGATCTTCGAGCGCGGCGTCTTTCGAGATGAAGCCGTTTGCGCCGCGCTTGATGAAGTCGATGACGTCTTCCTCTTCCGGCTCCACGTCCATCATGATGATCCGCGCGTGCGGCGCTGCTTCCTTGATGCTTTCCACGAGCCGCTGGCTGCGGTTGCGGCCTAATGCGGCGTCGACGAGCACGACGTTCGGCTTGTGTTCCTGGAGTCGCTGCAGCGCCGTCGACCCGCCCTCGGCGGTGGCGACGACCTTGAATTCGGTTTGGGAGTCGAGCAGTCCCGCGAGACCGTCCCGCAGCAGCCGATTGTCTTCGATTACCAGGATCTGAATTCGCTTGGTCATTGCGACATAGGTTGAGCAATTCCCAAGGTATTAGTCAAGCCGGGCGGGAAGGTTCCGGCCTCATCCTTTGGGATGAGGCGACCAAAACGGCGTCTAACCCTCCTCCGTCCCCCGTTCCCCTCCCCACGCCCCCTTGTGCGCTTGCCTTTTTCGGGGTCGCGAGTGAATGGTAGGTGCGGCCCCGCGCCCGCTTGGAGGTGGGCACCATGTCGCAGATCCACTGCCACTTCTGCGGCGGCGTCATCCAGGACGCCACGAAGATCGAGTACCGGGCGCCCCGCGTCAGCGCTCAATTCGCCACGCCGCACGCCGCCGCGTGCACCTGTGCGCCTCCCGTCGTGTATGAGCATCCGCCGATGCTCGGCGGCCCCGACGACGACCAGACGCCGGACGGTCGAGCGGCCTAAAATTCGACGGCGCCGCCCCCGGGTGGGGGTGGCGCCGTGCGACTGCTGGTTCCGTGGGTGGCTTACAGCTTCACGACGTTCTGCGCCGCGGGGCCTTTCTGCGCCTGCACGATTTCGAACTCCACGCGCTGGCCTTCGCTGAGCGACTTGAACCCTTCACCCTGGATCGCGGTGTGGTGCACGAAGCAGTCCTTGCCGCCGTTCTCGGGCGTGATGAAGCCGAACCCCTTGGCGTCGTTGAACCACTTCACGGTACCGGTGATACGTGCCATCTGTCCGTTACTCCCTAGTGTTTACGGTTCCGGCGGCGAGCGGCCTGGCTCTTGCGCCGCCGTTGAACGGCGGGGCTCTCGTAGAAACGTTTCTTCTTCATATCCTGGAAGAGCCCAGCCTTGGTGATCGCGCGGTGGAATCTCTTCAAGACGACTTCCAGCCGGTCGGTCTCGGTCAGCGTAACTTCCATAAGTCCTTCCAGAGTGAGAAGCTCGACCCAGAAACGACGCGAGGACCGCAGCGACAGCCCAGGTCCTCGATCAGTCCACTGGTGTCCAGCACACGGCACCGTGCCGTGGCCCCTTCGCTCGCGCGTAGCATCACCAGCGGGCACGGTGAAGTCAAGTGTCGCAGTTGAACGATCCCGCGCGCGCGTGCAACTTAGTCGCCTTATGCGCCTCTTCCTCTTGCTGCTCGTCTTCGCCGCGGCGACCGCTTGCCGGCATCCACGGCCGGGCAACCCGCCTCCGATTCGGACGTCGCGCGATACCGCACGCGTCGCGCGCCAACCCGTGTTCGTGCGAGACACGGCGCTCGAGCAACGCGCGGCCCGCCTGGACCTGAAGGTCCTCGAGCAGGCGGCGCAGGTGGAGGAGCTGCAGCAACGGCTGGACGATGCTCGGCGCGAGGTGGTGCGGGCGATGGCCAAATTGCAATCGCTCGCGACACGCGCCGAAGCGGCCTCCGGCATGGCGGAAGCGGAGATTGCACTGCAGGCGCTTCGTTCGGCGAGCGGGAACAACGCGCCAGCACCCACGCCGCCCGAATACGCGCAGGGCACGCAGCTCTTGCAGCTCGCGACGACGGAATTCGACCAGCAGAACTACGCGGGCGCGCTCTATTTGGCGACCGAAGCGAAGAATGCCGCCGCGGCCGGGCAGGGCCGGGTCGCAACCGACGACCGTGGCGGTGCCGTGCGCAAAGGCGAGACGCCATTCGCGCTGCCACTCCGGCTGCAGACGACCGGTCGCGCGAATGTGAGAGACGGACCAGGCGCGGGGTTCAAAGTTCTCTTCACCCTCGAAACTGCCGTACCCATCGTGGCCTATTCGTTTGTCGATCAGTGGGTGCGCATCAAGGATGACGGCGACCGGTCCGGGTGGATCCACCAGACGCTGATCGGCCGGCGGCCTTAGGTGGCCGAGACCTTGGGACGCGCGGCGGCGATGACGCGGTTGGCCCCGGCGCGTTTCGCCAGGTACAGCGCAGCATCCGCTTCCGCGATCAACTGATCGGGCGTGTCGCCGTGCATGGGGAAGGCGGAGACGCCTAGACTCAGCGTAATCTTGCCCACCGGTAGCGTTTCCTTCGCCAATTTCTTCCGAATGCGCTCGGCGTACTCGGTGGCGCCCTCGAGCTGCGTCTCGGGCAACATGATCAGGAATTCCTCGCCGCCATAGCGCGCCACGAAATCCACGTCGCGGCTCGCCTCCCGCATGATGGCGGCCACGCGCTTCAGGACCTCGTCACCCGCGGGATGGCCGTGCTCGTCGTTGTATTTCTTGAACAAGTCCATGTCGGCCATGACGACCGCAAAGCGGTGGTGGAGGCGGCGCGAGCGGCGGACTTCGTTCTCGAGCACTTCCATCATCCTCAGCCGATTGAACAAGCCGGTGAGCGGATCGGTGACCGACAGGCGCTCCAGCTTCGTGCGACTATCGCGCAGTCGGGCGACCATGTTGTTGAAGACTTCGGTCAGATAGCCGACCTCGCTGCCGGTGGTCACGGGCAGGTCGACATCGAGATCGCCCTTGGCGACCTTGCCGGCCGCTTGCGTGAGACGGTCGAGCGGTCGCACGATCAGCAGGCTCAGCAAATAGGCGAGCGCCCCGACGACGGCCAGCAGCAGGAGCACGATGCCCAGCGTGACGTTCCGCAAGCGCGCGACCTGGCTGAACGCTTCGGCCGTCGGAATCTCCGACACTACGATCCAGTCCAGCGCCGGGACGAGGCGCACGCTGCCGACCACCTGGTCACCCGTGAAACTGGAGAACTGCACGGCGCGGCCACCGTGCGAGAGCAGACCGTTGGTGGCGTCCCGCGCGTAGCCCTCGTGCATGAGCTCTTGCGAGCTGCCCTTCGAGCTGACGATGAGCCGGCCGGTGCGGGTCATCAGGTAGATCTGTCCCGTCTCCCCGGGGGCGAAGCGTCGCAGCGTGTCGGCGACCGTGCGCAGGCTCACGCGGGAAGCGAGGGCACCGAGGAGGCGACCTCCGCCGGCACCGCGACCCCGATGTCCCTCCCCTCCGCCGCCGCCACCCCCAGATTCGATCGGCACGGAGACGAGCATTTCGGCGTGCGTGCCGGCGGAGTCCCAGTATGGTGTGCCCAGCGCCCAGTCGTTGCGCGTCAGCGACGACGCCCAGTCGGCGGCGAGCGGTACGGGGCGAGGCTGCGACGCGCTGGTTGCCACGACGTGGCCGTGACGATCGAGGACCATGAGCTCGCTGTAGTCGGGGAAGCGGTCGCGCACCGAGTTGAGATAATCGGTCAGCCGCTTGAAATAGATGCCCGCGTGGACGGTCTCGCCGTTGACGACCGGGATTCGCTCCAGGTTTTCGGTGACCTCATAGGAGCTCGAGAAGACGCGCAGATCGTAGCGCAGCTCCTTGGTCCAGAGGTCGACTTCGCGCGTTGCCTGCGCGCTGACGCCGAGCAACTCCTCGGAGGCTTTGGCCTGCAGCGCGCGTGTGTTTTCGACGTAAGAAATCCACACCGTCGTCAGCGACGGCAGCAGCGTCGCGAGGACGGCGAACATCAGCATCTTGGTGCGGATGCTCGAGAACCACGAAAATCGGAGAAAAGTCAGGACGCCATCCCTCCGTGGGCTGCCACAAAATTCATCACGCGCACATTACCGCAAGGTCTCAGGCCGGAACCGTGCTCGAAATCACGTGATCTGGCGCACTGGAAATCACGGAATCAGACTACGTGGCCCCCTCTCCCCTGGCCTCTATTGGAGGACTTCATGACGGTCGATCTGAGTCGGCGCTCTTTCCTGAAATACGGTGCTGGTGCGGTTGCCGGATCGATGATGTCGAACCCTGCAGGGCCGCAACGGATGGTAGGGGCGCAGCATGGTACGCCCCTCCACTTCGGCCAGGCATTTGACCTGGAAGAAACGACCATCGCACTGCTCCAGGAGTCCATGCGCACCGGCGGGCGTACGTCGCGCTCCATTTGCGCCGCCTACCTCGCCCGCATCGCCGAGCTCGATCCGAAGGTCCATGCGGTACTCGAAACGAATCCCGATGCGCTTCCGGCCGCGGACCGGCTGGATACCGAGCGCAAGGCTGGTCACGTGCGCGGTCCGCTGCACGGCATTCCTGTGCTGATCAAAGACAATATCGCGACGGCCGATCGGATGATGACGACGGCTGGGTCCCTCGCGCTCGTCGGCGTCCCGTCCCCGCGTGACGCCGCGCTCGTCGCACGCCTCAGAGCCGCGGGGGCCGTGATCATCGGGAAAACCAATCTGTCAGAGTGGGCGAACATTCGTTCCAGTCACTCGATATCGGGGTGGAGCGGCCGCGGCGGCCAGTGTCGAAACCCCTACGCGCTTGATCGCAATCCCTGCGGCTCGAGCTCGGGGACCGGTGCTGCGATCGCGGCGAGTTTTGCGGCGGTGGGCGTCGGTACGGAGACCGACGGCTCCATTGTCTGCCCGTCGGGCGCAAATTCGCTCGTGGGGCTGAAGCCCACGGTCGGACTCGTCAGCCGCTCCGGCGTCATCCCGATCGCGCACAGCCAGGACACGGCGGGCCCCATGTGCCGGACGGTCACCGATGCCGCAATCCTACTCGGTGCGCTCGCCGGCGCCGACCCCAGCGATCCGGCGACAGCGGCCGCGCCCGCGACAGTCCCCGATTACACCAAGGCGCTCGATCCCAACGGCCTGAAGGGCGCACGCATCGGGGTGGCGCGCGCCGCCTTCGGCTCTCCCGAAGGCGACCGCATCGTGAACGCGGCGCTCGACGTGCTCAAGGCGCAGGGCGCGGTCCTGGTCGATCCCGTGGAGGTTCCCCACATGCGCGATTATGGAGACCAGGAATTTGCGGTCCTTTTATACGAGCTCAAAGCCGATCTGAATGCCTATCTCGCGGCACTGGGCTCGGCGAACAAGATGAAAACTCTGGCCGACCTGATCGCATTCAACAATGCGCATAAAGACACTGAAATGCCGTATTTCGGCCAGGAGACCTTCATCCAGGCGCAGGAGAAGGGTCCGCTCACCGACGACGCCTACATCGAGGCGCTGGCGCACTGTCGGCGGCTGTCGCGCACGGAAGGCGTGGATGTGGCATTCGCCAAAGACAAGCTCGATGCGATTGTGGCGCCGACCGGCGGGCCGGCCTGGCTGATCGATCTGATCAACGGCGACTGCTCCGGTGGGGGCGGCAACTCGAGCATCGCGGCGGTGGCCGGCTACCCCACGATCACCGTTCCCGCGGGCTACTCCTTCGGCCTGCCGGTGGGGATGTCCTTCATCGGAAAGCCGTGGACCGAGGCGCTGCTGATCAAGCTGGCCTATGGGTACGAGCAGGCCGCGAAGCCGCGACGGCCGCCGCGGTTTCTCGCGACGGCGGATTTGAGCGCGCGCTGATCAGCGGAGCGGGGCGCCTGCGGCGATCCAGCGGCCGAGGAGCTCCCGCTCCGCTTCGGTGATGCCGGTCTTGTTCGCGAGCGGCATCGTCCTGGTCTCGACTGCGCGGACGCGGATGCGCTCGGCCAGCCGGGCGATGCTTTCCGGCGTGTCGAACGTGACGCCGCCCGGCGCGGGCCCCAGCGAGCGGTCGGTCTGATACTGGGAGTGACAGGGCTGGCAGCGCTGCTGGATGACTGCGCGCACAGCGGCAAAGGACGGCGCGGAATCTGCGGCGGCTCCTTTGGGCGTCGAGAAAAACATCGCCGCGGCCAGCGCCGCCGCGGCCGGGGCCAGCGCCCAGCGCGCGGCGGGCCCGCGCCCAATCATCGCGTGCCGCACCGCGCCTCCCGCGACGCAGAGCAATAACAGCACGAGCCAGTTAAGCGGGCCCGCATAGGTCGCCGGAAAATGATTCGAGAGCATGATGAACAGCAGCGGGAACGTCATGTAGCTGTTGTGCACCGATCGCTGCTTCGCCTGTTCGCCGAGCGTGAAGTCGGCGGGCCGGCCTGCCCGGGTCGCGTCGAGCATCTGCTGCTGGGCGGGCAGAATTCGCGACCAGACATTCGCGACCATGATGGTGCCGAGCAGCGCGCCGATGTGCATGAAGGCGGCGCGGCCGGAGAGTAGCCGGCACATCACGACCGTGATCGCGACGAGGAGCAGCAGTGAAACGCCCGAGGCGATGACCGGGGAGCGGCGGGCCAGCGGTGAACGCCAGAGCCCGTCGTACACCGGCCATCCAAGGATGATCGAGCCGATTCCGAGCGCGATCGCCGCGCCGCGGCCAATCGTTGAGACGCCTGGATCGAGCAAGTATGCGGTGCTGAGGTAGAAGACCAGAATGAGGAGGGCGATCCCCGTGAGCCACGTCAGCATCGCTTCCCATTTGAACCAGTGCAGCACCGGCGGGACCTCGCCTGGACTCGGACGGCGCTTCTCCACCTGATAAAACCCGCCGCTGTGGACCATCCACAGGTCGCCTTCGACCCCGGGTTTCGGCTGTTCGGGTTTGGTCAACGCGCGGTCCAGCCAGATGAAGTAGAAGGAGCTGCCGATCCAGGCGATGCCGGCGATGAAATGCGCCCAGCGCAGCAGCAGGTTCGCCCAATCGCCGAGCCAACTGATCATGGGGGCAGTAATTTCACCGGGAAATCGTGCCAGGCCA